>NZ_BAAASZ010000051.1:78574-115405 GCF_039533145.1 Streptomyces macrosporus
GCCCCCCGCCCCGCCGTACGGGCCCGTCTCGCCTTACGCCTGCGAGGCGGCCTTCTGGCGCGCTGCCCAGAACTCCTCGAAGGAGAGCAGGCCGTCACCGTTGCCGTCGTGCCGGCCTATCAGGGTCCGGGCCATCTCCACGGTGACGTGGTAGTCCCCCATCTCCCCCATGACCTGCCGGAACTCGGCCGCGGTGATCAGCCCGTCCTTGTCCACGTCGAACCGGTCGAACACCCTGCGCGCAGCTTCGATGTCGGCCATCGAGAAACGTTCCTCCCGTTGTGCGGTCGTGATGCGCACACCCTAACCGGCGGCCACACGCCTCACATCGGGAACGAGGACCACTCAGGGCAACACCCGCCACACGAGTACCGACCGCGCGGGGACCTCGATGCTCTCGCCCGCCGGGTGGACGGTCCCCGGCTCGGCGTCCTGCTCCTCCCGCGCGGTGTCCACGAGCAGTTCGTACGCCTGTCCCCACGGCGGTCCGGGCAGCCGGAACCTCCCGGTCCGGTGGTCGGCGTGGAGGAGGACCAGGAAGCTGTCGTCGACCACCGGCTCGCCGCGGGCGTCGCGCTGCGGAATGTCCCGCCCGGACAGGTACATGCCCACAGTGGCGCCGGGCGCGTACCAGTCGGGCTCGGTCATCTCCTCGCCCGAGCCGGTGAACCAGGCCAGGTCGCGCAGCCCCTCGGGGCCGTACGCCCGGCCCGAGAAGAAGGCCCGGCGCCGCAGCACCGGATGGGCGCGGCGCAGCGCGATCAGCCGCGAGGTCAGGTCGAACAGCGCCCGCCAGCCGGGCTCCTCCAGCAACGACCAGTCCACCCAGCCGATCTCGTTGTCCTGGCAGTAGGCGTTGTTGTTGCCGCCCTGGGTGCGCCCCATCTCGTCGCCCGCCACCAGCATCGGCACCCCGGTGGACAGCAGCAGGGTGGTGAGGAGGTTGCGCAGCTGCCGGCGCCGCAGGGCGAGCACGGACTCGTCGTCGGTCTCGCCCTCCGCGCCGCAGTTCCAGGAGCGGTTGTCGTTGGTGCCGTCGCGGTTGTCCTCGCCGTTGGCCTCGTTGTGCTTGCGCTCGTAGCTCACCAGGTCGCGCAGGGTGAAGCCGTCGTGGGCGGTGACGAAGTTGACCGACGCGTACGGCCGCCGTCCGCCCCAGGCGTACAGGTCGCTGGAGCCGGACAGCCGGTAGCCCAGGTCGCGCACGTCCGGCAGGGCGCCCCGCCAGAAGTCGCGGACGGTGTCCCGGTAGCGGTCGTTCCACTCCGTCCACAGCGGCGGGAAGGCGCCGACCTGGTAGCCGCCCGCGCCGACGTCCCAGGGCTCGGCGATCAGCTTCACCCGGCGCAGCACCGGGTCCTGGGCGATGACGGCCAGGAACGGGGAGAGCATGTCCACGTCGTGCATGGAGCGCGCCAGCGCGGCGGCCAGGTCGAAGCGGAAGCCGTCCACGCCCATCTCCTGCACCCAGTAGCGCAGCGAGTCGGTGATCAGCCGCAGCACCTGGGGCTGGACCACGTGGAGGGTGTTGCCGCAGCCGGTGTAGTCGGCGTAGCGGCGCGGGTCGTCGGCCAGCCGGTAGTAGCCGCGGTTGTCGATGCCGCGCAGGGAGAGCGTCGGCCCGAACTCGCTGCCCTCGGCGGTGTGGTTGTAGACCACGTCGAGGATGACCTCGATCCCGGCGGCGTGCAGCGCGCGCACCATCTCCCGGAACTCCCCCACCTGCCGGCCGCGCGTGCCGGAGGCGGCGTACGCGGCGTGCGGCGCGAAGTAGCCGATGGAGTTGTAGCCCCAGTAGTTGCGCAGGCCCCGGCGGAGCAGGTGGTCCTCGTGCGCGAACTGGTGCACCGGCAGCAGCTCGACCGCCGTCACCCCCAGCTTCGTCAGGTGCTCGATCGCGGCCGGGTGCGCGAGCCCGGCGTAGGTGCCGCGCAGCTCCGGCGGGACGTCCGGGTGGCGCATGGTGAAGCCGCGCACGTGCAGCTCGTAGATGACCGAGTCGGGCCAGGGGACCTTGGGGCGGCGGTCGTCGATCCACTCGTCCCCGGCGTCGGCGCTCGCGCCGAGGGCCGAGTCGACGACGACGCCCTTGGGCACGTACGGCGCCGAGTCGTGCTCGTCGCGGACGGTGTCGGCCAGGTGGGGCTGCGGCCAGTCGCGGACGTGGCCGTAGACCTCCGGCGGCAGCGCGTACTCGCCGTCCACCGCGCGGGCGTACGGGTCCAGCAGCAGCTTGGCGGGGTTCCAGCGGGCGCCCGTCCAGGGGTCCCAGCGGCCGTGCACCCGGTAGCCGTACCGCTGACCGGGGCGGACGCCGGGGACGAAGCCGTGCCAGATCTCGTGGGTGTGCTCGGTCAGCGGGCAGCGCGTCTCGTTGCCGTCGTCGTCGAAGAGGCAGAGTTCGACGGCCTCGGCGCCGGCCGACCACAGCGCGAAGTTGGTGCCCTCCACCCCGCCGGGGCCGATGTGGTGGCGGGCCCCCAGTGGCTGGGGGCTGCCGGGCCAGACGGTCGCCGTGGCGGGGGCGTCGGCCCACGGCTCGCCGGACGCCGTCCGGCGGCGTGCCTGCTGTTCGGGTGCGCTCGACACATCCGACACGTTCTGCCTCCGGCGGCTCGCGGCTCGGGCTGACACGGCGGTCGCACGGCGTCCCGGCCGCCCGCCCCCGTGTCCGGGTCTTGCAGGAGTGTTCCCGTTCGGGCCGCCCGCCTCACCCGCGTGATCGGCGTCTTCCCCCTTCTCCCCGCCCTGCCCCGACCCTCCCCCGACCGGACGAGGAGGGGCACCGCGCCGGCCGGCGGAGATCTCCCGGTGAAGGCCCCTGGACGGCAGGGCGTTAACGGCGGCTAACCTGCCCCCATGACTGTGACTCTTGAGGTCGCCGAGGGCGTCGGCACCATCCGACTCGACCGTCCGCCCATGAACGCGCTGGACATCGCCACCCAGGACCGGCTGCGCGAGCTGGCCGAGGAGGCGTCGGACCGCGACGACGTACGGGCCGTGGTGCTCTACGGAGGGGAGAAGGTGTTCGCGGCGGGCGCGGACATCAAGGAGATGCGCGAGATGGACCACGCGGCGATGGTCGCCCGGTCCCGGGCGCTCCAGGACTCCTTCACCGCCGTGGCCCGCATCCCCAAGCCGGTGGTGGCCGCCGTGACCGGCTACGCGCTGGGCGGAGGGTGCGAGCTGGCGCTGTGCGCCGACTACCGGATCGCCGCCGAGAACGCCAAGCTCGGCCAGCCGGAGATCCTCCTCGGTCTGATCCCGGGCGCGGGCGGCACCCAGCGGCTGGCCCGCCTGGTCGGACCGTCGAAGGCCAAGGACCTGATCTTCACCGGGCGCCACGTGCGCGCGGACGAGGCCCTGGCGATCGGCCTGGTGGACAAGGTGGTGCCCGCGGCCGAGGTCTACGAGCAGGCGCACGCCTGGGCGGCGCGGCTGGCCTCCGGTCCGGCGATCGCGCTGCGCGCGGCCAAGGAGTGCGTCGACGCGGGGCTGGAGACGGACATCGACACCGGGCTCGCGATCGAGCGCAGCTGGTTCGCCGGGCTGTTCGCGACCGAGGACCGGGAGATCGGCATGCGCAGCTTCGTCGAGGAGGGGCCGGGCAAGGCGAAGTTCCGCTGACGGACCGGCCCGCCGGCCGGACGGGACGCGGGCGCGGGGGCGGCGCACGGGCCGCCTCCGCGCCCCGCCCGGGACCTCGGAAGGGCGCACAACCGGGGCGCGCGCACAGCGGGACGAAAGCCCCTGCCACGACCGGAAGGGGATTCCCTCGGTCCGGCCCCACGGGGGGCGTTCTGCGGCCATGATGGGGCCATGGCGGGACTCGACACGGCGCACGCGGCGTCGACACCGGAGGACGAGCCGGCGCCCGCGGCGTCCGGCGGGATCGGTGATCCGGTCGTCGAGGAGGTGCGGCTGCCCAACCTCCCCGAGTCCGCACGCATCGCGCGCGAACTCGCCCGGACCGCCCTGTCGACCCGGTGGGGGCTGCCCACCGCCCTCGTCGAGGACACCGTGCTGCTCGTCTCCGAACTGGTGGGCAACGCCGTGCGCCACACCGGGGCCCAGACGCTGGGGCTGCGGATGAACCGGCGGCGCGGCCGGATCCGCGTCGAGGTCCGCGACCCCTCGCGCGGCCTGCCGTGCCTGCTGCCCGTCCACGAACTCGACGTCAGCGGCCGTGGGCTGTTCCTGGTGGACCACCTCTCCGACCGCTGGGGCGTGGACCTGCTGCCGCGCGGCAAGACGACGTGGTTCGAGATGCGGGCCGAGGACCGCTGAGACGGCGCCCGACCACCGCGGGCGCCCGCCCCCTCAGCGGCCGGCGGCGTACCGCTGCGCGCCGGCCCGGCGGCGCCGGTCGTTGCACAGCAGGCACCGCCCCCACCCCGGCGGCAGCGGGTCCTCCTTGTCCCCGTACAGCGGGTCCACGGCCCCGCGCGGATGCTCCCGGCAGCCCGTGCCGCCGAGGTCGTCGCCCAGCGCCCGCGCCGCCTCCAGCGCCCGGCGCAACGCGTCCACCAGCGCGGCGGCCTGGTCCGCCGAGGGCTCGCCGTCCAGCGCGAAGGCGATGTCGGACGCGGTGTGCAGCGCGGTCTGCAACTCTCGTACCTCTGCCTGACTCATGTCGCGCAGCGTAGGCGCCGGCACCGACAACCGGCGGCGGGACGGCGACGGGACGGGGCGTCCCGCCGTCAAACCGGTGGACGCGGCCGAGTGGTCCAGTCCACACTCCTTGGTCTGTGACAGCTTCCCGCCCCTCCCGCTCCCCCGCCGGCGCCGCCCCCCTGTCCGCCTCCGCGGCCGTCCCCGGCGGCGGGCTCCCGGACCGCCTGTGGTCCCGCGACTTCCTGCTGTTCCTCACCGCCCGCGCCGTCGCCATGCTGGGGGACGCGATGCTGCCCATCGCGCTCTCCGCGGGCCTGCTCCACCACGGGATGGGCGCGGGCCACATCGGCCTGGCCATGGCCTCCTTCACCGTCTGCTTCGCGGGGTTCGTCGTCTTCGGCGGGGTGTTCTCGGACCGCTTCGACGCCCGGGCCCTGATGGTCGGCTCCGATCTGGTGCGGGTGTGCACCCAGGCGCTGGTCGCCGGGTTCTTCCTCACCGGGCACGTGGTGCTCTGGCAGATCTGCGTGATCGGCGCGGTCAACGGCGTGGCGGCCGGGTTGTTCCAGCCCGGCGTGGCCCGCATCGTCCCCAGGGTGGCGCGGGACGTGCAGGGGGCCAACGGGGCGGTCCGCACGGTGGAGTCGCTGGCGATGCTCGCCGGGCCCGCGCTCGCCGGGACGATGGTCGCGGTGTCCTCCGCCGGCGGGGTGTTCGTCGTCCACGCGGCCACCTACGCCCTGAGCGCCCTGTGCCTGGTGCTGCTGCGGCTGCCCCCGGCGGACCGGACCGCCGAAGCCGGCGCCGGGGCGGTGCGGCGGAGCTCCTACCGGGCCGATCTGGTCGAGGGGTGGCGGGAGTTCCGGTCCCGGACCTGGATGTGGGGCGTCATCGTCCTGTGGATGGTGATGATGATCACCGTCACGGGGCCGCTGGTGCCGCTCACCGCCACCGAACTCATCTCCGGCCACGGCGAGCGGACGTACGGCCTGGTCAACTCGGCGCTGGGCGCGGGCACCGCGGTCGGCGGGCTGCTGGCGATGCGCATACGTCCCCTCCACCCGCTGCGCGCCGGCTCGTTGGCGCTCCTGGGCTACTGCGCCTTCCCCGCGGCGGTGGCCGCGCAGCTCCCGCCGGTGGTGATCGCGGCGTGCACGGCCGTCTCGGGAGCGGCGATCGGGTTCTGGGGCGTGATGTGGGCGACCAGTGTGCAGACCCAGGTGCCCGAGGCGATCCGGGGGCGCGTGCACGCCTACGAGGTCGCCGGTTCGCTGTCGATGCTCCCGGTCGGCCAGGCGCTGGCGGGCCCGGCCGCCGGTCTGTTCGGCACCCGGTCCGTGCTGGCGGCGGGCGCGGTGACGGCCGTGCTGGTCAGCGCGGCGCTGCTGTCGGTCCCGGCGATCCGGAACCTGCGCCGGGCGGGGACGTGACCGGGACGCGGACGGGGCCCGGGGGAGGTACGCCGTCAGTCCTACGGCGGAAAACCGAGTGTGGTCCGTCAGTGGTGAAACGTAGTCTCGCTCGTGATGTCTGCCATCGCCACGGACCCCCCGCGCCCCGACTCCCCCGCACCCGAGCCCGGCGCTCCCGGGCCCGTCCCGGGTGGCTCCGACCGTTCCGCCGTCCGTTCCCTGCTGCGGCTGTGGCCCTATGTGCGGCCCGTGCGGGCCCGGCTGTTCACGGCGGCGTTCGTCGCGATCGTGGCCTCCTGCCTGGGGCTGGTCATCCCCCTGATCCTGAAGTGGCTCGTGGACGGGCCGATCGCCCACCGCGACACGGACGGGGTGTGGCTGGGCGGTGCGCTGCTGCTGGCCGTCGGCGTGCTGGAGGCGCTGCTGTTCGGGCTGCGGCGCTGGCTGGTGGCCCGTCCGCTGGCCGGGGTCGAGGCGAGGATGCGCGCGGAGCTGTTCCGGCACCTGCAGCGGCTGCCGGTCGCCTTCCACGACCGTTGGGCGAGCGGGCAGTTGCTCTCCCGCGCCACGGCGGACCTCCAGCTGCTGCGCATGTTCCTGGCCTTCCCGCTCACCTTCCTGCTGGTCAACGGCACCACCATCCTCGTCGGGTTCGGTGTCCTGCTGGTCCAGGAGTGGACGCTGGGGCTCGTGCTGCTGCTGCCCGTGGTGCCGCTGGTGCTGCTCTGCTCCGTCTTCGAGACGCGGTACTCGCTGGCCGCGCGCCGGGCGCAGGACCAGATCGGCGATCTGACGACGGTCGTCGAGGAGTCCGTGCTCGGCATCCGGATCATCAAGGGCTTCGGCCGCCACCGCAGCCAGGCCCGCGCCTTCCGGGCGCTCTCCCACCGGCTGCTGGGCACCGAACTGCGCAAGGCGCGGCTGCTGGCGGGCATCTGGGCGATGATCATGACGCTGCCGGAGCTGGCCATCGGCGCCGCCCTGGTGCTGGGCACGGTCCAGGTCGCCGACGGGGAGCTGTCGGCGGGCACCCTGGTCGCCTTCCTCACCACGGCCCTGGCGCTGCGCTGGCCGGTGGAGTCGATCGGCTTCCTGCTGGCCATGAGCAACGAGGCCGCGACGGCGACCGACCGCTACTTCGAGGTGATGGACGAGCCCCTCCCGCCGGACGCCCCCGCCCGGGCGTCCGTCCGGGAGGACCCCGCGCCGAGCGCCCCGGCGGCCGACCCCGCACCGGCGGACGGACTCCGCTTCGAGCGGGTGGTCTTCCGCTACCCGGACGCGCCGCCGGACGCCCCGCCCGTGCTGGACGGCGTCGACCTGCACATCCGCTCCGGCGAGACCGTGGCGCTGGTCGGCGCCACCGGCAGCGGCAAGACCACGCTCACCGCCCTGATCCCCCGGCTCCACGAGGCCACGTCCGGCCGGATCACCCTCGACGGCCGGGACGTGGCGGCGCTGACCCGCGACGAGCTGCGCTCGCTGGTCGCGGTCGCCTTCGAGGAGCCCACGCTGTTCTCCGCCTCCGTGCGGGAGAACGTGCTGATGGGCGCGGAGTCCGCCGGGGAGGAGGAGCTGACGCGCGCCCTGCGGGTCGCCCAGGCCGAGGAGTTCGTGAACGCGCTGCCGCAGGGGGTCGACACCCAGGTCGGCGAGCAGGGCCTGAGCCTCTCCGGCGGCCAGCGCCAGCGCCTGGCGCTGGCCCGCGCCGTCGTCGGCCGCCCCCGCTTCCTCGTCCTGGACGATCCGCTCTCCGCGCTCGACGTCCACACCGAGTCCCTGGTGGAGGCCGCCCTCCGCGAGGTGCTGGCCGGCACCACCGCCCTGGTGGTGGCGCACCGGCCCTCCACCGTGCTGCTGGCCGACCGGGTCGCGCTGCTGTCGCGGGGCCGGATCGCCGCCGTCGGCACCCACCACGAACTGCTGCGTTCCAGCGCCGAGTACCGCCATCTGATGTCCGGTGAGCAGCGCGAGGAGGAACGATGACCGCCACCGTCACCGAACCCCCCTACGAGGACTCCGGGGAGTCGGACGCGCGGGACGGCGGAGGCGGCGGGTCCGCCGCGCCGTCCGATCCCTTCGACCGCGACGTGCTGCCCGCGCCGCGGGGCGCCTCGCGGCGGCTGCTCGGCTCGCTGCTGCGCCCGCACCGGTCGCGGGTGGTCGTGGCCGCCGTCCTGCTGCTGCTCCAGCAGGCCGCGGTGCAGGCCGGGCCGCTGCTGGTCGCCTACGCCATAGACCGGGCCGTGCCCGCCCTGCGCGACGGCGACCACGGCCCGCTGGTCGCCGTGGCGGCGGGGTACGCGCTGTGCGCGCTGTCCTCGGGCGGTCTGCAGTACGCCTTCGTCCGGGCCGCCGCCCGGATCAACCAGAGCGTCCTGCTGGAGCTGCGCGGCCGGATCCACCGGCACGCCCAGGCGCTGAGCGTGGACTTCCACGACCGCTACACCTCCGGCCGGCTGATCTCCCGGGCCACCACCGACGTCGAGTCGCTGCGCGAGCTGCTGGACGAGGGCCTGCAGGAGCTGCTGGGCGTGGTCCTGTCGGTGGTCTACATCTGCGCGACGCTGTTCTGGCTCGACATCGGTCTGGGCGGCGCGGCGCTGCTCTCCTTCGTCCCGCTGTTCCTGCTCGTGCAGAACTTCCGGCGCCGCTCGATGCGCGTCTACAGCCGGAAGTCCACGGCCATGGCGGCGGTCATCGTGAAGTTCGTGGAGACGATGAACGGCATCCGCCCGGTGCAGGCGTTCCGCCGCGAGCGGGCGGGCGACGCGGACTTCGCCGGGCTCAACGGCCGGCACCTGCGGCTCAACGGCGACTCCATCCTGGAGATGGCCCGCTACGTGGTCTCCTCCCGGCTGGTCGCCAACGTGGCGGTGGCCGTCATCGTGCTCTGGGGCGCCCACCGGGTGGCGTCCGGCGCGCTGGAGTTGGGCGTGCTCGCCGCGGCGACGCTGTACCTGCGGCGGCTGTACGACCCGATCGACCGGCTGGGGATGTTCCTCAACTCCTACCAGTCCGCGGCGGCCTCCCTGGAGAAGATCGCCGGGCTGCTCGCCCAGGTCCCCTCCGTCCCCGAGCCCGTCCGTCCCCGGCCGCTGCCGGAGCGGTCCGATCGTCTGCCCGGCCGCTCGGTGGTCTTCGAGAGCGTGAGCTTCTCCTACCGCACGGGCGGCGAGGTGCTGCCCCGCTTCGACCTGGAGATCCCGGCGGGGCAGACGGTCGCGGTGGTCGGCGCGACGGGCGCGGGCAAGTCCACGCTCGCCAAGCTGCTCGCCCGCTTCTACGACCCCACCGAGGGCCGGGTGCTGCTGGACGGCACCGACCTGCGGGACCTGGCCACGCCCGAACTGCGCCGCGGGGTCGTCATGGTGACCCAGGAGGCGTTCCTGTTCTCCGGCACGGTGGCGGAGAACATCGCGATCGGCCGTCCGGACGCCTCGCGGGAGGAGATCGAGCGGGCGGCGAAGGCGATCGGCGCGCACGACTTCGTCACCGCCCTCCCCGAGGGGTACGACACCGACGTCCGCAAGCGCGGCGGTCGCATCTCCGCCGGTCAGCGGCAGTTGGTGGCCTTCGCCCGCGCGCTGCTGGCCGATCCGGCCGTGCTCATCCTGGACGAGGCGACCTCGTCGCTGGACGTGCCCGGTGAACGCGCGGTCCAGCGGGCCATGGAGACGGTCCTGCACGGGCGCACCGCGATGGTGATCGCCCACCGGCTGTCGACGGTGGAGATCGCCGATCGGGTTCTGGTGATGGACGCCGGACGCATCGTCGAGGACGGCCGGCCGGCCGATCTCGTCGCGGGCACCGGCCGTTTCGCCGGTCTCCACCGGGCCTGGCGCGACAGCCTCGCCTGACCGGGCCCGCCAGGGGCCCGCCCGGACCGAGGGCCTTCCCCGGCACGCCGCCGGGGAAGGCCCTCGGTCCGGGCGTTTCCCCACCGTTCGCTCAGCGAACGCCGATTTTCCGACATCGGACGGATTCCGGCCATTTTCTTGATCCGACCCTGACAAGAACCTCTGTTCGGTGTCACTCTCTCCACGCTGTGCACGGTCTTCTCCCTCCACGGGATCCCATCCCCCACCCCCCTCAGGCGCACTCGCTCTCTGCACCGCTCTCCAGTGAGGAGTCCAGCGTGATACGCAGATCCAGCCCTCGTAGACGTGCCTCTGCCACCGGTGCCCTCGTCGCCGCCTCGGCCCTCCTGGCCGTCGGCCTCCAGGCGCAGGTCTCCACCGCCGCGCCGGCCGCCAAGCCCGATCCCGGCGCCCTGTCCGTCGACCTCTCCCCCACCCAGCGGGCCGAACTCCTGAAGGACGCCGAGGCCGACCGCGCCGCCACCGCCAAGGCGCTGGGGCTCGGCGCCAAGGAGAGGCTGCTGGTCCGCGACGTCGTCAAGAACGCCGACGGCACCGTCCACACCCGCTACGAGCGCACCTACGACGGGCTGCCCGTCCTCGGCGGCGACCTGGTCGTCGAGGAGTCCGCGCGCGGCGAGATACGGGAGGTCGTCAAGGCCACCCCGCAGAGGATCACCGTCCCCTCCACCGACGCCCCGGCGTCGAAGAAGCCCCGCAAGGCCGCCGCCGAGGGCAGCACCGCGCCCCGCAAGGTGGTCTGGGCCGCCGAGGGCGAGCCGGTCCTGGCCTGGGAGCGGGTCGTCGCCGGCACCCGGGAGGACGGCACCCCCAGCGAACTCCACGTCGTCACCGACGCCCGCACCGGGAAGAAGCTCGCCGAGTGGGAGGGCGTGCACACCGGTACCGGCGAGAGCATGTACGCCGGGCGCGTCACCCTCGGCACCAGCTCCTCCGGCGGCCAGTACACGATGACCGACGCCGCCCGCGGCAACCACCGGACCCACGACCTGAACGGCGGCACCTCCGGCACCGGCACGCTCTTCACCGACGCCGACGACGTCTGGGGCAACGGCCTGCCGAGCAACCGTCAGACCGCCGGTGTGGACGCCCACTACGGCGCGGCCCTGACCTGGGACTACTACAAGAACGTGCACGGCCGCAACGGCATCCGCGGCGACGGCCAGGCCCCCTACTCCCGGGTCCACTACGGCAACGCCTACGTCAACGCCTTCTGGACCGACTCCTGCTTCTGCATGACCTACGGCGACGGGGCCGGCAACTCCAAGCCGCTGACGTCGATCGACGTCGCCGCCCACGAGATGACCCACGGCCTCACCTCCCACACCGCGGGGCTGCGGTACAGCGGCGAGTCCGGCGGTCTGAACGAGGCGACCTCCGACATCTTCGCGGCGGCCGTGGAGTTCAAGGCGAACAACGGCACGGACGTCGGCGACTACCTCGTCGGCGAGAAGATCGACATCCGCGGCAACGGCACCCCGCTGCGCTACATGGACAAGCCCAGCCGCGACGGCAACTCCAAGGACTACTGGTACTCCGGCATCGGCGGCGTGGACGTCCACTACTCCTCGGGCCCGGCCAACCACTTCTTCTACCTGCTCAGCGAGGGCAGCGGCGCCAAGACGATCAACGGCGTGAGCTACGACTCGCCCACCTACGACAACAAGCCGGTGACCGGCATCGGGATCGCCGCCGCCGAGAAGATCTGGTTCAAGGCGCTCACCGAGAAGATGACGTCGACCACCAACTACGCCGGCGCCCGCACCGCCACCCTCTCCGCCGCGGCCGACCTGTTCGGCGCGGACAGCGTCCAGTACGACGCGGTCGCCCACGCCTGGGCGGCGGTCAACGTCGGCTCCCGTCCCGACGACGGCGGCGGCGAGCCGGGCGAGGGCGTGTTCGAGAACACGGACGACTACGCCATCCCCGACCCGGGCACGGTGGAGTCCCCGATCACCGTCACCCAAGCCGGCACCGCGCCCGCCTCGCTCACGGTGGACGTGGACATCGTCCACACCTACCGCGGCGACCTGCGCATCGACCTGATCGCCCCGGACGGGACGGCCTACCGGCTCAAGAACAGCTCGTGGGACTCGGGCGACGACGTCCGGGAGACCTACACCGTCGACGCCTCCTCCGAGACGGCGAGCGGCACCTGGAAGCTCCGCGTCCAGGACGTCTACCGCTACGACTCCGGCTACGTCAACGGCTGGAAGCTGACCTTCTGACACCCGCCGGGAACCGCCCGCACGCTCCGGGGGAGCCGCGTCGCCGACGCGGCTCCCCCGTCGTTCCCCGCCGCCCGGCCCGGGCGGCGGGGCTCAGCGCATCAGCACCCCGGCGGCCTCCCGGGCGCCGAGGTCGTCCGGCGGCAGGGCGACCAGGCCCAACTCGGCCGGGCTCGCCAACAGCGGGTGCGCCGGCAGGACGCGGACGGTGTAGCCGAACGAGCCGGTGCGGTCCAGCGCGAGCGGCCCCTCGTAGAGCCAACTCCCGTTCTCGTCCGGGCCGTCGGACACCTTGAGCGGCACGCGGACGGCGTCCGCGCCCGCGATGGAGTCCGACTCGTCCACCCGGCCGGCGACCGCCTGCACCTCCACGTCGCCCGGCTCCAGGCCGCCGAGGGCCACCCTCACCCGCAGCGCCAGCGAACCGCCCAGCTCCACGGACTCGCACACCGACTCCACGTGGTCGATCGCCACGTGCGGCCAGCCGGCGCGCACCCGTGCCTTCCACTCGGCCAGCCGGCCCGCGGTGGGGACGTCCAGCGTCCGGTGGGCGCGGGCGGCGGGGGTGTACAGCCGCTCGACGTACTCGCGCACCATCCGGTCGGCGAGCACCTTCGGGCCCAGCCGGCCGAGCGTCTGGCGGACCATCTCGATCCACCGCTCCGGCAGGCCCGAGCCGGTCACCCCGCGGTCGTAGAAGCAGGGCGCGACGTGCTCCTCCAGCAGCTCGTACAGCGCCGCGGCCTCTATGGCGTCGCGTCGCTCCCGGTTCTCGGGGTCGTCGCCGAGCGGGCCGTCGCCGACGGTGCCGTCGTCGGCCGTCGGGATGGCCCAGCCGAAGTCCGGCTCGTACCACTCGTCCCACCAGCCGTCCAGCACCGAGAGGTTGAGGCAGCCGTTGAGCGCCGCCTTCATCCCGGAGGTGCCGCACGCCTCCAGCGGGCGCAGCGGATTGTTGAGCCAGACGTCGCAGCCGGTGTAGAGCCGTTGTGCCATGCCCATGCCGTAGTCGGGCAGGAAGACGATCCGGTGCCGTACGCGCGGGTCGTCGGCGAAGCGCACCAACTCCTGGATCAGCCGCTTGCCGCCGTCGTCGGCCGGGTGCGCCTTGCCCGCCACCACGAACTGGACCGGCCTGCTCGGATGGAGCAGCAGGTCGGTGAACCGCTCGCGGTCGCGCAGCATCAGCGTCAGCCGCTTGTAGGAGGGGACGCGCCGCGCGAAGCCGACGGTGAGCACCTCCGGGTCCAGGACGCCGTCGATCCAGCCCAGTTCGGCGTGGGAGGCGCCGCGCTGCCGCCAGGAGGCGTACAGCCGCCGGCGCACCTCGTGGACCAGGTGCTCGCGCAGGGTGCGGCGGAGTTCCCACAGCTCGGCGTCGCCGGGGTCGTCCCGCAGGGCCCGCACCTCGTCGGCGGTCCAGGTGGGGGCGTGGACGCCGTTGGTGACGGAGGCGATGGGCACCTCGGTGGTGTCGAAGCCCGGCCACAGCCCGGAGAACATCTCCCGGCTGACCGCGCCGTGCAGGGTGGAGACGCCGTTGGCGCGCTGGGCGAGCCGCAGGCCCATCACGGCCATGTTGAACAGGTCGGGCGCGCCGCCCGGATAGGTCTCCGTGCCCAGCCGCAGCACCCGCTCCACGTCCACGCCGGGCAGCTCGCCGTCGTCGCCGAGGTGGCGGGCGACCAGGTCGCGGTCGAAGCGGTCGATCCCGGCGGGCACGGGGGTGTGGGTGGTGAACACCGTCCCGGCGCGCACGGCCTCCAGCGCGGTGTCGAACGGGACGCCCCGCTCGCTCAGTTCCCGGATGCGCTCCAGGCCGAGGAAGCCCGCGTGCCCCTCGTTGGTGTGGAACACCTCCGGATCGGGGTGGCCGGTGACGCGGCAGTACGCGCGCACCGCCCGCACCCCGCCGATGCCCAGCAGCATCTCCTGGAGCAGTCGGTGCTCGCTGCCGCCGCCGTAGAGCCGGTCGGTGACGTCGCGTTCGCGGGGGGCGTTCTCCTCCACGTCGGAGTCGAGCAGCAGCAGCGGCACGCGGCCGACCCGCGCCCGCCAGACGTGGGCGCGCAGGGTCCGCCCGCCGGGCAGCCTCAGCTCCACGCGGGTCGGGGCGCCGCCGGGTTCGCGCAGCAGTTCCAGCGGCATCTCGTTGGGGTCGAGGACGGGGTAGTGCTCCTGCTGCCAGCCGTCCCGCGACAGGCTCTGCCGGAAGTAGCCGTGCCGGTACAGCAGCCCCACGCCGATGAGCGGGACGCCGAGGTCGCTGGCGGCCTTGAGGTGGTCGCCGGCGAGGATGCCGAGTCCGCCGGAGTACTGCGGCAGGGCGGCGGTGATGCCGAACTCGGGGGAGAAGTAGGCGATGGCGGCGGGCAGTTCGCCCTCGGCCCTCTGATACCACCGCGGTTCGGTCAGGTAGTCCTGGAGGTCGCCGGCGACGACGGCGAGGCGGCGCAGGAAACCGCGGTCCTGGGCCAGTTCCCGGAGTCGCCCGGCGGGCACGGCGCCCAGCAGCCGCACCGGGTCGCCGGCGGCGGCCCGCCAGCCGTCGGGGTCGACGGACCGGAACAGCTCTCTGGTCTCGGTGTGCCAGGACCAGCGCAGATTGTGCGCCAGGTCGCCGAGTGGTCGTAGGGGCTCCGGAAGGACGGGACGTACGGAGAATCGACGAATGGCCTTCACATCTCGACGGTAGCGGGATCACCGTGCTTTTCGCCCCACAATCGGGAATCGAGTCTCGAACTGTCTCGTACCCGCATATGCCGGGACGCAGTGCCGCAACACGCCCGTAACGCCGGCACCGGGTGCCGCGCCGAGGGCGCAAAACACCGAAGGTACCGCTCCCATGGCCCTCCGGTCGCGCGTGTGCGCGGCTACGTACCGGTAGTTCACATTCCGCCGATTTCACCTCCCATTCGCGTGGGCAGGTTCTTTTTCTGACAGCCCTTCCGGGGCACCCGCATACGACAACCGTCACGCCACCCGAGTGAAAGCGGACAGGAGCGGCCATGCCCGCGACCCGTAAGCGGTCTGTGGAACGGATAGAAAGAGCAAAACCACCCGTAACGTCCCCAGGTGAGCCAATGATCGGTCGCATTCCCGTACTGGACGTCCACCCGCTCGTCGACTGCGGACGCCGTCCGGCCAAGGCCGTGGTCGGAGAGACCTTCCAGGTCTCGGCCACCGTCTTCCGCGAAGGGCACGACGCGGTCGGCGCGAACGTGGTGCTGCGCGACCCCAACGGACGGTCCGGCCCCTGGATTCCGATGCGCGAACTGGCCCCCGGCACCGACCGCTGGGGCGCCGAGGTGACCCCGGACGTGGAGGGTCGCTGGACCTACAGCATCGAGGCGTGGGGCGATCCGATCTCCACCTGGCGGCACAACGCCGGCATCAAGGTCCCGGCCGGGATCGACGCCGAGCTGACCCTCGTCGAGGGGGCGGCGCTGCACGAGCGGGCCGCCGCCGGGGTGCCCAAGAACGAGGGCCGCGCGGCGGTCCTGGACGCGGTGGACGCCCTGCGCGACGTCTCCCGCCCGGTCGCCGCGCGGCTGGCGGCGGCCCTGGCCCCGGAGGTGACGTCCGTGCTGGACCGTCACCCGCTGCGCGAGCCGATCACGGTCACGCGCCCGCTGCCGCTGCTGGTGGAGCGGCAGCGGGCGCTGTTCGGTTCGTGGTACGAGTTCTTCCCGCGCTCGGAGGGCGCGGTCGTCGCGGAGGGCGAGCCGCCCGTCTCGGGCACCCTGCGCACGGCCGCCGAACGGCTGCCGGCGGTGGCCGCGATGGGCTTCGACGTGGTCTACCTGCCGCCGATCCACCCCATCGGCGAATCGTTCCGCAAGGGCCCCAACAACTCCCTCACCGCGGGCCCGCACGACGTGGGCAGCCCGTGGGCCATCGGCTCCACCGCCGGCGGCCACGACGCGATCCACCCGGACCTGGGCACCTTCGAGGACTTCGACCACTTCGTGGCCCGCGCCCGCGAGCTGCGGATGGAGGTCGCCCTCGACTTCGCCCTCCAGTGCTCCCCGGACCACCCGTGGGTCAAGGAGCACCCCGAGTGGTTCCACCACCGTCCCGACGGCTCGATCGCCTACGCCGAGAATCCGCCGAAGAAGTACCAGGACATCTACCCCATCGCCTTCGACGCGGACTTCTCCGGCATCGTCGAGGAGACGCTGCGCGTCCTGCGGCTGTGGATGGACCACGGGGTGCGGATCTTCCGCGTGGACAATCCGCACACCAAGCCGGTCGTCTTCTGGGAGAAGGTGATCGGCGAGATCAACAGGACCGACCCCGACGTCGTCTTCCTGGCCGAGGCGTTCACCCGTCCCGCGATGATGCACACCCTGGCGAAGATCGGGTTCCAGCAGTCGTACACCTACTTCACCTGGCGCAACGGCAAGGACGAACTGACCGAGTACCTGACCGAGCTCTCCGGGGACGCCGCCTCGTACATGCGGCCGAACTTCTTCGTCAACACTCCCGACATCCTGCACGAGTACCTCCAGCACGGCGGACGCCACGCCTTCGAGATCAGGGCGGTGCTCGCGGCCACCCTCTCCCCCTCCTGGGGCGTCTACGCGGGCTACGAACTGTGCGAGTCGACGCCGGTGAGGCCGGGCAGCGAGGAGTACCTTGACTCGGAGAAGTACCAATTGCGCCCACGCGACTGGGCGGCCGCCGAACGATCGGGCGCCACCATCACGCCCCTGATCACCGAGCTGAACCGGCTGCGCCGCCGCCACCCGGCACTGCAGCACCTGCGCAATCTGCGCTTCCACCACTCCGACAACCCGGCGATCATCGTCTACTCCAAGCGCAGCACGCGCCCGTACGCCGACACGGTTCTCACGGTGGTCAACCTCGACCCCCACCACACCCACGAGGCCACGGTCTCGTTGAACCTGACGGAACTCGGTCTCACGCCCGCGCAGGAGAGTGGCGCCGAGCTTTTCCCGGTGCGCGACGAGCTCACCGGCGAGACCTATCACTGGGGCAGGGACAACTATGTGCGCCTGGAGCCGGGCCGTGCCGCGGCGCCCGCGCACATCCTCACCCTGCGACCGTCCTCACAGACCGGAGGGTCACCCAACCATGACCGTCAATGAACCCGTCATCGACACGTTCGAGGACACGCCCGCCAAGGACCGCGATCCCGAGTGGTTCAAAAGGGCCGTCTTCTATGAAGTGCTGGTCCGGTCCTTCCAGGACAGCAACGGCGACGGCATCGGCGATCTGAAGGGCCTCACCGCCAGGCTCGACTACCTCCAGTGGCTGGGTGTGGACTGCCTCTGGCTGCCGCCGTTCTTCAAGTCCCCCCTGCGGGACGGCGGTTACGACGTCGCGGACTACACCTCGGTCCTCCCGGAGTTCGGCGACCTCGCCGACTTCGTGGAGTTCGTGGACGCCGCCCACCAGCGCGGCATGCGGGTCATCATCGACATGGTCATGAACCACACCAGCGACCAGCACCCCTGGTTCCAGGAGTCCCGCCGCGACCCCGACGGCCCGTACGGCGACTACTACGTGTGGGCCGACGACGACAAGAAGTACGCCGACGCCCGCATCATCTTCGTGGACACCGAGGTGTCCAACTGGACGTTCGACCCGGTGCGCAAGCAGTACTACTGGCACCGGTTCTTCTCCCACCAGCCGGACCTGAACTACGAGAATCCCCAGGTGCAGGAGGAGATGATCTCGGCCCTGCGGTTCTGGCTGGACCTGGGCATCGACGGCTTCCGGCTGGACGCGGTCCCCTACCTGTACGCCGAGGAGGGCACCAACTGCGAGAACCTGCCCGCCACCCACGAGTTCCTCAAGCGGGTCCGCGCCGAGATCGACGCCCACTACCCCGACACGGTGCTGCTGGCCGAGGCCAACCAGTGGCCGGAGGACGTGGTCGACTACTTCGGCGACTACTCCAAGGGCGGCGACGAGTGCCACATGGCGTTCCACTTCCCCGTCATGCCGCGGATCTTCATGGCGGTGCGCCGCGAGTCGCGCTACCCGGTCTCCGAGGTCCTGGCCAAGACCCCGGCCATCCCCTCGGGCTGCCAGTGGGGCATCTTCCTGCGCAACCACGACGAGCTGACGCTGGAGATGGTCACCGACGAAGAGCGCGACTACATGTACGCGGAGTACGCCAAGGACCCGCGGATGCGCGCCAACATCGGCATCCGGCGCCGGCTCGCCCCGCTGCTGGACAACGACCGCAACCAGATCGAGCTGTTCACCGCCCTGCTGCTCTCCCTGCCCGGCTCGCCGATCCTGTACTACGGCGACGAGATCGGCATGGGCGACAACATCTGGCTGGGCGACCGGGACGCGGTGCGCACGCCCATGCAGTGGACGCCCGACCGCAACGCCGGCTTCTCCTCCTGCGATCCGGGCCGGCTGTTCCTGCCCACGATCATGGACCCGGTCTACGGCTACCAGGTCACCAACGTCGAGGCGGCGATGAGCAGCCCGTCGTCGCTGCTGCACTGGACCCGGCGGATGATCGAGATCCGCAAGCAGAACCCGGCCTTCGGGTTGGGCTCGTACACCGAGTTGCCCTCGTCCAACCCGGCGGTGCTCGCCTTCCTGCGCGAGTACGGGGACGACCTCGTACTGTGCGTGAACAACTTCTCACGCTTCCCCCAGCCCACCGAGCTGGACCTGAACGCCTTCAACGGGCGCCACCCGGTGGAGCTGATCGGCGGCGTGCGCTTCCCGCCCATCGGAGAGCTGCCGTACCTGCTGACGCTGGCGGGGCACGGCTTCTACTGGTTCCGACTGCGGAAGCAGGGCTGAGAAGAAGGGCGGTGGCCCGGGAAACGACCGGAACACAGGTTAGTCCCGGGCCGCCGTGGGCACCATTTCCATCACCACCAACGGGGACGGTCAGTCGAGTTCACTAGCCCGGTTGGTGGGTACTCCCCGACACGTCCCGCACCGCCGGACAGCCACAGCCGCAATCCGGGACACTCTGCCGTACCTTTCGTGTGCCCGGGGAAAGGACGCCATGTCGGACAGCTCCTCGCCCCGCGCCGCCGTCGCCACGCGCGAGTCCGGGGGCGCGGCGCTGCTGCGTTCGCTCACGCCACTGCTCACCGAATGGCTCCCGCGGCAACGCTGGTTCGCCGGGAAGGGGCGGCCCGTCAGCGGGTTCACCCTGGTCGCCGTCACCGAGCTGCTGCCGTGCACGAGCGGCGCCGCGCCGGGTCTGCTCCACCTCCTCGTCCGCGCCCAGCAGCCGGGCGGCCCGGAGCAGACCCATCCCGTGCCCGCCGACTGCTACCAGCTGCTGCTCGGTGTGCGCCCCGCCCTGCCGCCCCCGCTCGCGGGCTCCCTGATCGGCCACCCCGTCGACGGGCCGCTGCGCGGCCGCACCGTCTACGAGGCGCTGCACGATCCGCGGCTGGCCGCCGTGCTGCTGGAGCGGCTGCGCTCCCCCGGCCGGCTCGGCCCGCTGCGCTTCCAGCGCGAGCGCGGCACCGTCATCCCCACCGGGCTGCCGCCCAGGCCGCTGAGCGTGGAGCAGTCGAACTCCTCGGTGGTCTACGGCGACCGGTACATCCTCAAGCTCTTCCGCCGCGTCAGCCCCGGCGTCAACCCCGACCTGGAGCTGCCGCTCGCCCTGGCGCGGGCCGGCTCGGACCGGGTGCCGGCGCCCGCCGCGTGGTTCGAGGCGCGCCCCGGCGGCGAGGTCGGCGAGCCGATGACGCTGGGCGTGCTCCAGCCCTTCCTGCCCGGCACCAGCGACGGCTGGCAGCTCGCGCTGCGCTCGCTGGCGGCCCACGGCGACTTCACCGGCGCCGCGTGGGCGCTGGGCCAGGCGATCGCCGAGGTGCACACCACGCTCGCGGAGGCGCTGCCGGTCACCGCGCTGCGCCGCCGCCAACTGGAGTTCATCGCCTCCGGCATGAACGAGCGCCTGGAGGCCGCGGCCGCCTCCGTGCCCGCCCTGCGCCCCTACCGGGGCCGGCTGCACGCCGTCTTCAACGCCGTCGCCGACCTCGGCCACAGCGGACGGGCCTGGTCCGCCCAGCGGATCCACGGCGACCTCCACCTGGGCCAGGCGCTGTGCGCGGGGAGGACCGACCGGTGGTCGATCATCGACTTCGAGGGCGAGCCCGCCCGCCCGATCGCCGAGCGGCGCCGTCCGCAGCCGGTGGTGCGGGACATCGCGGGCATACTGCGCTCGTTCGACTACGCGGCGTGCCAGCACGCCCGGGTCTCCTCCGGCGACGCCCGGTGGGCGCGCGAGTGGGCCGAGAAGAATCGTGACGCCTACTGCTCCGGCTACGCCGACGCCTCCGGCTCCGACCCGCGCGACGAGGACGTGCTGCTGCGGGCCTACGAGACGGACAAGGCCGTCTACGAAGTCCTGTACGAGGCCAGGCACCGCCCCGCCTGGCTCGCCATCCCGATGTCCGCCATCCATCGGCTCGCGGACGTCTGAACGACTCAGCGCACCAGGAGGCCCCTCCCGTGACCCCCCGTCCTGACAGCCGACCGCTCTCCGACGCCTCCCCGCGGCCCGCCCGGGCCGGCGACCGGGACGAGGGCGCCGCCTCCGCCGCGCCTTCCCGACCGGTGGCCCCCGGGGGCGCGGCGGAGGCGGCGCAGCCCGCCGGGGCCGCGAAGGACACGGCGGAGAAGACCCCGGGGACGAGCCCGTCGGAGAGCGCCGGGCGGATTCCCGCCGCCTCCTCCGAACCGGTCGCCGTGAGGCAGACCGAACCGCTCAAGGACCACGCCGCCAACTGGCCCGACGCCCGTCCCCCCGCCCCGCGCGGGAGCGGGGACGCGCCCCCCGTCCACACGGTGCGGGCGGCCGAGCCGCTGGACCCCGGCGAGCGGCAGCGCCTCCTCCACGGCTCCCACCACGATCCGCACGCGGTGCTCGGCGCGCACCGGACGCAGGGCGGGGTGGTGTTCCGCACGCTGCGCCCGTACGCCCGCGCGGTCACCGTCCTCGTCGAGGGGATGCGGGCCGAGCTGCACGACGACGGCGACGGGCTGTTCTCGGGGCTGCTGCCCCTGGCGGCGGAGCCCGCCCTCCCCCCGTACCGGCTGCTGGTGCGCTACGGCGAGGAGCCGGGCGTCGACGAGATCGAGACCGAGGACCCCTACCGCTTCCTGCCCGCCCTGGGCGAGCTGGACCTGCACCTGATCGGCGAGGGCCGCCACGAGGAGCTGTGGCGGGCACTCGGCGCCCGGCCCATGGTCCACGCCGGGGTGGCCGGCACCCGCTTCACCGTCTGGGCGCCCAACGCGCTGGGGGTGCGGGTCGCCGGGGACTTCGACTACTGGGACGGGACGGCCTTCCCCATGCGCTCGCTGGGCGGCAGCGGCGTGTGGGAGCTGTTCCTGCCCGGTGTCGGCCCGGGCGCGCTGTACAAGTTCGACATCACCCGCCCCGACGGCTCCCACACCCTGCGCGCCGACCCGATGGCCCGCCGCACCGAGGTGCCGCCCGCCACCGCCTCGATCGTGGAGGAGTCGGAGTACGTCTGGCGGGACGACGCGTGGATGGCGCGCCGCGCCGAGCGCGCCCCGCACCGGGAGCCGCTGTCGATCTACGAGGTGCACCTGCCGTCCTGGCGTCCCGGCCTGACCTACCGCGAGCTGGCCGAGCAGCTTCCGGCGTACGTCAAGGACCTGGGCTTCACGCACGTGGAGCTGATGCCGATCGCCGAGCACCCCTTCGGCGGCTCCTGGGGCTACCAGGTCACCGGCTTCTACGCGCCCACCGCGCGCATGGGCACGCCCGACGACTTCCGCCACCTGGTCGACCGCCTCCACCAGGAGGGCATCGGCGTGCTGATGGACTGGGTGCCGGCGCACTTCCCCAAGGACGAGTGGGCGCTGGCCCGCTTCGACGGCACCGCGCTGTACGAGCACTCCGACCCGGCCCGCGCCGAGCACCCGGACTGGGGGACGCTGGAGTTCAACTTCGGCCGCACCGAGGTCCGCAACTTCCTGGTCGCCAACGCGGTCTACTGGTGCGAGGAGTTCCACATCGACGGCCTGCGGGTGGACGCCGTCGCCTCGATGCTCTACCTCGA
The DNA here is from genome assembly GCF_039533145.1 of Streptomyces macrosporus. Lineage (NCBI taxonomy): Bacteria > Bacillati > Actinomycetota > Actinomycetes > Kitasatosporales > Streptomycetaceae > Streptomyces > Streptomyces macrosporus. Next base: position 100,765 of record NZ_BAAASZ010000051.1, read on the forward strand.
CTACTCGCGCGAGCCCGGCCAGTGGACCCCCAACGTCCACGGCGGGCGGGAGAACCTGGAGGCGGTCTCCTTCCTCCAGGAGATGAACGCCACCGTCTACCGCCGCTGCCCGGGGGTGATCACCGCCGCCGAGGAGTCCACCGCCTGGGACGGCGTGACCCGCGCCACCCACCACGTCGGGCCGGGCGGCTTCGGCGGGCTGGGCTTCGGCTTCAAGTGGAACATGGGCTGGATGCACGACTCCCTGGAGTACATGGTCAAGGAGCCGATCCACCGCAGGTACCACCACAACGAGATGACGTTCTCCATGGTGTACGCCTACTCGGAGAACTACATCCTGCCCATCTCCCACGACGAGGTGGTCCACGGCAAGCGGTCGCTGGTGTCGAAGATGCCGGGCGACTGGTGGCAGCAGCGGGCCAACCACCGCGCCTACCTGGGCTTCATGTGGTCCCACCCGGGCAAGCAGCTGCTGTTCATGGGGCAGGAGTTCGCCCAGGGCGCGGAGTGGTCGGAGGCGCACGGCCCGGACTGGTGGCTGCTGGACCCGGCGTACCCGGCCGCGGGCGACCACCAGGGCGTGCGCGATCTGGTCCGCGACCTCAACCGCGTCTACGCCGGCACGCCCGCGCTGTGGGAGCGGGACACCGACCCGGCGGGCTTCTCCTGGATCGAGGGGGGCGCGGCCGACGACAACGTCTTCGCCTTCCTGCGGTACGCCGCCGACGGCACCCCCCTGGTCGCCGTCTCCAACTTCTCGCCCGTCGTCCGCCACGACTACCGGCTCGGCGTCCCGGAGGAGGTCCCGGCCTGGCGCGAGGTCCTCAACACCGACGCGGCGCGGTACGGCGGCGGCGGCGTGGGCAACCCCGAGCCGCTGAAGACCGACTCCGTCCCCGCCCACGGCCGTCCGGCCAGCATCGCCCCGACGCTGCCGCCGCTGGCGACGATCTGGCTGGTCCCGGCCTGAGCCCGGGGCCCGGAAACGGCCGCACGGCCCTGTCCGGGGGAGACAGGGCCGTGCGACGAGCCCGGGGCGGAGGCGGGGGAGTCAGACGCCCGCGGGCTTCTTGGCGCCGGAACCGTCGGGGGCGGGTTCCGGCGTGGCCTCCTCGGGGGCGCCGTGGCCGTCGTCGACGAGGGTCCGCTCGTCGAACGGGATGCGGCCGGCCAGCACCTCGTTCACCCGGTCCTTGTCGATCTCCTTGGTCCAGGTGCCGATCAGCACGGTGGCGATCGCGTTGCCCGCGAAGTTCGTCAGGGCGCGGGCCTCGCTCATGAAGCGGTCGATGCCGACGATCAGACCGACGCCGTCCACCAGCTCCGGGCGGTGGGACTGCAGGCCGCCGGCGAGGGTGGCCAGGCCGGCGCCGGTGACGCCCGCCGCGCCCTTCGAGGCGATGATCATGAAGACCAGGAGCGAGACCTGCTCGCCCAGCGAGAGCGGGTCGCCCATCGCCTCGGCCACGAAGAGGGAGGCCATCGTCAGGTAGATCGCGGTGCCGTCGAGGTTGAAGGAGTACCCGGTGGGGACCGTGATGCCCACGACCGGCTTGCTGACGCCCAGGTGCTCCATCTTGGCGATCAGGCGCGGCAGCGCCGACTCGGAGGAGGAGGTGGACAGGATCAGCAGGAACTCGCGGCCCAGGTACTTCAGCAGGGCGAGGATGTTCAGGCCCGTGACGATCTTCAGCAGCGCGCCCAGCACCACGAAGACGAACAGCGCACAGGTGACGTAGAAGCCGACCATGATGACGGCCAGGGAGGTCAGCGCGTCGACACCGGTCTCGCCGACCACCGCCGCGATGGCGCCGAAGGCACCGACCGGCGCCACCCACATGATCATGGCGAGCACGCGGAAGACCAGCTTCTGGATGTGGCCGATGCCGCGCAGGATCGGCTCGCCGGCCGACCCCATGGCCTGGAGCGCGAAGCCCACCAGCAGGGCCACCAGCAGGGTCTGGAGCACCTCGCCCTCGGTGAAGGCGGAGACCAGGGTGGTCGGGATGATGCCCAGCAGGAAGTCGACCGTGCTCTCGCTCGCGCCCTCGGCCTGCGCCGCGCCGACGCTCTTGACCTCCTCGGTCAGCTCCAGGCCGGAGCCGGGGTGGAGCACGTTGCCGACGACCAGGCCGATGGCCAGGGCGACCGTCGACATCAGCAGGAAGTAGCCGAGCGCGAGCCCGCCCACCGCGCCGACCTTGGCGGCCTTGCGAACGGAACCGATGCCCAGCACGATCGTGCAGAAGATCACCGGCGAGATCATCATCTTGATGAGGTTCACGAACCCCGTGCCGAGCGGCTTCAGCTCGACGGCGACGCCGGGGGCGACGAAGCCGAGCGCGATGCCCGCCACCACGGCGACGATCACGGCGATGTACAGGTAGTGGGTGCGGTCTCGTCTCTTGGACTGCGCTGTCTGGGTGGACACGTCGGGCTCCTCGGGGGAATTGCGGCTCCGACTCGCGTGGAGTCCCGCTGACTATGCATCCCGATGTGAGTCCGATCACCGTTGCGTGCATTACGTGCACGGAAAACCGCCGAAACGCGGTGGAGTTGGGGAATCCCCGGAGATGGCCGGAACACCCGGGCGGGGCACGGGCGGGAGGTCGGCGGCAGACTGGGGGCCATGCGTCTCCCCCGTCCCCGCAGTCTGGCAGGCCAGCTCTTCGCGATGCAGGTCGTGCTGGTGGCGGCCGTGGTGGCCGGATGCGCGCTGTTCACGTACCTGAACGACCGCGAGCAGGCCGAGACCTCGGCCCGGAAGCAGGTCACCGCGACGGCCCGGACGATCGCCGACTCGCCCTCGGTGCGCGAGGCGATCGCCTCCTCCGACCCCAGCGCGCGGCTCCAGCCGTACGCCGAGCGGGTCCGCCGCGACACCGGCGTGACCTTCGTGACGATCATGGACCCGGACGGCATCCGCTGGACGCACCCGGCTCCCGACCGGATCGGCCGCCGCTTCGTGGGCCACATCGGTCCGGCCCTGCGGGGCGAGACCTTCCACGAGACCTACACCGGCACGCTCGGTCCGTCCGTGCGCGTGGTCACCCCGATCCGCGACGGCGGGCGGATCGTGGGCCTGGTGAGCGCCGGGATCGCCGTGGAGAAGATCAGCGCCGAGGTGCGGGGGCAGATGGCCGTCCTGCTCTCGGTGGCCGGCGGCGCGCTGGTCCTCGGCGGCCTGGGCACCTACGTGATCAACGCCCGGCTGCGCCGTCACACCCACGGCATGAACGCCGCCGAGCTGAGCCGGATGCACGACTACCACCAGGCCGTGCTCCACGCGGTGCGCGAGGGGCTGGTGATGCTGGACGGGCAGCGGCGCATCGCGCTGATCAACGACGGCGCCCGCGAGCTGCTCGGCCTGACCGGCTCGGACGTGGTGGGACGCAACGTCGCCGAGCTGGGCCTGCCCGCGCCGCTGACCGGCGTGCTGCTGGCCTCCGAGCCCCGTGTGGACGAGGTGCACCTCACCGACGACCGCGTGGTCGTGGTGAACACCTCGCCGGTGTCGGGCGGCGAGCGGTGCGGCACGGTGGTCACCCTGCGCGACCACACCGAGCTCCAGGCGCTCACCGGCGAGCTGGACTCGGTGCGCGGCTTCGCCGAGGCGCTGCGCTCCCAGGCGCACGAGGCCGCCAACCGGCTGCACACCGTGGTGTCCCTGATCGAGCTGGGCCGGGAGCGGGAGGCGGCGGAGTTCGCCACGGCCGAGCTGGAGCTGGCCCAGGCGCTGACCGACCAGGTGGTCGCGGCGGTCGCCGAGCCGGTGCTGTCGGCGCTGCTGCTGGGCAAGGCGGCGCAGGCCAACGAGCGCGGCGTGGAGCTGGTGCTCACCGACGACAGCAGCGTCGACGACGGCCTGCTGCCCCCCGACCTTCCGGCCCGGGATCTGGTGACGGTCCTGGGCAACCTGATCGACAACGCCCTGGACGCCGTCACCGACGGCACCCACGACGACACCCACGACGGCACCCACGGGGAGGGCGGCCGGAGCCCCCGGGTGACGGTGACCGTCCGGGCCGACCGGCACGAGCTGCTGCTGCGCGTCGCCGACAGCGGACCGGGCATCGAGCCCCACGCGGCCGAGGAGGTGTTCCGGCGCGGCTGGTCCACCAAGGCCGCCGGTCCCTCGGGCCGGGGCCTGGGCCTGGCCCTGGTGCGGCAGACCGTACGCCGGCACGGCGGCACCGTGGCGCTGGACCGGGCGGCGACCGGCGGCGCGGAGTTCACCGTACGGCTGCCGCTGCGCGCCGCGGAGGTGACGGCGTGACCGGGACGGGCGCGGGCGGGGAGCCCATACGGGTGCTGGTGGTCGAGGACGACCCCGTGGCGGCGGACGCCCACGCCCTGTACGTCTCGCGGGTGCCCGGGTTCGAGGTCGCCGGCGTGGCCCACTCCCGGGCCGAGGCCGGACGGGCCCTGGACAAGCTGGCCGTCGACCTGATCCTGCTCGACTTCTACCTCCCCGACGGCCACGGCCTGGCCCTGGTCCGGGCGCTGCGCGCGGCGGGCCACACCACCGACGTCTTCGCGGTGACCTCGGCCCGCGACCTGGCCGTCGTACGGGAGGGGATCTCGCTCGGGGTCGTCCAGCACGTGCTGAAGCCCTTCACCTTCCCGACGCTGCGCGACCGGCTCCAGCGGTACGCCCAGTTCCGGATGACCACCGCCTGCGAGGGCGCGGAGGCCGGCAGCCAGGCGGAGGTGGACCGGGCCCTGGCCGCGCTCCGTCCGCCGGGCCGGATCACGCTGCCCAAGGGGCTGAGCGCGCCGACGCTGGAGTCGGTCACGACGGCGCTGCGGGCGGCCGACGGCGAGGGGCTGACGGCGAGCGCGGCGGCCGAGCGGGTCGGCGTCAACCGGATCACCGCCCGCCGTTACCTGGAGTACCTGGTCGGCACGGGACAGGCCGAGCGCACCCCGCACTACGGGCAGGTGGGCCGGCCGGAGCTGTACTACCGCTGGCGGGGCTGACACCCGGTCGCTTTCCGGAGCCGCGCGGCGACGCACCGTCAGAGTCCGTCGTCACGCGCCCTATTGACCGGACATACGGACGGCCGTACGTTCGGCGGGCGGTCTTCGCCGTTCCGGCCGGACTCACAGGAGGTCGCCCGTGCGCCCCACCGCTCCGCTGGTCCTCGCCCTCACCGTCGTCCTCGCCGCCGGCGCCCTCGGCGCGTGCGGCGGGGAGCCCGGCGATCCGGACACCGTGAAGGTCTCCTACAAGCAGGCCACCGACCACAAGGTGCGCATCATGGACGACCACCTGGCCCGGGTGAAGAGGGAGTTCGAGCGCAGACACCCCGGCAAGAAGGTCGAACTGATCCCGATCAACGCCCCGGACGCCGACTACTACACCAAGGTCCAGCAGATGCTGCGCTCCCCCCGGACCGCCCCGGACCTGGTGTACGAGGACACCTTCCTGATCAACGCCGACATCACCGCCGGTCTGCTGCGCCCGCTGGACCCCTACCTGGCGAAGTGGAAGGACTGGGACCTCTACAGCGACACCGCCAAGAGCGCCGCCCGGGCCCGGGACGGGAAGACCTACGGCGTGCCGGACGGCACGGACACCCGCGGCCTGTGGTTCAACAAGGAACTGATCGTCAAGGCCGGACTGCCGCCGACCTGGCAGCCGAAGGACTGGGACGACATCCTCGACGCCGCCCGGAAGATCAAGAAGGAACTCCCCGGCGTCGTCCCGCTGAACGTCTACACCGGCAAGGGCGTGGGCGAGGCCGCCACCATGCAGGGCTTCGAGATGCTGCTCTACGGCACCGGCGAGGACCCCCTGTACGACCCGGACGAGGGCAAGTGGGTCGTCGGGAGCGAGGGCTTCCGGGACGCGCTGGAGTTCGTCCGCACCGTCTACGCCGAGGGACTCGGCCCGGACGTCTCCGACGCCCTCGACCCCAACGTCCCCACCAAGGTGGCCACGGAGTGGCTGCCCGAGGGGAAGCTGGCCATCGCCCTGGACGGCTCCTGGCTCGGCAACAACTGGATCGAGTCGGGAGGCAGCCCCTGGCCCGAGTGGGACACCGTCCTCGGGCAGGCCGCGATGCCGACCCAGCACGGGCAGGCGCCGGGGAAGGTGAGCATGTCGGGCGGCTGGACCTGGGCCATCCCGGCCCGGGCGGCCAACCCCGACCTGGCCTGGGAGTTCGTCGAGGTGCTGGGGACGCGGGAGAACTCGGTCCGGTTCAACGTCGCCAACGCCGGCATCGCCGTCCGCGAGGACGTGGCGGAGGACCCCGGATATCTGGAGTCGATGCCCGGCATCGACTTCTTCACCGGCCTGGTCGACCACACCCACTACCGTCCGGCGCTGCCGGTCTACCCGCAGGTCTCCACGGCGATCCAGGAGGCCATGGAGGCGGTGACCACCGGCGACGCCTCCCCGGAGGAGGCCGCGCGGCGGTACGACGAGCAGGTGGAGGCGATCACCGACGGCGCGGTCGTCTCCCGGGCGGGGTGAGGGCGCGCATGGCGGCGGGAACCGCCGTACCGCACAAGGCCCCCTCTCCTCCCTCTCCGCCCCGGCGCGGCGGCCCGCGCGGCGCGAGGCGGGCGGCGCGCTGGCTGCCGCTCGGCCCGGCCACGGCGCTGCTGGTCCTGTTCCTGGCCGGCCCGATCGCCTACTGCGTGGCCATCGCCTTCACCGACCTCCAGCTCACCGGTCAGGAGTCGGCGTCCTTCACCGGCCTGGAGAACTTCCGCAGGGCGCTGTCCGACGACGGCTTCCACAACGCCGTCCGGCTCACCCTGGTCTTCACGGTGCTCTCCTCGATCGTCGGCCAGAACACCCTCGGTCTGCTCCTGGCCGCCCTGATGCGACGCGCCTCGCGCACGGTGCGGACGGTCACCGGGGCCGTGGTGATCTGCGCCTGGGTGCTGCCGGAGGTCGTCGCCGGCTTCCTGCTCTACGCCTTCTTCCGGCGCGAGGGCACGCTCAACGCGATCCTGGACTGGCTCCACCTGCCCGCCCAGAACTGGCTGTTCACCCTGCCGATCCTGGCGGTGTCGCTGGCCAACGTCTGGCGCGGCACCGCCTTCTCGATGATGGTCTACTCCGCCGCGCTCGCCGAGATCCCCGAGGAGATCACCGAGGCGGCGGCGGTGGACGGCGCCGGGGCCCGGCAGCGGCTGTGGTACGTCACGCTGCCGATGCTCCGCCGCGCCATCGGCACCAACCTGATGCTCAACACCCTCCAGACGCTGTCGGTCTTCGGGCTGATCTGGGCCATGACCCGCGGCGGCCCCGGCGACCGCAGCCAAACCCTGCCGCTGTTCATGTACGAGCAGGCGTTCAAGAACAGCCTGATCGGCTACGGCACGGCGGTGGCCCTGCTGCTGCTCGTCGTCGGCGCGCTGTTCTCGCTCCTCTACCTGCGTCTGATGCGCGAGGAGGTGCGGGGATGAGCGGGAGGACGAGCGCTGCGACGAGTGGGAGGACGAGCCCGGTGACGAGGAGGCCGCGGGGCACGCGGGCCGCGGCGCGCCGCCGGTGGGCCGCCGACCTCGCGCTCCTGGTCCTCGCCGCGGGCTTCGCGCTGCCGCTGGCGTGGCTGCTGCTGTCCTCGGTGGACGCCGAGGCGGGGCTGCGGGTGCGGCTGCCGGAGGAGGCCACGACGGAGAACTTCGAGGCGGTGCTGACCGAGGAGATCACCTTCGTCCCGCTCCTCAACAGCCTGGTGCTGTGCGGCGGCGCCACGGCCGTCACGGTCTGCTGCGCCGCCCTGGCCGCCTATCCGCTCTCGCGGTTCCGCTCGCGGCTGGTCCGCCCGTACCTGCTGACGATCCTGTTCGCCACCAGCCTGCCGGTGACGGCGGTGATGGTCCCGGTCTACGGGATGTTCGTCCAGGTCGAGCTGATCGACACGGTGCACGGCACGGCCCTGTTCCTGGCCGCCGCCCAACTGCCCATGTCCGTCTGGCTCATGAAGAACTTCATGGACGGCGTCCCGGTGTCGCTGGAGGAGGCCGCCTGGACCGACGGCGCCTCCTCGACGCAGGCGCTGACCCGGATCGTGCTGCCGCTGATGGGGCCGGGGGTCGCGGTGGTGACGGTCTTCTCGTTCGTCGCCATGTGGGGGAACTTCTTCGTCCCCTTCATGCTGCTGCTCAGCCCCGAGAAGATGCCCGCCTCGGTGAGCGTCTTCACCTTCTTCGGCAACACCGGCTCGGTCGTCTACGGCCAACTCGCCGCGTTCTCCCTGCTCTACTCCGCGCCGGCGATCCTCCTCCACCTGCTGATCGCGCGCCGGCTGGGCGGCGGCTTCGCGCTCGGCGGCGCCGTCAAGGGGTGAACGGGAGCCGAGCGGGATGCGAGCGCGGGGCGAACGCGCCGTGCGGCGGCGCCCTTCGGTCGGGCGCCGCCGCACGGGAGGTGGAGCAGGGGATCGGAAGCGGATCGGAGGCAGGGGGTCAGAAGACCGCCTCGGTCTCGTCCATCCGGTCCTGCGGCACCGTCTTCAGCTCCGCCACCGCGTCCGCCAGCGGCGCCATCACGATCCGGGTGCCGCGCAGGGCCGTCATCATGCCGAAGTCGCCGCGGTGGACGGCCTCCACGGCGTGCCAGCCGAAGCGGGTGGCCAGCACCCGGTCGTACGCGGTGGGGGTGCCGCCGCGCTGGACGTGGCCGAGGATGACCGGCCGGGCCTCCTTGCCCAGACGGTGCTCCAGCTCGCTGGCGAGCCGGTTGCCGATGCCCTTGAAGCGCTCGTGCCCGTACTGGTCGATCTCGCCCTTCTCGTACGGCATCGAGCCCTCGGCCGGACGGGCACCCTCCGCGACGCAGATGACCGCGAACTTCTTGCCGCGCGCGAAGCGCTCCTCGATCATCTTGCACAGGTCGTCCACCTGGAAGGGCCGCTCGGGGACGCAGATCCCGTGCGCGCCGCCGGCCATGCCGGCCTCCAGCGCGATCCAGCCGGCGTGCCGCCCCATGACCTCGACGACCATCACGCGCTGGTGGGACTCGGCGGTGGTCTTCAGCCGGTCGATGGCCTCGGTGGCCACGGTGACGGCCGTGTCGAAGCCGAAGGTGCGGTCGGTGGCGGAGATGTCGTTGTCGATCGTCTTGGGCACGCCGACCACCGGCAGCCCGGCGTCGGCGAGCATCCGGGCGGCGGTCAGCGTGCCCTCGCCGCCGATCGGGATGAGCGCGTCGAGACCGAGCCGCTCCAGCAGCTCCTCGGAGTTCTCGCACGCCTCGCGGAGCCGGCCCCGCTCCAGCCGTGCCGATCCCAGGATGGTGCCGCCGCGGGCCAGGATGCCGGAGACGGAGTTGATGTCGAGCTCGCGGTAACGGCCGTCGAGCAGGCCCTTGAACCCGTCCTCGAAGCCGATGACTTCGTCGTTCCGGTCGACCACGGCGCGGTGTACGACCGAACGGATAACGGCGTTCAGACCGGGGCAGTCGCCGCCTGCGGTGAGGACTCCGATGCGCATGGGGATCGCTTCTCCTGCTCGCTGCTGGTATCGAATGCGCCGCTGCGATTGTTTCACGCCCTGAACGCATTCCGCTCCGCCCGTCTCAGGAATCGTTCGACACGCGACGCGGCCGGGCCCGACGGTAAGGTCAAGGGTAGGCCAACGGAACAAGCGCACCGATAGGCGTCCGCAGGTCGCTTTTCCGACACTTTTCCCGGCCCTGGTCGTGGGTACCCGAGGCAGGGCACGGACCCGGCGCGAGGAGTAGGGAGAGCGCACGTGGCGCGCAGCGTGTACGTGACCGGCATCGGCCGCGGGGACGGCCGGCAGGTCGTGGAGCTGGGGGTCATGGAACTCCTGTCCCGCCGCAGCGGCCGGGTCGGGGTCTTCCGGCCGCTCGCCCACGACGGCCCCGACCCCATCTACGACCTGCTGCGCAGCCGCTACCGGCTGTCCCAGCCCGCGGGGACGGTGTTCGGGCTCGGCTACGACGAGGCCGCCGCCGTCCTGGCCGACAAGGGCACCGACGAACTGGTCTCCCTCCTGGTGGACCGCTTCCACGCCGTCGCCCGCGACTACGAGGCCGTCCTCGTCCTGGGCACCGACTTCGCCGACACGGGCCTGCCCGCCGAGCTGGCGCTCAACGCCCGGCTGGCCAACGAGTTCGGCGCGGCGGTGCTGCCCGTGGTGGCCGGGAGGGACCACGAGCCCGAGGCGCTGACCGCCGAGGTCCGCAACGCCCACCACGCGTACGCCTCGCTGGGCTGCGACGTCATCGCGATGATCGCCAACCGGGTCGCCGACGACCGTGCCGCCGACGTCGCCCGCGTCCTGGGCGAACAGCTTCCGGTGCCGGTGTACGCCCTGCCCGAGGAGCCCGCGCTGGCCGCGCCGACCGTCTCGCAGATCGTCGAGGCGCTGGGCGCGGAGGTCCTCCAGTCGGATCCGGACGGGCTCGCCCGCGACGTGCGGGGCTTCGTCTTCGGCGGCGCGACGCTGCCGACCTTCCTGCCCGCCCTCACCGAGGGCTGCATGGTGATCACCCCCGGGGACCGCGCCGACCTCGTCGTCGGCTCCCTCGCCGCCCACGCCGCCGGCTCCCCCGCCATCGCCGGGGTCCTCCTCACCACCGACCGGCGGCCCGGCGAGGAGACCATGGCGCTGGCCGCCCGGCTCTCCCCGGGCACCCCGGTGCTGGCGGTGTCCGGCGGCTCGTTCCCGACGGCCGCCGAGCTGATGACCGTGGAGGGCCGGCTCACCACGGCCACCCCCCGCAAGGCCGAGGTCGCGCTGGGCCTCTTCGAGGCCCACGTGGACACCACCCGGCTCGCGGAGCGGCTCTCGGTGGTCCGCAGCGACCGGGTCACCCCGATGATGTTCGAGCACGAGCTGATCGAGCGCTCGCGCTCCGACCGCCGTCACATCGTCCTCCCGGAGGGCACCGAGGAACGGGTGCTGCGGGCGGCGGAGGTGCTGCTGCGCCGGGGCGTGTGCGACCTGACGCTGCTGGGCGAGGAGGCCGCGATCCGCAAGCGCGCGGCCGAGCTGGGCCTCGACCTCGGCCTGCTCGAGTCCGACGAACTCCCCGAGGGGCCGGGCGCCTCCGCCCGGGTCGTGAACCCGGAGACCTCGCCGCTGCGCGAGCGCTTCGCCGAGCTGTACGCGAAGCTGCGCGCCCACAAGGGCGTCACCTACGAGTTGGCGTACGACCTGGTGACCGACGTCTCCTACTTCGGCACCCTGATGGTCCAGGAGGGGCTGGCCGACGGCATGGTCTCGGGCGCGGCGCACTCCACCGCGGCGACCCTGCGGCCCGCCTTCGAGATCATCCGGACCCGGCCGGACGCGGAGATCGTCTCCTCGGTGTTCTTCATGTGCCTGGCCGAGAAGGTGCTGGTCTACGGCGACTGCGCGGTCAACCCCGACCCCGACGCCGAACAGCTCGCCGACATCGCCGTCCAGTCGGCCGCGACCGCCGCCCGGTTCGGGGTCGAGCCGCGGATCGCGATGCTGTCGTACTCCACCGGCACCTCCGGCAGCGGCGCGGACGTGGACAAGGTGCGGCGGGCGACCGAGCTGGTGCGCGAGCGCCGTCCGGACCTGCTGGTGGAGGGGCCGATCCAGTACGACGCCGCGGTGGAGCCGTCGGTCGCGGCGACCAAGCTGCCGGAGTCGAAGGTCGCCGGGCGGGCCACCGTGCTGGTCTTCCCCGACCTCAACACGGGCAACAACACCTACAAGGCCGTCCAGCGCTCGGCCGGGGCCGTGGCGGTCGGCCCGGTCCTCCAGGGCCTGCGCAAGCCGGTCAACGACCTCTCGCGCGGTGCCCTGGTGCCCGACATCGTCACCACCGTGGCCATCACCGCGATCCAGGCCCAGCAGAACCGGCGGACGCCGGACGCGCCGCCGTCCGGGCCGCGGACCCCGGGCGGCCGGACCGAGAAAGCGGTGAACGCGTGAGAGCCACCCGCGTCCTCGTCCTGAACTCGGGCTCCTCGTCGGTGAAGTACCAACTCCTGGACATGGCCGACGGGTCCCGCCCGGCCACCGGTCTGATCGAGCGGATCGGCGAGCGCACCTCCCGCCTGCGGCACACCCCGGCGGGCCGGCCGTCGCGCGAGCGCGAGGAGCCGGTCGCGGACCACGAGACGGCGCTCAAGGCCGTCGCCGAGGAACTGGACCGCGACGGCCTCGGCCTGGACTCCCCGGAGTTGGCGGCGATCGGCCACCGCGTGGTGCACGGCGGCCGGCGGTTCACCGAGCCGACCGTGATCGACGACGCGGTGCTGGCGGAGATCGAGCGCCTGGTGCCCGTCGCGCCGCTGCACAACCCGGCCAACCTCGCCGGCATCCGCACGGCCGTGGCGCTGGCCCCGCACCTGCCGCAGGTCGCCGTCTTCGACACCGCCTTCCACACCACGATGCCGGAGTACGCCGCCCGCTACGCCATCGACACCGCCGTCGCCGACGCCCACCGGGTGCGCCGCTACGGCTTCCACGGCACCTCCCACGCGTACGTCTCGCGCAAGGCCGCCGAACTGCTGGGACGGAAGCCGTCCGAGACGAACGTCATCGTGCTCCACCTGGGCAACGGCGCCTCGGCCTCGGCGGTGGCGCGCGGGCGGTGCGTGGACACCTCCATGGGGCTCACCCCGCTGGAGGGCCTGGTGATGGGCACCCGCTCCGGGGACGTCGACCCCGCGGTGGTCTTCCACCTGACGCGGGTCGCCGGGATGTCGGTCGACGAGATCGACGTCCTGCTGAACAAGCGCAGCGGACTGCTTGGGCTGTGCGGGGACAACGACATGCGCGAGGTCCTGCGCCGGATGGAGCACGGCCCGGACGCCGAGGCGGCCCGGCTCGCCTTCGACGTCTACGTCCACCGGCTGAGGAAGTACATCGGCGCCTACCACGCCGTGCTCGGCCGGGTGGACGTGGTGGCCTTCACCGCCGGGGTCGGGGAGAACGCGGCCCCCGTGCGGGAGGCGGCCGTCACGGGGCTGGAGGGGCTGGGCCTGGCCGTGGACCCGGAGCGGAACGCGGCGCGCGGCGACGGGCCCCGGCTGATCTCCCCGCCCACCGCGCGGGTCGCGGTGGCCGTGATACCCACCGACGAGGAGCTGGAGATCGCCACTCAGACGTACGCGCTGGTCACCGGCAGAACGACCGACGAAACGTGAGCCGGATCACCCCCTGGAACGTTCCGCTGTTGAACAAAAGATAGGATCGCTCCCATGCGCCGTTCCAAAATCGTCTGCACCCTGGGCCCCGCCGTGGACTCCTACGAACAGCTCAAGACGCTGATCGAGGCCGGCATGAACGTGGCCCGTTTCAACATGAGCCACGGAAGCCACGCGGAGCACGAGGAGCGGTACCACCGTCTCCGCAAGGCCTCGCAGGAGACCGGCCGCGCGATCGGCGTCCTGGCCGACCTGCAGGGTCCCAAGATCCGTCTGGAGACCTTCGCCGACGGGCCGGTGGAGCTGGTCCGCGGCGACGAGTTCACCATCACCACCGAGGACGTGCCCGGCGACAAGACCATCTGCGGCACCACGTACAAGGGTCTGCCCGCCGACGTCTCCAAGGGCGAGACGATCCTGATCAACGACGGCAACGTCTCCCTCCAGGTGCTGGACGTGGACGGCCCGCGGGTGCGCTGCATCGTCATCGAGGGCGGCGTGATCTCCGACCACAAGGGCATCAACCTGCCCGGCGTGGCGGTCAACGTCCCGGCGCTGTCGGAGAAGGACGTCGAGGACCTGAAGTTCGCGCTCGGGCTGGGCTGCGACATGGTGGCGCTGTCCTTCGTCCGGGACGCCGCCGACATCCGGGACGTCCACCGGGTGATGGACGAGGTGGGCCGGCGGGTCCCGGTGATCGCCAAGGTGGAGAAGCCGCAGGCCGTGGAGAACATGGAGGAGGTCGTCCTCGCGTTCGACGGCGTGATGGTGGCCCGCGGCGACCTGGCGGTGGAGTATCCGCTGGAGAAGGTGCCGATGGTGCAGAAGCGGCTCGTCGAGCTGTGCCGCCGCAACGCCAAGCCGGTGATCGTCGCGACCCAGATGATGGAGTCGATGATCACCAACTCCCGGCCGACCCGCGCCGAGGCCTCCGACGTCGCCAACGCGATCCTGGACGGCGCGGACGCGGTGATGCTCTCGGCGGAGTCCTCGGTCGGCCAGTACCCGATCGAGACGGTCAAGACGATGTCGAAGATCGTCCAGGCCGCGGAGGAGGAGCTGCTCTCGCGCGGCCTCCAGCCGCTGGTGCCCGGCAAGAAGCCGCGCACCCAGGGCGGTTCGGTGGCCCGCGCGGCGTGCGAGATGGCGGACTTCCTCAACGGCAAGGCGCTGATCGCCTTCACCAAGTCCGGCGACACCGCGCGGCGGCTGTCCCGCTACCGCGCCGCCCAGCCGATCCTGGCCTTCACCACCGAGCCGGCCACCGCCAACCAGCTCACGCTGAGCTGGGGCGTGGAGTCCTTCGTGGTGCCGCACGTGGACCACACCGACGAGATGGTGGACCTGGTCGACGCCGAGCTGCTCAAGCTCCAGCGGTACAACCCCGGCGACACCATGATCATGACCGCCGGTTCGCCCCCCGGCGTCCCCGGCACCACCAACATGGTGCTGGTCCACCACCTGGGCAACGACGAACGGTGACGGCGCTCTGACGGCTCGTACGGCGAGCGGCCCGGAACGCA
>NZ_BAAASZ010000051.1:115427-346187 GCF_039533145.1 Streptomyces macrosporus
CCCTCGGGGGGTGCGCGGGCCGTCCGCCGTCGACGGGTCCGGTCAGCCCTCGTTGTACAGGTGCATGCCGGGGATGTGGAGCTCGCCGCCGAACTGGCCGGCCTGCTTGACCGACACCTCGGTGAAGAACACCTCGGGGACGTTCAGCGGCGGCGGGGACTCGGGGCTGAAGGTGATCGGGATGATCCCGAAGAGCTTGCCCTTCAGCTCCTCGGTGTACATGGTCACCGTGCCGTTGCGGATGGTGGAGGTGCTGCCCTTGGCCGCCTCGACGTGGGCGGTCGTGCCGCCGGGGCCGTCCACCAGCTGGTGCAGATCGCGGATGTCGACCGCCGTGGCGGTGAACTTCAGGACGTTCTTGACGGTGCCGTTCTGGGTGCGGACCTTGACGATGCCGTGGTAGTCGAGGCCGTGCAGCGCGAGCAGGCTGGTCTCCAGCCGCCACGGGGTGTTGGGCAGCACCGCCTCGGTCTGCTCGTCCTCGGCGTTCGCCAACGCCTCGGCGTCGTAGGTCGGGCAGGGGTAGGGCTCCTTGCCGGAGGCGTCCGGTTCGGGGGTGGCGGCGTCCTCGGCGTCCTCGCCCTCCGCGGCGGCGTCCGCGGCGTCCTCGGCGCCCTCCCGGGCGTCCTCCGCGGCGTTCTCCGGGTCTCCGCCGGCCTTCTCCGCGCCCTCGCGGACCGTGTCGGCGGCGTCCCGGAGCCCGTCCTCGACCCGGGCGGCGTCCTCCACCGGGTCGTCCGCCGCGTCCGACGGCGAGGGGCTCGGCGAGGCGGACGGGGACGTCCCGGGCTGCCGCGGAGCGGTCGGCTCCTCCGTGTCGCCCGGGGTGAGCAGGTCCTCCAGGGCGTCGCCCAGACCCAGCGGATCCAGCGGATTCCGCTTCTCCTCCTCGGTCCGGGACGGGCTCGGCTCGGGCTCCGACTCGTCGGCACCGGCGTCCGCGTCCCGGTCCCCGGAGGCTCCGGACCCGGACGTGGCCCCGGAGTCGGCCGTGCCCGAGCCGCTCTTCTCGGCGCCGGTCCTCCCGGTTCCGGTGTCCGTACCGGACGTCTCCGGCGCCGGAGCGCCGGTCTCCGGCGTGGACGTGGACGAGGGCGAGGGCGTGGGCGTGGTGGACGCCTCCGGCTTCGGGGACTCGCTCGCCTTCCCCTCGTCCTCCTCCGCCTCCTTGTCGGGCGCGGTGACGCAGGGCCCGTCCTTGAAGGGGTTCTTCGGCAGCGGCTCGGCGATGGCGAGCTTGGGCGTGAGCCCCATGCCCATGAGCACGGCGGACGGCATCGCCGCCAGGGCGATCGCCTTGCCCGCCGGAACGTGCAGCCGGGTCAGCAGCGGCTTCCGCGGAGCCGCGTGCCGGGGTCCGGCCTTCGTGCGCCGGGGCGGTTTCGCCTCGGCTCCGCCTTCCTGATGCACCTCGTCAGGTGTCATGGTGGTCCCCGTTCTGTCCGTTGTCCGCCCCGGCCGGGGTCGGGGCGGGATCGGCCGGGGCCGCCCCGTCCGGGGTGTCCGCGGGCTCCGGACCGTCGGAAGCGGACGGCTGCCGCTGCTTGCCCGGCACCCACGAGACACCCATCGCCCCACCGATCAGGGCCAGCAGGAAGCCGATCAGGAAGCCTCCGATGTTGGAGACCACCAGGGAGACCAGGGCCAGCAGGATGGCGGCGACTCCCGCGAACACCCGGGAGTGCGGCTGGAACCAGAAGGTCAGGCCCAGCACGAACAGCAGTACGCCGATGATCAACGATCCGGAGCCCGTGGTGGTGGCCAGTCGGAAGGACAACTGCTCCAGGCTGGGATCGGCATACGGAATGTAGATGATCGGCACGCCGCCCAGCAGCGTCAGCAGTCCCGCCCAGAAGGGGCGCTGCCAGCGCCACAAGCGGAACGACTGCCGCCAGTGGCTGATGCGTTCACGCGCTCCCGGCGACTCGGCACTCATCGAAAACAGCTCCCTAGGGCCGAACTGTCACAAAGATCAATGGCACTGCGGGGAGAGCGGGAGACCGGCGCAACGGCCCCCCGCCTCCCGTCCCTCACAGTGCGTCAGAAGCACTCGTTCTTGCCCTTGGCGACCTTCATCGAAAGGCCGGAGAGCTTGAAGGTGCCGGCGCTGGTGGCCCAGGACGTCTGCTTGACGTCGGTGAGCACGGCCTTGTCCGCCTCCTGGGCGAAGGAGCCCGGAAGCACGGCGTCGCCGTCCTTCAGGCCCGGCCCCTTGGAGGTGTGGTTCGCCGAAACGCCGATGTTGATGTTGGTGAACGTCGCGTCGGCGTCGAGCTGGTCGAGGTCGATGTAGAGGTTCTTCGCCTCGACCACCTTGCCGCCGGTGCCCGCGGTGAGCTTCAGCGAGACGTCGCCGAAGATCGGCACGGGAACGACGACGGACTGGCACAGACCCCGCAGGTCGGCGTTCTTGAACGCCGACACCGCGACGGCGACCTTCTCGCCGTTGTGCTTGGTGTCGATCGAGCCGTACTGCACGAACCCTTCGCCGTCCAGCCGGTCAACAGAGACCTTCGCCTGCTGGCCGGAGATGCTGAACGACGCGGCGAGCGCGCCCTGCGCCAGGGCTATGCCGACCGCCGCCGTAGCGGCAACGCTCGGGACCATGACAACGGCGAACCGCTTCCATCTGGTCCCGCCACGAGCCACAGACTCCATGACTTTCCTCCTTCTCGGACGTACATCTCCGGCCCGGGCCGAGGGCCCGGACGGGATGGGAGAAGTGCTACGTCCTCGGGAAGGAGAGCGCCGTTCCTCAGACCCGCGAAGACTCCGAAGCGCCGGCGATCACCCCCGAGCGACAACCACGTGGCCACGCTCTCGCGCAACCTGCCGGACAGGCCCTGCCGCCACGGGCAGAGACCCCCCTGTCCGCGACCGACGTCGGTGCCGCCGGCCGGCCCGGTGGGGATCCACCGTCCGTCGGTGCCCGGGTGTGGTGTTCCGGGCTGCGGACAATGGACCGAGCGTGGCCGATCGTGGTGCATGAGCGCTCAGGGCACAAGGGGTTCGTTACTTGTCAGTAACGGACACATGAACACAACCGTGCGCAGGGCGACGGCACCGACACGGAGGGTCGCCGACGCCCGACGCGGAGGAGCGGGCGAAAAGGGCGTCGGGGGAGCAATGGCCTCAAGGGTCTTACTGGGAGTAACAGCGGCCGCGATCATCACGTTTTGGTAAAGTCGCGGCCGCTGTTGGGCTCCGCGTCAACAAGCCCCGAGGCCGGGAAACGACACCTCAGAACAGGACACGAGCGAGGGCGCCCCGCGCCGCGACGACCCTCGGGTCATCGGCGCCGACCACCTCGAACAGCTCCAGAAGGTGCACGCGCGCGGCGTCCCGGTCCTCGCCGGCGGTGCGCTTGACCGTGTCCACCAGACGCCCGAAGGCGTCCTCGACGTGTCCGCCCACCAGGTCCAGATCGGCCGCGCGGATCTGGGCCTGGACGTCGGCGGGGTTGTCGGCGGCCTCCTTGCGCACCCGGGCGGCGTCCAACCCCTGCACGCGCTGGAGGAGCTCCGCCTGGGCCAGCCCCAGCTTGGCCTCGGTGTTCCCCGGGTTGTCGGAGAGCACGTTCCGGTACGCCTGGATCGCACCGGCCAGGTCCCCCGCGTCCAGCGCCGAGTGCGCGGCGGCCAGCACCGGGTCCTCCGGGGCCCGCGGCGCGGCCTGCTCGCCCTCGCCGCCCTCGACGGACACGCCGGTGATCCCGAAGCGCTGCTCGGCGACCTGGATCAGCTGGTCCAGCACCTCGCGGACCTGCTGCTCGGGCGCCGCGCCCTGGAACAGCGGCAGGGCCTGGCCGGCCACCACCGCGAAGACGGCGGGGATGCCCTGGACGCCGAACTGCTGGAAGAGCATCTGGTTGCGGTCGACGTCGATCTTGGCGAGCACGAAACGCCCGGCGTACTCCTGCGCCAGCCGCTCCAGCACCGGGCTGAGCTGCTTGCACGGCCCGCACCACTCGGCCCAGAAGTCGATGACGACCGGGACCTGCGTGGAGCGCTGGAGCACCTCCCGCTCGAAGTCGGCCTCGTCTACGTCGATCACCAAGGAGACCGGGGCCGCCTGGCCCTCGCCCTGCTGCCGGGCGGCCCTGGCGCGGGCCTCCTCCGCCTTCTGCTTGGCCTCCCCGGCCGCCTTCACCGCGGCGAGGTCGACCACTCCGCTCATGGACATGTTGCGTGGCTGCATGAGACCAGTCTCCCCCGTCCCGGAACCGTTCCGTGCAGCATGGTGCGAGTCGGCGTCGGATCCCCACCCGACACCCGTGGTTGTCGCTCCGGCCCACGCCGTGACCGCGGTCTTTCGATACGGCCCGTAGCGTAACTCATGGTCGACGCTAGAGTCAGCTCCATGGCCGGTTCCCGACGCCGCACGGGCAGGCCGCGCAGCGCCGCGGCCGACCGCGCGATCCTCGACGCGACGCGCTCCGCGCTGGTCGAACTGGGGTGGGGCAGGCTGACGATGGGGGACGTGGCCCTGCGGGCGGGGGTGGCCAAAACCACGCTCTACCGCCGCTGGTCGAACAAGAACGAGATGGTCGTGGACGCGGTGGCCGTCCTCTTCGACGAGTTGGAGCTGCCCGACCGCGGCAGCCTGCGGGCCGACGTGGAGGGCGTGGTGCTCTCCTTCGCCGAGTTGCTGGAGCGTCCGGAGACCAAGACGGCCCTGATGGCCGTCGTCGCCGAGGCCACGCACGACGAGGCCCTGCGCGCCCGCATCCGCGCGGCCATCGTGGAGCGCCAGAAGCGCCTGGTCGTCGAGGGCCGCCGCCGTGCCCAGGCCCGCGGCGAGCTTCCCCCCGACCCGCCCGGCCCCCGGGGCGCCGCCGAGGCCGCCCGCGCGGTGGACCTGGTCTTCGACGTGATAGCCGGCGCCGTCCTCCACCGCTGCCTGGTCAGCGCCGAACGCGTCACCCCGGTGTGGGCCGAGTCCCTCACCACCCTGCTCCTGCACGGCCTGACGGCCGGCGCGCCCCAACCGGTGCCGTCGCGGCCGTCGTGACGGCGCGCGGCCCCGCCTCCTCCCGCCGCACGGTGCGGCGGGAGGAGGCGGGGCCGGAGGGCGGGGTCAGAAGCCGGCGGGCTCGGTGTAGACGCCCCACTCCTCGCGGAGCGCGTCGCAGATCTCGCCCAGCGTGGCCTCGGCCCGCACCGCGTCCAGCATGGGCTCGATCATGTTGGAGCCGTCGCGGGCGGCGGCGAGCAGCCCGTCCAGGGCGGCGCGGACGCGCGCGTCGTCGCGCTTCGCCTTGCGCTCGGCCAGCACCCGCACCTGCTCGCGCTCGACCTCGTGGCTGACCCGCAGGATCTCCAGGTCGCCGGTGACCGAGCCGGTGTGGCAGTTGACGCCGACGACCTTCTTCTCGCCCTTCTCCAGCGCCCGCTGGTAGCGGAAGGCGGCCTCGGCGATCTCGCCGGTGAACCAGCCGTCCTCGATGCCGCGCAGGATGCCCGAGGTCATCGGACCGATGGGGTGGTTGCCGTCGGGCACCGCGCGGCGTCCCCGCTCCTTGATCTGCTCGAAGATCTTCTCGGCGTCCGCCTCGATCCGGTCGGTCAGCGCCTCGACGTACCAGGAGCCGCCCAGCGGATCGGCGACGGACGTCACGCCCGTCTCCTCCATCAGCACCTGCTGGGTGCGCAGCGCGATCTCGGCCGCCTGCTCGCTGGGCAGGGCCAGGGTCTCGTCCAGGGCGTTGGTGTGCAGGGAGTTGGTGCCGCCGAGCACGGCGGCCAGCGCCTCCACGGCGGTGCGCACCACGTTGTTGTACGGCTGCTGGGCGGTGAGCGACACCCCGGCCGTCTGGGTGTGGAAGCGCAGCCACTGCGCCTTCTCGCTCTTCGCGCCGTACACGTCCCGCATCCAGCGCGCCCAGATGCGGCGGGCGGCGCGGAACTTGGCGATCTCCTCGAAGAAGTCGATGTGCGCGTCGAAGAAGAACGACAGCCCCGGGGCGAAGGTGTCCACGTCCAGACCGCGCGAGAGGCCCAGCTCCACGTACCCGAAGCCGTCGGCGAGGGTGTACGCCAGCTCCTGCGCGGCCGTGGCGCCCGCCTCGCGGATGTGGTAGCCGGAGACCGACAGCGGCTTGTAGGCGGGGATGTTGTGCGCGCAGTACTCCATCAGGTCGCCGATCAGCCGCAGGTGCGGCTCCGGCTCGAAGAGCCACTCCTTCTGCGCGATGTACTCCTTGAAGATGTCCGTCTGGAGCGTGCCGTTGAGGACGGAGGTGTCCACGCCCTGACGCTCGGCGGCCACCAGGTACATGCAGAACACCGGCACGGCCGGTCCGCTGATCGTCATCGAGGTGGTGACGTCGCCGAGCGGGATGTCCCGGAAGAGGACCTCCATGTCGGCCGCCGAGTCGATCGCGACCCCGCAGTGGCCGACCTCGCCCAGCGAGCGCGGGTCGTCGGAGTCGCGGCCCATCAGCGTCGGCATGTCGAAGGCGACCGACAGCCCGCCGCCGCCGGCCTGGAGGATCATCTTGTACCGCTCGTTGGTCTGCTCGGCGTTGCCGAAGCCCGCGAACTGGCGGATGGTCCAGGTCCGGCCGCGGTAGCCGGTGGGGTACAGGCCGCGGGTGAAGGGGAACTCGCCCGGCCAACCGATCCGCTCGAACCCCTTGACGGTGTCGCCCGGGGCGGGGCCGTAGACGGGCTCCACGGGGTCGCCGGAGAGCGTGGTGAAGTCCGCGTCCCGCTTGCGCGCGGCGTCGTAACGGGCCTGCCAGCGTCGGCGGCCCTCTTCGATGGCGTCAGCGTCCATGTGTCGAATTTACTAGGACGTCCAACTAATTGTCGACGGCGGAAGGCGCCCGTGCGACGCGGCCCACACGAGCGGCCGAACCCGGTGCGGGCCCGGCCGCCCGTGTGGGCCGGCGGCGTGCGGACGCCCGGAAGGGGCGGGGTCAGGCCCCGACGGGAGCGGTCTCGTCGTCGACGACCAGCGGCTCCACCTGGCGCGACAGCCTGCGCTCGACGAAGAAGGCGGCGGTCGGGACCGTACCGGCGAGCAGCACCCAGAGCAGCCTGGGGACCGGCAGCTTCGCCTTGAGGGAGAGGTCGAAGGCGAACACCAGGTACAGCACGTACAGCCAGCCGTGGGCGATGCCGATGAGGCTGGTGAAGGTCTCGGCGCCGTCCAGCTCCAGCAGGTACTTGCCGACCATGCCCAGGCACAGCAGGATCAGCAGGACGCCGGTGACGTAGGCCATCACCCGGTAGCGGGTCAGCACGCTCTTCTTCATGCGAACGAGCCTAACCGGCCGCCCCCGAGCGTCCTTCCTCAGCCCTCCTTGAAGTCTCCGGCCGCCACGCGCAGCGGGCGCAGCAGCGCGAAGATCTCGCGGCACTCCTCGTCGTCGTAGGCGCCGAACCCGAAGTCCATGGCCATCAGGTCGCGGGTGGCGGCCTCGCACACCTCGCGCCCCTTGTCGGTGATGGAGGCCAGCGTGCCGCGGCCGTCGTTGGGGTTGGGGCGCTTGGCGACCAGCCCGGCCCGCATCAGGCGGTCGATGGTGTTGGTCACGGAGGTGGGATGGACCATCAGCCGCTCGCCGATCTTCGACATCGGCAGCTCGCCCTTCCGGGAGAAGGTGAGCAGCACCAGCGCCTCGTAGCGGGCGAAGGTCAGACCGTAGGGCCTGACGACCGCGTCGACCTCGGCGAGCAGGATCTGGTGCGCCCGCATGATCGAGGTGATCGCGGCCATCGAGGGCACGGACCCCCAGCGCTGCTTCCACAGTTCGTCGGCGCGGGCGATCGGATCGAACGACAGACTGAGCGGCTTCGGCACGTCTCCGACCTTATAGGCCTCTCACATCGTGAGGGGAGCCGTCTCGGATCCCGGGCCTCCGACGCCCTCCGGGCGGGCGCCCCGCGGGGCACCCGCCCGGAGGCGTGTCACGGCGCCTGCCGGCCCAGGTGCCGCTCGACGCTCTCGACCTTCGAGGTCAGACCGTCCGTGACGCCGGGGCGGACGTCGGCCTTGAGGACGAGCGACACGCGCGGCGCACGGGCCTCGACGGCGGCCACCGCCCGCCGCACGACCTCCATGCACTCGTCCCACTCGCCCTCGATCGAGGTGAACATCGCGTCCGTGCGGTTGGGCAGGCCGGACTCGCGGACCACGCGCACGGCCTCGGCCACGTACTCCCCCACGTCCTCGCCCACGCCGAGCGGGGTGACGGAGAAGGCGACGATCACGCGTCCACCGCCCCGGTGCGCGGCCGCTCGGCCTCCGACCTGGCCTGCTCGGCGCGGGCCCGAGCGGCGATCACGCTCGCCTCGGCCTCGCGGCGCAGCCGCTTGTCCGCGTAGAAGCCGCCGGCCGGGAGCACCGCGCACACGAAGTAGAGCGCGGCACGGCCGAACGGCCACTTGGCGCGGTTCCAGGCGTCCAGCCAGAAGAGGACGTAGAGGACGAAGAGGAGGCCGTGGACGGCCCCCATCACCGGCACGGCATTGAACTCGGTGGTCCGCTTGAGCACGGAGCACACCAGCAGCAGGAGGAACGAGACGGCCTCCGGTACGGAGATCAGCCGGAGGCGGCGCAGCGCCGAAGCGGTCTTGAGGTCCACGGGAGATCCTTTGTGAAGGGATGCACAAGCGCTGCCATTGTGACAGCCTCCCCCCGGATGCCCGCGTCCGGGTAGATTCGCCCCGTGGCTCGGTTCCGACTCCAAGGCAGCAAGGTGCTCGCCGTCGACCTGGTCGGCGACACGGTCAGGGCGAAGAACGGCTCGATGGTCGCCTACGAGGGCCGGATGTCCTTCAAGAAGCTCACCGGCGGCGGCGAGGGGCTGCGCGGCATGGTCACGCGCCGCCTCACCGGCGAGCAGATGGAGCTGATGGAGGTGAAAGGGGAGGGCACCTGCTACTTCGCCGACCGCGCCGGCGACATCAACCTGGTGACGCTGAACGGCGAGAGGCTCCACGTGGAGTCGGGCAACCTGCTGTGCGTGGACGGCTCCCTGCACACCGGCACCACCTTCACCGGCCTGCGCGGCGCCGCCCAGGGCAACGGGCTGTTCACCACCACCGTGGAGGGCACCGGCACGGCGGCGCTGACGTCGGACGGCCCGGCGGTGGTGCTCCGCGTCACGCCGCGGTTCCCGCTCCGGGTGGACCCGGGGGCGTACGTGGCGCACACCGGGAACCTGCGGCAGGAGTTCCAGACCGGCGTGAACTTCCGGACCCTCGTGGGCGAGGGCTCCGGCGAGGCCTTCCAGATGAGCTTCGAGGGCGACGGGCTGGTCTACGTGCAGCCCAGCGAGCGGAACACGATCGGTGGTGACCTGTAGATGCCGTTCCGCCAGATCAACTCCAAGGTGGTCGAGGCGCAGGTGGCGCCCGGCCGGCGGCTGTTCAGCCTGCGCGGCGCGATGATCGCGTACAAGGGCGAGGTCGCCTTCACCCCCAACGTCCAGGGCGGGCAGGGCGGCGTCGGCTCGATGATCGGGCGGCGGCTGGCCGGGGAGGCGACGCCGCTGATGACGGTCGAGGTTCCCCCCGGGTCCGGCGGCCCCGGGGAGGCCCCGTACGGCACGGTGCTGTTCGGGCACGGCGGCCACCACGTCGAGGTGATCGACCTGACCGGCGACACCCTCCACGTGGAGGCCGACCGGCTCCTGGCCTTCGACGGGACGCTGGAGCAGGGGACGGTGTTCCTGGGCTCCCAGGGCGGGGTCATGGGCGTGGTCCGCGGCCAGATGACCGGGCAGGGCCTGTTCACCACGACGCTCTCCGGGCACGGTTCGGTGGCCGTGATGGCGCACGGCGGGGTGATCCGGCTGCCGATCACCCCCGGCCGTCCCGTCCACGTCGATCCGCAGGCGTACGTCGCCCACCGCGGGCAGGTGACGAACAAGCTCTCCACGGCGCTCGGCTGGCGGGACATGGTCGGGCGCGGCTCGGGCGAGGCGTTCCAACTGGAGCTGTCCGGTCAGGGCGAGGTGTTCGTCCAGGCGAGCGAGGAGAAGCTGTGAGCGGTCCGGTCGTCCACGATCCCCACACCCTGCCGTCGAACGACAACGTCACCCCCTACACCTTCTGCGTGGACCTGTCGGGCCAGTGGTTCCTGCAGAAGGGGAAGATGATCGCCTACTACGGACAGATCTCCTTCGACGGCATCGGCCACGGCCCCCTGGACCGGCTGGTCGCCTCCAGCTTCCACTCCCCGCTGCACGCCTCGGACTGGGTCGTCGCCCAGGGCAAGGGCAAGATGCTCCTCGCCGACCGGTCGTTCGACGTCAACTCCTACGATCTGGACGACGGCAACCTCACCATCCGCTCGGGCAACCTGCTGGCCTTCGAGCCGAGCCTGTCGCTGAAGCAGTCGATCATCCCGGGCTTCGTCACCCTGCTCGGGACGGGGAGGTTCGTGGCGGCCTCCAACGGGCCGGTGCACTTCGTGGAGCCGCCGGTCCGGGTGGACCCGCAGGCGCTGGTCGGCTGGGCGGACTGCCCCTCCCCCTGCCACCACTACGACCACCGGTACCTGAAGGGGTTCCTCGGCGGGCTGCGGTCGCTGACGGGGATCGGCGGCACCTCCGGCGAGGAGCACCAGTTCGAGTTCGTCGGGGCGGGCACGGTGCTGATCCAGTCCACCGAGGTGCTGATGGAGGAGCGGGACACCGGCGCTCCCCCGCCGCCGCAGCCGGGCGTCCCCGGTGGCGCCGGCGGACACGGGGGCGGGCACGGCGCCGGGGGCGGGCAGCTTCCGCACCTCCCCGGCGGTCTGGGAGGAATCCAGCGCCGTCTCGGTCTGTGACGTTCGGGTTACCGCAGGTAATAGGCTCTTCCGGAGAGCGTTCCCGTACCGCCGGGTAAAGTCCAGGACCATGGAGACGGACAAGGACCCCCGCTGGCTGGCCGAGGGGGAGCAGCGCGCCTGGCGTGTGCACCTCGATGTCAACAAGCTCCTCACCCACCAGTTGGAGCGGGACCTCCAGCCGTTCGGGCTGACCATGAACGACTACGAGATCCTGGTCAACCTCTCCGAGTCCGACGACCACCGGATGCGGATGAGCGATCTGGCCGCCGCCACGCTCCAGTCCAAGAGCCGCCTCTCCCACCAGATCACCCGCATGGAGAAGGCCGGGCTGGTGCGCCGGGAGAACTGCGAGTCCGACAAGCGCGGGCTGTTCGCGGTGCTGACCGAGCGCGGCTGGGACACGATGCGCGAGGTGGCGCCGCACCACGTGGCCTCGGTGCGGCGGCACTTCATCGACCTGCTCCCGCCGGAGGCGCTGAAGGGGCTCCACGACGCGCTGACCCCGGTCGCCGACCACCTGCGGTCGCTGCGCGGACGCGGCTAGGGACGCGGCCCCTCGGCGCCGTCCCCGGCCGCGCCCGAGCCGCCGTCCGCACCACCGTCCGCACCACCGCCCGAGCCGGCACCCGAACCGCCGCCCGTGGACGGCCCGGAGCCGGCGGCGACGTCCTCGGAGGCCGCGGGCAGGAGCAGCGTGAACAGGGCGCCGCCCTCGGGGGCCCGGCCGACGGCGAGGGTCCCGCCGTGACGGGTCGCCACGTCGCGGGCGATGGCCAGCCCCAGCCCGGCACCGCCGTCGTCGCGGCTGCGCGCGTCGTCGAGCCGCACGAACCGCTCGAAGATCCGCTCCCGCTCCTCCTCCGGCACCCCGGCGCCGTCGTCGGCCACCTCCAGCACCGCCCGCCTCCCCCTGCGGCCCACGGTGACCCGGATGCGGGTCTCCGCGTGGCGCTGGGCGTTGTCCAGGAGGTTGCCCAGCACCCGGGCGAGTTGGCCGCGCGAGCCGATCACCTCCACCGGGGCCCCTCCCGTCTCCTCGTCCAGGGCGACGGCGATCCGGTCCCCCACGCGCTGGGCCAGTTCCTCCCGCACCAGCGCGTCCAGCGCCACCCGCTTCTCCCCCGGCCGCTCCCCCGCGTCCAGGCGGGCCAGCAGCAGCAGGTCGGCGGCGAGGTCCTGGAGCCGTACGGTGTCGTGGATCGCGCCGTCGAGGTCGAGCAGTTCGGGGTGGGCCGCGGCGACCTCCAACTGGGTGCGCAGGGAGGCGATCGGGCTGCGCAGCTCGTGCGAGGCGTCGGCGACGAAGCGGCGCTGCCGCTCGACGGACGCCTCCAGGGCCTCCAGGGTCTCGTTGGTGGTCCGCGCCAGCCGGGCGACCTCGTCCCCGGTGGGGGGCTCGGGCACGCGCCGGGACAGGTCGGTGCTCGCCGTGATGGCCGCCATCTCCCGCCGGATGCCCTCGACCGGCCGCAGCGCGCCGCGGGTGACCAGCCAGGTGACGCCCCCGACCACGGCGAGCAGCACGGGCAGCCCGACGAGCATGGTGCCGGTGACGGTGGAGACCGCGTCCTCCTGCTCGGCGAGGGAGGCGCCGGCGTAGACGGTGACGGGGACGCGGTCGCGGGTGACGCTCTGCACGGCGACCAGCCGGAAGTCCTGCGTCGCGACCGCCCGGACGCGGTCGTAGGTCACCTCGCCGTCCTCGTCGACGGGCAGGGAGACGGTCTCGGTGACGCTGTTGCGGTCCACCTCGACGGGCTCCTCGGTCGGCTCGGCGGTGCCGTCGTCGTCCCGGCCGTCGCCGCCGTCCTCGTCGCGGTCGCCGCCGTCGTCGTCGCGGTCGTCACCGCCGTCGTCGCGACCGTCGTCCCCGTCGTCGGACCCGTCCTCGTCCCGGTCCTCCGGGGAGGGCGTGGGGGTCGCCCGCCGGGGCTCCTCGGGCCGGTTGAAGTCGGCCACGGGGCCGCGACCGCGCAGCGGACCGCTGGCCCCGAGCACCGTGCCGGAGGCGTCCACCACCTGCACCGGTTCGTCGTCCGTCAGCGCGTCCACGCCGCCCACCGCGTCCGCCGGCACGTCGGCGACCCCGGCGGCGACCTCGCGGGCGGTGGTCTCGGCGTGCAGCCGGGCGTTCTCGGTGAGGCCGTCGCGGAGCACCTCGACCACGGCGAACCCGGCCGCCACCAGGGCCACCGCCACCACCAGCGTGGCGCCCAGCGCGGCGCGCGCCCGGACGGTGAGCCGGGAGAGGGGGGACTTAGACATCGGGCCTCACCAACCGGTATCCGGCACCGCGCACCGTGACGATGACGCCGGAGCCCAGCTTGCGGCGCAGCGCGCTGACGTACACCTCGACGATGTTGACGTCGCCCTCGTAGGCGAAGTCCCACACGTGCTCCAGGATCTCCGCCTTGGAGACCACCTCCCCGGCGCGGACGGCCAGGTACTCCAGCACGGCGAACTCCTTGGCGGTCAGCGCCACGTCGCCCCCGTTCAGCGTCACCCGCCGCGCGCCCGGGTCCACGGTCAGCTCGCCCAGGCGCAACACCGTCGCCCCGCCGCGGGTGCGGCGCCGCAGCAGCGCCCGTACCCGGGCGAGCAGCACCACGTAGGAGAACGGCTTGGTCAGGTAGTCGTCGGCGCCGGTGTCGAGCCCCTCGGCCTCGTCGTACTCGCCGTCCTTGGCGGTCAGCATCAGGATCGGGGTCTCGTCGCCGGCGGCGCGCAGCTGGGAGCAGATCCGGTAGCCGTTCATGCCCGGCAGCATGATGTCGAGGACGATCAGGTCGTACGACCCCTCGGTCGCCCGGTGCAGCCCGTCGATCCCGTCGTGGGCCACGTCGACGGCGAAGCCCTCGGCCGTCAGCCCCTTGGCCAGCGACAGGGCGAGCCGCTTCTCGTCCTCCACAATCAGCACGCGCATGGGGCCAGCCTGCCAAAACGCACCTGAAGAGATCTTCAGGTCGTTTCAGGAAACCTTCAGCCGTGTCCTGCGACGGTGGTGTCCGCACGCCACGGAAACCCCATCGCTCGGGAGGAACGGACCATGAACCGCAGGACCATGAACCGCAAGCTGGTCGTCGCCGCCGTCGCCGCCACGCTCGCCGTCGGCGGGAGCACCCTCGCCTTCGCCGCCGCCGACGACGACACCGCCTCGTCCGCGGCCCCGGCCGCGAGCCTGCGCGCGGCCGACGACACCGACGACCGCGACGACCGCGACGACCGCGACGACCGGAACGACCGGAACGACGACCAGGGCGACCGCGACGACCGGAAGGTGCTGCGCGACGCCGAGGTCACGCTCCAGGAGGCCGTCGCGGCCGCGCTGAAGGCCGTGCCCGGCACGGCCGAGTCCGTCGAGCTGGACGACGACGGCGACAAGCCGGTCTGGGACGTCGACGTCCTGGGCAAGGACGGCACGTGGCACGAGGTCGCGGTGGACGCGGGCAGCGCCGACGTCCTGGAGCGGAACGCCGGCTCGGGCGACGACGCGGACGACCGGGACGACGACCGCGACGACCGGAACGACGACCGCGACGACCGGAACGACGACAAGGACGACCGCGACGACGACTGACGGGCGTCCCCCGCCGGGGTCACTCCCCGGTCAGCCCCGCGACCAGCTCGTCGGCCGCCGTGTACGGGTCGAGCGCCCCGTCCACGATCCGCTCGGCCAGGGCGTCCAGCCGCCGGTCACCGCGCAGGTCCCCGATGCGCTCGCGCAGCGCGGTGACCGCGATGGTCTCCACCTCGCGGGCCGCGCGCGCCCGACGGCGCTCGGCGAGCACGCCGCGCTCCTGCATCCAGGCGTAGTGCTTCTCCAGCGCCTCGACGACCTCGTCGACGCCCTCGCCCCGCGCGGCGACGGTCTTGACGATCGGCGGGCGCCAGTCGCCCGGCCCCCGGGCCTCCCCGAGGCCGAGCATGTGGTTCAGCTCGCGGGCGGTGGCGTCGGCGCCGTCCCGGTCGGCCTTGTTGACCACGTAGACGTCGCCGATCTCCAGGATTCCGGCCTTCGCGGCCTGGATGCCGTCGCCCATGCCGGGGGCGAGGAGGACCACGGAGGTGTCGGCCTGCGAGGCGATCTCGACCTCGGACTGGCCGACGCCGACCGTCTCCACCAGGATCACGTCGCAGCCCGCCGCGTCCAGGACGCGGATGGCCTGCGGGGCGGCCCAGGCCAGGCCGCCCAGGTGGCCGCGGGTGGCCATGGAGCGGATGTAGACGCCGGGGTCGGAGGCGTGCTCGGACATCCGCACCCGGTCGCCCAGCAGCGCCCCGCCGGAGAACGGCGAGGACGGGTCCACGGCCAGCACGCCGACCCGCTTGCCGGCCTTGCGGTACGCGGTCACCAGCGCCGAGGTGGAGGTGGACTTGCCCACCCCCGGCGAGCCGGTCAGACCGACGACGTACGCGTTGCCGGTCAGCGGCGCCAGTGCCGCCATCACCTCGCGGAGCTGCGGGGAGGCTCCCTCCACCAGCGAGATCAGCCGGGCCACGGCCCGGGGCTTGCCCTCCCGTGCCTGCTCCACCAGTCCGGGGACGTCCACCGCCATGCGTGCTGCGCTCCTCGCCATCCTCCGGCCGTCCCTCGGCCGGTCTCGTCGTGCCGGTCGTGCCCCGTCGCCGTACCGGCCGTACCGCCGGGCGCGGGCCCGTACACCTCGCGTACGGGCCCGCGCCCGGTCCGTCACTTCCTCGGCACCCGCACGATCAGGGCGTCGCCCTGACCGCCGCCGCCGCACAGCGCCGCCGCGCCCACGCCGCCGCCCCGGCGCTTGAGCTCCAGGGCGAGGTGGAGCACGATCCGCGCGCCGGACATCCCGATCGGGTGACCCAGCGCGATGGCGCCACCGTTGACGTTCACCTTTTCGTGGTCAACGCCGAGGTCCTTCATCGACTGCACCGCGACGGCCGCGAACGCCTCGTTGATCTCGATCAGGTCGAGGTCGTCGACGTCCAGGCCCTCCTTGCCCAGCGCGTGCCGGATGGCGTTGGAGGGCTGCGACTGCAGGGAGTTGTCCGGTCCCGCCACGTTGCCGTGGGCGCCGATCTCGGCGATCCACTCCAGGCCCAGCTCCTCGGCCTTGGCCCGGCTCATCACGACCACCGCGGCGGCGCCGTCGGAGATCTGCGAGGACGAGCCCGCGGTGATGGTGCCGTCCTTGGCGAAGGCGGGACGCAGCTTGGCCAGGGACTCGACCGTGGTCTCGGGCCGGATGCCCTCGTCCTTGGTGAACAGGATCGGGTCGCCCTTGCGCTGCGGGATCTCCACCGGGGTGATCTCCGCGTCGAAGACGCCGTTCTTCTGCGCGGCGGCGGCGCGCTGGTGGGAGAGCGCCGCGATCTCGTCCTGCTCGGCGCGGCCGATGCCCAGCCGGGTGTTGTGCTTCTCGGTGGACTCGCCCATGGCGACGCCCTCGAAGGAGTCGGTGAGGCCGTCGTGGGCCATGGCGTCCAGCATCTGCACCGCGCCGTACTTGAAGCCCTCGCGGGACTTGGGCAGCAGGTGCGGGGCGTTCGTCATGGACTCCTGGCCGCCGGCCACGACGACGTCGAACTCGCCGGCGCGGATGAGCTGGTCGGCCAGCGCGATGGCGTCCAGCCCGGAGAGGCAGACCTTGTTGATCGTGAGGGCGGGGACGTTCATGGGGATGCCGGCCTTCACGGCGGCCTGCCGGGCCGGGATCTGCCCCGCGCCGGCCTGGAGCACCTGCCCCATGATCACGTACTGGACCTGGTCCCCGCCGATGCCCGCCCGGTCCAGGGCCGCCTTGATCGCGATGCCGCCGAGGTCGGCGCCGGAGAAGGACTTCAGCGAACCCATCAGGCGGCCCATGGGCGTACGGGCGCCGGCGACGATCACGGAGGTGGTGGCGGACGCTGCGTTCGTCGTTTCGGTCACGGTGCGGCCCCTTCGGAGCAGGGAGATTGACGAGGGTTTTCGCCAATGTACTGAGCGGTACCGGCCCGGGTCATCGGTCGGTCGGTGTGACCGTGCGCACGTTGCGTAACCATGCGACAAGGCGGTGCACTGGTGCCATGCTGACGCGCATCGATCACATCGGAATCGCCTGTTTCGACCTGGACAGGACCGTCGAGTTCTACCGTGCCACCTACGGCTTCGAGGTGTTCCACATCGAGGTGAACGAGGAACAGGGGGTGCGCGAGGCCATGCTGCGCATCAACGGCACGGACGACGGCGGCGCCTCCTACCTCCAGCTTCTCGAACCGACCCGGGAGGACTCCACCGTCGCCAAGTGGCTGGCGAAGAACGGCGAGGGCGTGCACCACATCGCCTTCGGCACCGCGGACGTGGACGGCGACTCCGAGGCGATCCGCGACAAGGGCGTGCGCGTGCTGTACGACGAGCCGCGCAGGGGTTCGATGGGATCGCGGATCACCTTCCTTCATCCCAAGGACTGTCACGGTGTCCTCACCGAACTGGTCACCTCCGCGCCCTCGCGACACTGACGTGCGCTCCCCCGGCCGGTAGAGTGGCCGTTCGGCCGGGGCCGTGGGCTGGCTGGGGCCCGTCCCGCGTTCCGCCGATGATCTGACACCATTTCCTCCGAAGGGTCAGTTCACCTTCACCACGACCAGGGGACGGATGGGACCGCGCAGTGCGGGGCTACGACCGCTACGAGGCTGACGACCACCTATCCCGGCTCGAAGCCGAGATGAAGCGGCTGAAGGACGAGCGGGACAAGGCGGTCGACCACGCCGACGACCTCGGCTACCAGGTCGAAGTGCTGCGCGCCAAGCTGCACGAGGCGCGCCGCGCTCTCGCCGCACGCCCGGCCGGCTACGACAACCTGTCGCACCAGGCCGAGCAGTTGCTGCGCAACGCGCAGATCCAGGCCGAGCAACTGCGCGCCGACGCCGAGCGCGAGTTGCGCGAGGCCCGCGCCCAGACCCAGAGACTCCTCCAGGAGCACGCCGAGCGGCAGGCCCGGATGGAGGCCGAGCTGCACGCCGAGGCCGTCGCCCGCCGCCAGCAGCTCGACCAGGAGCTCAACGAGCGCCGCGCGACCGTCGAGTCCCACGTCAACGAGAACGTCGCCTGGGCGGAGCAACTGCGCGCCCGCAGCGAGGCGCAGGCCCGCCGGCTGATGGACGAGGCGCGCGCCGAGGCCGAGCAGACCCTGGCCGCCGCCCGCGCCGAGGCGCAGCGGCTGGCCGAGCAGTCCCGGCAGCGGCTCACCTCGGAGGCCGAGGCCGCCCGCGCCGAGGCCGACGCCCTGCTGCGCCGTGCCCGCGCCGAGGCCGAGCGGCTGCTGAGCGCCGCCTCCGCCCAGGCGCAGGAGGCCACCGAGCACGCCGAGCGGCTGCGCACCTCCACCGCCGCCGAGTCCGAGGCCGCCCGCCGCGAGGCCACCGCCCTGGCCCGCCAGGCCGAGCAGCGGATGCAGGAGGCCGAGACGGCGCTGCGCGAGGCCCGCGGGGAGGCCGACAAGGTCCTCGCCGAGGCCCGGGAGGCCGCCGCCAAGCGGCTGGCCGACACCGAGGCGGAGAACGAGCAGCGCACCCGGGTCGCCAAGGCCGAGATCGCCCGCATGGTCGCCGAGGCCACCAAGGACGCCGAGGCGGCCAAGGCCGAGGCCGAGCAGGTGCGGGCCGACGCCCGCGCCGAGGCCGAGCGGGTGATCGCCGAGGCCCGGGAGACCGCCCGGGCCAAGTCGGCCGAGGAGTCGGCCGCCCAGCTCGCCGAGGCCGCCCGGACGGCCGAGGAGGTGCTCACCAAGGCGTCCGAGGAGGCCAAGGCCACCACCCGGGCCGCCGCCGAGGAGGCCGAGCGGCTGCGGGCGGAGGCCGAGGCGGAGGCCGACCGGCTGCGCGCCGAGGCGCACGACGTCGCCGAACAGCTCAAGGGCGCGGCCAAGAACGACACCAAGGAGTACCGCGCCAAGACCGTCGAACTCCAGGAGGAGGCGCGGCGGCTGCGCGGCGAGGCCGAGCAGCTCCGCGCCGAGGCCGTCGCGGAGGGCGAGCGGATCCGCGGCGAGGCCCGTCGCGAGGCCGTCCAGCAGATCGAGGAGGCGGCCAGCCGCGCCGAGGAACTGCTCGGCCAGGCCAAGGCGGACGCGGAGGAGACCCGCAACGCCGCCACCGCCGAGAGCGAGCGCGTCCGCACCGAGGCGATCGAGCGGGCCGCCACCCTGCGCCGCCAGGCCGAGGAGGCGCTGGAGCGGGCCCGTGCCGAGGCCGAGGAGCTGCGCGCCGACGCCGAGCGGCAGGCCGAGCGGACCCGGGAGGAGGCCGAACGGGCCGGACAGCGGCTGCGCGCGGAGACCGAGGAGGCCGTCCGCGCCCGCCGCGCCGAGGCCGACGCGGAGCTGGAGCGGCTCCGCGGCGAGGCCGAGCAGCGGCTGGCCGCGGCCGAGGAACGGCTCCGCGAGGCCCGCGCCGAGGCCGAGCGGCTGCGCGAGGAGGCCCGCACCGAGACCGAGCGGCTGCGCACGGAGTCGGCGGAGCGGCTGCGGGCCCTGCGGCAGCAGGCCGAGGAGGAGGTCGAACGGCTGCGCACCGAGGCGATCTCGGACGCCGCCCAGGCCCGTGCCGAGGGCGAGGCCGTGGCGGTGCGGCTGCGCACCGAGGCGGCGACCGAGGCCGAACGGCTGCGCGCGGAGGCCCAGGAGGCGGCCGACCGGGTGCGGGCGGAGGCCAACGCGGCGGCCGAGCGGACGGGCGCGGAGGCGGCCGAGGCCCTGGCCGCCGCCCAGGAGGAGGCCGCGCGGCGCCGCCGCGAGGCCGAGGAACTGCTCGCCGACGCGCGCGAGGAGGCCGGTCGCGAGCGCGCCCAGGCCCGCGAGCAGAGCGAGGAGTTGCTCGCCTCGGCGCGCAAGCGGGTCGAGGAGGCGCACGCCGAGGCCGAACGGCTGGTCGGCGAGGCCGAGCGGCGGGCGGCCGAACTCGTCGCGGCCGCCGAGCAGAAGGCCCAGCAGGTGCGCGACTCGGTCGCGGGGCTCCACGAGCAGGCCGAGGAGGAGATCGCCGGTCTGCGGTCCGCGGCCGAGCACGCCGCGGCCACCCTGCGCCGGGAGGCGCAGGAGGAGACGGACGCCGCCAAGGCCCTTGCCGAGCGCACGGTGTCGGAGGCGATCGCCGAGGCGGAGCGGGTGCGGACCACGGCCGACCAGGAGGCCGAGCGGACGCGCGCCGAGGCCGACCGCGTCCGGGACGAGGCCCGCGAGGCCGCGGCGCGGCGCCTGGGCGAGGCGGCCGAGCAGGCCGACCAGCTCATCGCCAAGGCCCGGGAGGAGGCCGTCCGCATCGCCGCCGCCGCCGAGGAGCAGGCGGACACCATGGTCGGCGCCGCCCGCAAGGAGGCCGAACGCCTGGTGGCCGAGGCGCGGTCGGAGAGCACCGCGCTGGTGGAGAAGTCCCGCAGCGACTCCGACACCATGCTGGAGGAGGCCCGCCGCGACGCCAACGCCATCCGGGAACGGGCCGAGGAGCTGCGGACCCGTACCGAGGCCGAGATCGAGGAGCTGCACGAGCGTGCGCGCCGGGAGGCGGCCGAGGCGATGAAGTCCGCGGGCGAGCGCGTGGACAAGTTGGTGAAGGCGGCGAGCGATCAGTTGGCCGAGGCCCAGGAGAAGGCCCGCCGGACGATGGCGGACGCGGACTCCGAGGCGAGCAAGGTCCGTATCGCCGCGGTGAAGAAGGCCGAGGGACTGCTCAAGGAGGCCGAGCAGAAGAAGGCCGCGATCATCAAGGACGCCGAGCGGGTGCGCGCCGAGGCGGAGGCCGAGGCGAAGCGGACCCTGGAGCAGGGCCGGCGCGAACTCGACGTGCTGGCCCGCCGGCGCGAGGACATCAACGCCGAGATCTCCCGCGTCCAGGACGTGTTGGAAGCGCTGGAGTCCTTCGAGGCTCCCGCCGCGAACGGCAGGGGCGGCAAGGACGGCAAGAGCGGAAAAGGCTCCGACGGGGGATCAAAAAGCGCTGTGAAGGCCGGAGTTGGAGCAGGAGCGGCACATGCGAACGGCAAGCAGGGCAAGGGCTGAGCCACTCGAACGGACGTACATTCTGCATATCAAACCGGCATCTTCTCGAAGACACGCCGCTTTCCCCCCTAGGATTCCCTCTATCACTCTCCCGTCCGACCCCGTCTGATCGACAGGAACCCCATGAGCGACTCTTCATCCTCTCCCTTCGGCTTCGAGCTCGTGCGGCGTGGCTACGACCGCGGACAGGTGGACGACCGCATCGCGAAGCTCGTCGCCGACCGTGACAACGCACTGGCCCGTATCGCATCGCTGGAGAAGCGCATCGAGGAGCTGCACCTCGAAACGCAGAACGCGCAGGCCCAGATCAACGAGTCCGAGCCGTCGTACGCCGGACTGGGTGCCCGGGTCGAGAAGATCCTCCGTCTCGCCGAGGAGGAGGCCAAGGACCTGCGCGAGGAGGCCCGCAGGGCCGCCGAGCAGCACCGTGAACTGGCCGAGGCCGCCGCCCAGCAGGTCCGCAACGACGCCGAGTCGTACGCCGCCGACCGCAAGGCGAAGGCCGAGGAGGAGGGTGCCCGGATCGTCGAGAAGGCGAAGGCCGACGCCGCCACCCTGCGGGCCGAGGCGCAGAAGGACGCCCAGGCCAAGCGCGAGGAGGCCGACGCCCTCTTCGAGGACACCCGGGCCAAGGCCGCGCAGGCCGCCGCCGACTTCGAGACCAACCTGGCCAAGCGGCGCGAGCAGTCCGAGCGCGACCTCGCCTCCCGCCAGGCCAAGGCCGAGAAGCGGCTGGCGGAGATCGAGCACCGCGCCGAGCAGCTCCGCCTGGAGGCCGAGAAGCTGCGCACCGACGCCGAGCGCCGCGCCCGCCAGACGGTGGAGACCGCCCAGCGCCAGGCCGAGGACATCGTGGCCGACGCCAACGCCAAGGCCGACCGCATCCGCAGCGAGTCCGAGCGCGAGCTGGCGGCGCTCACCAACCGCCGCGACAGCATCAACGCCCAGCTCACCAACGTCCGCGAGATGCTCGCCACGCTCACCGGTGCGGCCGTCGCCGCGACCGGGCAGCCGAGCACCGAGAGCGACGACGAGCCGCTGGGCCGCGGCGTTCCCGCGCAGCAGTCGCGCTGACGCGCCTCCCGCCCGCGGGACGGCAGTTCGGAACGGCACCGGCGCCCCGCACCACCTCCGCGTGGTGCGGGGCGCCGTCGTCCTGTGCGGCGGGAACCGAACACGCCCCGATAGGCTCCTAGTTCCCGTGGGGGCGGCACGCCCCGAACCGCACAAGGCAGCAGGGGCGGAGAGCATGATCGAAGCAGTCGGCCTGACGAAGCGCTACGGCGCCAAGACGGCCGTGTACAACCTTTCCTTCCAGGTGAAACCCGGGCTCGTCACCGGTTTCCTGGGGCCGAACGGCTCCGGGAAGTCCACCACCATGCGGATGATCCTGGGCCTGGACGCCCCCACGGCCGGGCACGTCACCGTCAACGGCCGCCCGTACCGTCAACTGCCCAACGCCCCGCGGCAGGTGGGGGCCCTGCTGGACGCCAAGGCCATCCACGGCGGGCGCAGCGCGTACAACCACCTGCTGTGCCTGGCCCAGTTGTCCGGCATCCCCAAGCGGCGCGTGGACGAGGTGCTCGGGGTCGTCGGCCTGCAGGACGTGGCGAGGAAGCGGTCCAAGGGCTTCTCGCTCGGCATGGGGCAGCGTCTGGGCATCGCGGCGGCGCTGCTCGGCGATCCGCAGGTGCTGCTCTTCGACGAGCCGGTCAACGGCCTGGACCCGGAGGGCATCCTCTGGATCCGCAACCTGATGAAGAAGCTGGCCTCCGAGGGCCGCACGGTCTTCGTCTCCAGCCATCTGATGAGCGAGATGGCCCTGACCGCCGACCACCTGATCGTGATCGGCCGCGGCCAGTTGCTCGCGGACATGTCCGTGAAGGACTTCATCGCGCACAACTCCGCGGACTTCGCCCGGGTCCGCACCCCCGACACCGAGCCGGAGCAGCGCGACAAGCTGTCCGCCGCCCTCACCGAGGCGGGCGGCCACGTCCGGCCGGAGCCGGACGGCGCGCTGCGGGTCACCGGACTGCCGCTGCCGCGGATCAGCGACCTGGCGCACGAGGCGGACGTACGGCTGTGGGAGCTCTCCCCGCACTCGGCCTCCCTGGAGGAGGCGTACATGCGCATGACGCAGGGCGCGGTGGACTACCGCTCCACCGAGGACCAGCGGGCCGGGCTGCACGCGCAGCCCCCCGTCGGGTACGCGGCGCCGCCCGGAGCGGTTCCCGGTGCCTGGCCGCCGCCGCAGGGCGCCGCCCCGGCGGGGTACCCCCCGCCGGGGCCGGGCATGATCCCGGGCCAGGCGAACCCGTACGCGGCGCCGCCGCAGGTCCCCCAGGCTCCCCCGCAGGGCGCTCCGGGGTGGCAGCCGCCGCAGGCGCCGCAGCAGCCTCCCGCCACGCAGCAGCCCCCGGCGCCGCAGCAGTCCCGGCCCGCGCCGGACGGCGCCGGCGCCCCCGCCGCCCCGACCAAGCACGACAGCGAGGACGCCCGATGACCACTCCTCGGCAGAGCCCGGCCGTACCCCCCGTACCCCCCGCGCCGCAGGGAGCGCCCCCGGGGGCGCCGCAGGTGCCGCCCGGGGGCGATTGGCGGTCGGGCGGTCCCGGCTACTCCTCGCCGATCCCCGTGCGGAGCACCCACCTCGGGCACGCCATCGCCTCGGAGTGGACCAAGATCCGCTCGGTGCGGTCGACGGTGTGGACGCTCGCCGTCATGTTCGTCCTCGTCGTCGGCATCGGCCTCCTCGTCGCCCTGGCCCTCGGCAGCCAGGACACGCTCGAACTCCCCGTGCTCTCCGGCGGTTTCTTCGGGCTGATGCTCGGTCAGCTGTGCGTCATCACGCTCGGCGTGCTGGTGATCACCTCCGAGTACAGCACCGGAATGATCCGCACCACCCTCACCGCCTGCCCGCGGCGCGGCCGGGTGCTCACCGCCAAGGCCGTGGTCTTCTTCCTGCTGTCCTTCGTGATGACGCTCGTCGCCTGCACGCTGACCGCGCTGCTCCAGGCGGCGATGATCGAGGGCAAGCCGATTCCCGAGTACATCGGTCCGGAGATGCTCAACGACGAGTCCCTCGCCACCGGCGAGGCCGTCGCCTCCGGCGCCGAGTGGCTGGGCGCCACGGTCGGCGCCGCGCTGTACGTGGCGCTGCTCGGCCTGCTGTCGCTGGCGGTCGGCGCGCTGCTGCGCAGCACCCCGGCGGCGATCACCTCGATGCTCGGGCTGGTGCTGCTGCCCTTCCTCGTCTCGCTGTTCCTCTTCACCGAGAGCACGCGGGAGCTCGGCGAGAAGCTGCGCGAGTACTCGGTGCTCAACGGCCTGTCGTCGCTGTTCCGCATCCCGATGGAGGGCGACGCGACCGGCACCGGCTGGCCGCTGCTCGGCCTGCTGGCGGCCGTCACCGCCGCCGCGCTGATCGGCGCGTACGCCCGCATCTCCACCCGCGACGTCTGACGCGGACCGCCGGACGGTCGAAGGCCGCGGGAAACCCCGGAGAACCCCGGGAAGCCCCGGGAAACCCCGGAGAAGGGGCCGGACCGGGGTGTCAGTACCTCGGCGCGCCACGGGACCGCTGGAGCCGCGCGCTCCGGCGGTCCCTGGCGTTCCAGCAGGCCCGGTGCCAGTGCCGCCGGTCCTCCACCCGGCCGTCGCGCTGCCAGGCCACGACGTGCGGCACCCCGGGCGGGATCTCCTGGTCGCAGCCGGGGCAGCGGTAGTGCTTGGCCGCCGACTGTCCGGCGATCTGCCGCACCACCCACTCCTCGCCCCGCCACTCCTCGGTGCGCTCCAGGCCGTGGCGGTCCTCCGCCTCGCCGGCGCGGCGAGCGGTCCTGTCACCGCCGCGCGGGCGGTTTCGACGCGGGGACAAGGGGCACCTCACGTGGTCGACGGGGCCCGGAGGCCGGCTGACGTGGTTACTCCGTCCAGCCTACGCAGGTCCGTACCGGCCGTGTGTCGGCGCCGCCCCCGTCCGCCGCGCGCCTTCCTTGACACCATCGGAAAAACTTCTCGGCAGGCCGTGCCCTTGGCACGTGTCAGGCGTTGTTGCCACAAAGGGCCGTTCAGGGGGGCTCCCCCGAGGGGCGGGTGTCGAGGGGCGGTCCCGCACCGACGAGGAGGCAGTGGCATGCGTGTTGGAGCTTTCGTGCTGGCGGCCCAGTTCCCGGGGCAGGGGCAGGGGGAGACGCTCCACCGCGCCGTACGGTCCGCGGAGGAGGCCGAGCGGGCCGGACTGGACACCGTGTGGGTGGCCGAGCACCACTTCGTGCCCTACGGCGTCTGCCCGTCGGCGGTCACCCTGGCCGCGCTGCTGCTGGGGCGCACCCGGCACATCGGGGTGGGCACGGCCGTGAGCGTGCTGCCGACCGCGCATCCGGTCGCCCTCGGCGAGCAGGCCGCGCTGCTGCACCTCCTCTCCGACGGCCGGTTCACCCTGGGCGTCGGACGCGGTGGCCCCTGGGTGGACCTGGAGGTCTTCGGGGGCGGCGTCGAGGCGTACGAGCGGGGCTTCCCCGAGTCGTTGGACCTGCTGCTGCGCTGGCTGCGCGAACCGCGCGTGGGCGCGGACGGCGAGCGCTACCGCTTCCGCGAGGTCCCCGTCGTGCCCCGCCCCGACCAGAGCATCTCCGGGCCCGGCGAGGTGCCCGTGCTGGTCGCCTGCACCTCCCCCGCGTCCGTGCGGCTGGCCGCGGCGCGCGGGCTGCCGATGCTGCTGGGGATGCACTGCGGCGACGAGGAGAAGGCGGAGATGGTCGCCCTGTGGCGGCGCGAGGCCCTGTCGGCGGGCCTCGATCCGGAGGCGGTGGCGTCGGCCGGGCACGTGTCGGCCGGGGTGGCGCAGGTGGCCGACACCCGCGAGGAGGCCGTGGAGACCCTCGCCAAGGCGATGCCGGGCTGGCTGCGGCAGGGCCTGGAAGCGCACACGACCGTGGACGGCAGGCCGCGCAGGATGCGCGACCCGCTCGCCTACACCGAACTGCTGTGCTCGCTGCACCCGGTCGGCCCGCCCCGGCTGTGCGCCGACCGGCTCGCGGCCACGGCGGAGCGGACGGGGATCGGCAGGTTCGCCCTGCTGGTCGAGGGCTCGGGCGATCTGGCCGCCACCGAGCTGAACGTCCAGCGGCTGGGCGCGGAGGTGCTGCCGCTCCTCCCCCGAGCAGCGGCAGCGGGCGCGTCGCCGGGCGCGCGGGCGAGCACGGGACCGGGCACGACGCTGTGACCCGGCCGACCGCCCCGCCGTCCTCGCTCAGCAGTCGCGCAGTTCGGGCGACTGGTTGAGGAGCTGGCCGCGGATGGAGGTGAACTTGGCGAGCCGTTCGTCCGCCGAGGGGTCCAGCGGGAAGACCGCGACCCGGTGGCAGTTCTGGAAGGCCAGCCGCACACCGAAGTGCCGCTCCAGCGCGCCGCGTATCGCGTCGCTGGCCAGTGCGCGCAGCAGCTGGCCGCGGGCCTGCTCGTCCGGCGGCGGCGTCTGGTTGTCGGCGAAGTCCCCGCCGTCCACTCTGAGCTTGGCCACCAGAGAGCTGATCATGTCCCACGCGTAGGGCAGGGACGTACGGACGCAGTCGACGAAGGCCGCTTCGTCGACCTCGCCTCGCTCGGCCTGCTCCAGGAGGGCCGGTGAGACGTCGAGCGACATGAGTACTCCTCTCGCGATTCCGGACGGGCCGGAACCTCACGGACGGGACAGAGGCCCCGCCGCGTAACCGAACGATCTCGTACGGCGACGCCCCCGTCGCAACGTTATGCCGGTGAATGCGGTGGCACCAGGCTTGTGGGCACACAACCAGCCACGGCCGAACTCCCGTCGAACGGGGAGAAAAGGGGGAGAAGCAGGGGCGAATCGCGTGGACCGCCCCACGTCCAGTAGCGTGACCGACCATGCGTCTCGTCATCGCCCGCTGCTCCGTGGACTACGCCGGAAGGCTCACCGCCCACCTCCCGTCGGCCCCCCGTCTGATCCTGGTGAAAGCCGACGGATCGGTCTCGGTCCACGCGGACGACAGGGCCTACAAGCCCCTCAACTGGATGTCTCCGCCATGCACCCTGAAAGAGAGCGAGGAGAACGGCGTCGCCGTCTGGACGGTGGTCAACAAGGCCGGTGAGAAACTCATCATCACCATGGAGGAGATCCTGCACGACTCCTCGCACGAACTCGGCGTCGATCCCGGTCTGATCAAGGACGGCGTGGAGGCACACCTTCAGGAACTGCTCGCTGACCGAATGGAGACCCTCGGCGAGGGATGGTCCCTGATCCGGCGCGAGTACCCCACCGCCATCGGCCCGGTGGACATCCTGGGCCGGGACGCGCAGGGGAACACCGTCGCGATCGAGATCAAGCGGCGCGGCGAGATCGACGGTGTCGAACAGCTCACCCGTTACCTGGAGTTGCTCAACCGCGACCCCCATCTGGCCCCCGTCAGGGGCGTGTTCGCGGCCCAGGAGATCAAGCCGCAGGCGCGCGTGCTGGCCACGGACCGCGGCATCGACTGCGTCGTCCTGGACTACGACGCGTTGCGCGGCATCGAGGACGACAAGCTGCGGCTGTTCTGAGCCGCCGTCACCCCGGTCCCCGGCCGTTCCCCCTCCGGTCCCGGCCGGGGCCGCGTCGCGGGCGGCCCCGGCCGGGACGGGGCGTCACACGACCGGGTTTCCGCCGGAGTCCCGCGGCGCCGGGGCGGAGCCGCTCCCGGTCGGGGCGGCGCTGTTGCTCACACTGGCCGAGCTGGTGACGCTGCCGCCGCCGCCCGACTCCCCTCCGGTGCCGTCCGTCGGCGGGTTCTCCGGCTCCGTCGTCTCCGTCGGCGGGTCCTCGGATTCCGTCGGGGTGTCCGTCGGCGGATCCTCGGGTTCCGTCGTGGGATGCGTCGGCTTCCTCGTCGAGGTCGGCTTGGACGTCCTCGTGGGCTCCGACGGGTCCTGGGAGGTCTCGTCGGTCTCCTCCGCCTCCGCCGACTCCTCCGGCGAGGCGGACGAGTCGGCGCTGGAGGAGGGACTGCCGCTGCCGGACGGCGTGCCCGAGGTGGACGGCACGCCGCTCTGTCCGGTCCTCTCCTCCTCGCCGCTGGAGCTCGGCGCGGGGTCGTCCACGGTGATGCCCTCGTCCTCCCGGGAGGTGACCGCCGGGTTCACGCTGCCGGTCGGCTCCTCGCCGCCGGAGGTCATGCCGAGCGTGACGACCGTGCCGACCGCCGCGGCCAGCAGCGCGCCCGCGCCCGCCGCGAGGACGTTGCGGCGGGCTCCCAGGAGCGCGAGCCGACGGGGACCGCCACGGCCCTTGACGGGGCCGCCCGCGCCCACGGCGCCGTTCGCGCCCACCGCGCCGTGGGCGTTCCGGACGATCGGCGTCGGCCGGGTCAGCGCCCCGGTGTCGCTCGGCTCGTCGAACGCGCTGCCCACCGTCACCGGCGGGACGGCCAGGGCGGGCGGCAGCTTGTCGGAGGCCGGTGCGCCCTCCGCGGTCCGCCGCGGCCCGGACGGGGACACCGGGGACGGCGCGGGCGACACCGACGGCACGGCGTGGGTCTTGCGCCGGGGAAGGCCGTCCGAGGGGGCCCGGTTCTCCGGCCCCGGCGCCCCGCCGACACCACCGACACCGCCGATGCCGCCGATGCCGACGTCGGCACCGGAGTCCTTCCGCAGCGTGGAGCGGTCCTCGACCAGGGCCAGCGCGCGCCGGCCGGCCACCGTGCCCCGGCGGTCGGCGAGCGCTCCGCGCAGCCCGATGGACGCCTCCAGCTCGGCGCGGGCCCGGTCCAGGTTGCCGGTGCACAGGGCCAGCACGCCCAGGTCGTGGTGGAAGTACGCCTCCTCGGCGACCTCGCCCGCCGTGCGCGCCGCCTCCTGGCCGCCGCGCAGCACCCGTTCCCAGGCGCTCCAGTACAGCGACGCGGCGAGGATGGGCG
Source organism: Streptomyces macrosporus (assembly GCF_039533145.1). Classification (NCBI taxonomy): domain Bacteria; kingdom Bacillati; phylum Actinomycetota; class Actinomycetes; order Kitasatosporales; family Streptomycetaceae; genus Streptomyces; species Streptomyces macrosporus. The sequence goes on from NZ_BAAASZ010000051.1 coordinate 144,136, forward strand.
CGGCCGTACGGGCCAGCAGCACCGCCGCGCTCGGGTGGCCGCCGCGCTGGGCGCCCTGGACAGCCGCGAGGACCGCCTCGGCCTCCTGCGCCACGCGCTCCGGGGTCACCGAGGGATGGCCGGTCCACCAGGCGTAGTGCCGGGCGACGGTGTGGGCGCGGTCGTCGGCGCCCTCGTCGTACCCCGCGTCGGTCAGTTGGCCGGTCACGCCGGAGGCGAGCCGGTAGTGCGCGCCGGCCGCGGTGATCAGACCGGAGGCGAGCAGCTCGCCCAGGGCCGTGTCGGCGCCGGTGTCGTCCACCAGCGCGGGCAGGTGGGCCGGGTGCGGCAGCACGCCGCCGAGCGCCACGGCGAAGCGCAGGATCTCGCGGGCGACCTCGGAGAGTCGGGCGGCCAGCAGCGGTGCGGGGGTCGCGCCCTCGACGAGCGTCGGCAGCGGTTCGCCGGCCCCCGTGCCGCTCTCCTCGCCGTCGGCGCCGGCCCGCTCCCCGGCGTCCGCGCCGGTGCCCTCGCCGCCGGTGCCCTCGCCGTCGCCGGACGCGTCGCGCCGTCGCAGCAGCGCCCCGGCCTGGACGAACCGCAGCGGCAGCCCCTCGGACTCGAACCACAGGTCCGCCACCCAGTTCGCCTCCTCGTCGGTGAGGGGGCGGCGGACGATGTGCTCCATCAGCTCCAGGCAGGCGATGCGGCTGATGCCGGAGAGGGAGACCTCCTCCAGGGGCGCGTCGGCGGAGGGCGCGGGGGCGTCGGGCGTGGCCGAGATCAGGAAGGCGCACTCGGGTGTGGCGTCGAGGAGCGAGTCCAGCCCCTGGCCGCCGAACTCGATGTCGTCCAGCAGGACCACCGCGCCGACACCGCGCAGCGCCTCCAGCAGTTCGGCGCGGTCGGGGCGGTGGCGGGGGGCGTCGTGGACGGCGGCGAACAGTTCGTACAGCAGGTCGTCGGGCGTGCGTCGGCAGCCGCTGAGGCGGACGACGCCGTCCGGGGCGAGGTCCGCGCACTCGGCGGCGACGGCGGCCAGCAGGGCGGTGCGTCCGGACCCCCGGGGCCCGGTGAGCCGGACGGAGCGACCGCGCCGGAGCAGCCGGACCAGACGGTCGCGCTCCTCCTCCCGCTCCAGCAGCGGCAGGTCCGGGAGCGACATCCCCGTCGGGACCGGCGGCATGGCGGCACGCTCCCGCTCGGCGCGGGACTCGGCGGTGCGTCGCCTGGGCGTGCCGGGGTGCTCGCCGGGCGGGCAGGGCTCGATCTCGCTGCCGTCGACGGGATTGATCGTCAGCAGGTACTCGCCCGCTATCAGCGGGATCGCGCGGGTGATGCTCCCGCTGTCCTGGTCCTCGGGTCCCGGGTGGTTCGGGTCCATGGTCGGTGCCCCCAGATGCGGTGCGTACTCATAGCTCAGCTCTCCCGGGCCGACCGTACGCTCGCTCGTGGTCCGGTGGCCGTCCGCAGCGCAGTGTAGGCGGCGGGATTCCGAACCATAGCCCCTGGTCGGGCGCTGTCGGCAACCCCTGACGGCACCCTGCCGGAAACGTCACGGCTTGGCCTGGTCACGGTTTGGTCAGGGTGCCGCCCTCCGTGAGATTTCCGCCCTCGATGGCCAGGATGCGGTGGAGACGGGTGGCCACCAGCAGTCGCTGCATCTGGGGCGGGACGTCCCTCAGGACGAGACGGCGCCCGCAGCGGCCCGCCCGCCGGTGCACGCCCATGATCACGCCGAGCCCGGTCGCGTCCCACGAGTCCAACTCGGCGAGGTCCAGTACGAGGTCGCCCTCCCCGGAATCGACGGCGGTGTGCAGGACCGTACGGGCGTCCGCCGCGCTGCGGACGTCGAGGCGACCTCCGACGACCAGTTCCGCATGGTCGCCCCTGATGTGCATATCCGCTCCCCCGGAAAAGAAGTGGTTCGTGTGTGACTGTTGTCTGCTTATGTCTCACCACAACTGACTGCCTCTTCGGCAGCCGAGTTGCCGTCCGTACCCGAACCGATACCTAATTCACCCGCAAGGGCGACCCCGTGTGCGCCGTACGGCCTCAGTACCGGTAGAAGCCCTGTCCGCTCTTGCGACCGATGTCACCGGCGTCCACCATCCGCCGCATCAGCTCCGGCGGGGCGAACTTCTCGTCCTGCGACTCGGTGTAGATGTTCTCGGTGGCGTGCAGCAGGATGTCCACGCCGGTGAGGTCGGCGGTGGCCAGCGGGCCCATGGCGTGGCCGAAGCCCAGCTTGCAGGCGGTGTCGATGTCCTCGGCGGTCGCGACGCCCGACTCGTACAGCTTGGTCGCCTCGACGACCAGTGCCGAGATCAGCCGTGTGGTGACGAATCCGGCGACGTCGCGGTTGACGACGATACAGGTCTTGCCCACGCTCTCGGCGAACTCCCGCGCGGCGGCGAGGGTTTCGTCGCTGGTCTTGTGGCCGCGCACCAGCTCGCACAGCTGCATCATCGGCACGGGCGAGAAGAAGTGCGTGCCCACGACCCGCTCGGGACGCGCCGTCGCCGCCGCGATCTTGGTGATCGGGATGGCGGAGGTGTTGGAGGCCAGGATCGCCTCGTCCTTCACCAGGCCGTCGAGCGTGCGGAAGATCTCCTGCTTGACGTCGATCCGCTCGAAGACGGCCTCGACCACGATGTCCGCGTCGGCGGCGGCGTCGAGGTCGGTGGTCGTGGTGATGCGACCGAGCGCCGCCTCGGCCTCCTCGGCCGTCAACTTCCCCTTGGAGACGAACTTGTCGTACGAAGCCCTGATGCCGTCCGTGCCGCGGGTCAGCGCCTCGTCGGTGATGTCGCGCAGCACCACGTCCCAGCCCGCCTGGGCGGAGACCTGCGCGATGCCCGACCCCATGAGTCCGGCGCCGATGACGGCGAGCTTCTTGGCCACGTCGACTGTCCCTTCCGCTTGTCGTTCCCACTGCCGTGCCGTACGGCTCTCAGCCGGACCCTAGCGCCCGCGGGGGTCCGGTGGGCAGGGAAGAGACGCGCGTCACGTCTCACATGGCGGACATCACACCGAGGCGTCACGCGGCCGGCCGTCGGGCGTGGCCGGGGGGGCGACTCCCGGCGGGTCCTCGTCCCCGGCCTCCCGGTCCGACTCGGCCCGTGCGGCGCCGCCTTCGCCGGCTTCGGCGTCCTGCCCCCGACCGCCCCGGCGCCCGCCGCGCCCGCCTGGCCGGACGTCATCTCGCGCCCGGTGCCCTTCCGTTGCGCGGCGGACGCGGTGCGAGCGGCCCACGGCGGCGACCGCGGCGGCGACCATGACGGCGACCATGGCGGAACGGTGCCGTCGGGCGCCGCGGTGCCGTCGCCCCGGCGGTCGTCTCCGTGTCGTCTCCGTGTCGTCTCCGTCTCGTCTCCGTGACGGTGGGCACACCTCTCTTCCGCCGGGCCGGGGCCCGATTCCCGGCGTTAGGCTCGGCCCATGGTCAACCTGACACGCATCTACACGCGCACCGGTGACGACGGCACCACCGCTCTCGGGGACATGAGCCGCACCGTCAAGACCGACTCCCGCATCGCGGCCTACGCCGACGCCAACGAGGCCAACGCCGCGATCGGGGTGGCCATCGCGCTGGGCAACCTCCCCGAGGAGATCACGGCCGTCCTCACCCGGGTGCAGAACGACCTGTTCGACGTGGGTGCGGACCTGGCCACACCGGTGGTCGAGAACCCCGAGTACCCGCCGCTGCGGGTGGAGCAGAGCTACGTCGACAGGTTGGAGGCGGACTGCGACCGCTTCCTGGAGGGCCTGGAGAAGCTGCGCAGCTTCATCCTCCCCGGCGGCACCCCGGGGGCGGCCCTGCTCCACCAGGCGTGCACGGTGGTCCGCCGTGCCGAGCGCTCGACGTGGGCCGCGCTGGAGGAGCACGGCGAGACCATGAACAAGCTGACGGCGACCTACCTCAACCGGCTGTCGGACCTGCTGTTCATCCTGGCGAGGACGGCGAACAAGGAGGTCGGCGACGTCCTGTGGGTCCCCGGCGAGAACCGCTAGGGACCCCGGTCGCCGACCCTCCGGCTACGAGCGGGCGTCCGCGGGCTCCCGCCCCGCGGGCGCCTTCTTCGGCCAGATCGTGTAGCTGAGCGCGATGGCCAGGGCGATGCCGACGACGAGGAGCATCCGAAGCTGCCAGCCGACCAGCGCCATGCTCCGTTCGGCGTCGTCGACGTACCAGATCGCACCCTGGAGCAGCGCGGCGGCGATCGCTCCGGCGAGCAGCGTGCGCCCGAACATCTTCCACTCGTGGACGGCCCGCGGCATCCCGTACTTCGGGGGCTTCACCGGCGGCGGACCGCCCGCGAAGCGGTGGGCGAAGTGGCCGTCGGCCCACTTGATCATGTAGTGGCCGTACGCCACGGTGAAGCCGATGTAGACGGCCGCCAGGCCGTGCGTCCAGTCGCCCTCGGCGCCGTTGCGCAGGTCGACCGCGGTGGCCGCCAGCAGGACCACCTCCAGCAGCGGCTCGCACAGCAGCACCGCCGCGCCCAGGCGCGGCATCCGGGCCAGGTACCGCAGGGCCAGTCCGACGGCCAGCAACACCCAGAAGGCCACTTCGCAGACGATGATCAGGGTGACGACCACGGGGTGCTTCCTCTCCGGCTCTCGGTTCCCGCTGGATCCGTTGCCTCCAGCCTGGCCCGTCCGACCGGTCCGGGCGTCGTCTGCCGTGACGATTCCGGACTGCATCCTTCGATGTACTCCGGCGCTCCCCGCACCGACCGTGGTGCGGAGGCACGGGCTCCGGCCGGCCGTGTTGGATGGTGGTGTGACCGCTCGTCTCCCGTTTCCGCGCCCGCACCGCGACGACGTGCTGATCGCCGCCGCGGGTCTGGTCGGTGGGCTGGTGCTGTGGCGGCTGGGGCTGTTCAACAACCAGCAGGCCGCCCGGGCGCACGGCGACTGGGTGCTGTTGCCGCTGGTGGTGATGTGCCTGGCGGAGCTGCTGCGCCGCACCGCCCCGTCCGTCGCGCTGCCGCTCTCGGTGGCGGCCCTGGTCGGCGACACGCTCACCGGGTCGCTGCTGGCGACCGTCATGATGTTCACCGACGTGGTCTACGCGGCCGTGCTCTACGGCCGCCCGCGGCTGTCGCGGGCGGTGCTGCCGGCGAGCGTGGCGCTGACCGTCGCCACGACCGTCGGGGCGCTCGCCGCCCACCGCAGGCCCGAGGCGCTGCTGGTGGGAGTGGTCTGCGGACTGATCACCGTCATGCCGGCCTGGACCGCCGTCATCATCCGCGACCACCGCAACGCCGCCGCGGCCGAGCGGCTGCGGGCGGAGCAGACCGCGCTGCTGGCGGAGATGGACCGCGTCCAGGCCGTCACGGCCGAACGCTCGCGGATGGCCCGCGAACTGCACGACGTCGTCGCCAACCACCTCTCCGCCATCGCCATCCACGCCACCGCCGCGCAGTCGCTGGACGACCCCGAGGCGTCCCGGAAGGCGCTGGCGGTGATCCGCGAGAACAGCGTCCAAGGGCTGGCGGAGATGCGCCGCCTGATCGGCCTGCTGCGCGGCGCGGACGGTGACGAGGAGCCGTCCGCCGCGCCGAACCTGGACGGATTGGACGTGCTGCTGGAGCACGCCCGCGCGCACGGCGCGGCCGGGGACCTCGCCTTCGTCCTGCGCGACGAGCGGTCCGGCGGTCCACTGCCCGCGCCCGTGGAGCTGGCGGCCTACCGCATCGTCCAGGAGGCGCTGACCAACGCCCTCAAGCACGCCGCCCCCGGCGAGGTGACCGTCGCGCTGACCGCGCCCGAGGGCGGTCCGCTGACCGTCCGGGTCACCAGCCCCCACGCGGAGCGGCCCGGTCCGCGCGCCCCGGGCTCGGGCGCCGGGCTGATCGGGATGCGCGAGCGCGTGGAGTTGCTGGGCGGCGCCTTCGCGGCGGGCCCGGTCGTGGAGCCCGACGGCCGGTCGGTGTGGCAGGTGCGGGCGGTGCTGCCCGTCGAGGAGGACCCCGCCGGTGGGGGCGGGGAGGGAACGAGGGGAAGGAGCGGCACGTGACCATTCGGGTGCTCGTCGCCGAGGACCAGTCGGCCGTGCGCGCCGGACTCGTCCTCATCCTCCGCGGCGCCGCGGACATCGAGGTCGTCGGGGAGGCGGGCGACGGGGAGGAGGCGGTGCGGCTGGCCCGGGAGCTACGGCCCGACGTGGTGCTGATGGACGTGCGGATGCCGCGTCTGGACGGGGTGTCGGCGACGGAGCGGGTGGTCGCCGAGCGGCTGGCGGACGTGCTGGTGCTGACCACGTTCGACCTCGACTCCTACGTCTTCGGGGCGCTGCGCGCGGGCGCGGCGGGCTTCCTGCTCAAGGACAGCGAGGCGGCGACGCTGGTGGAGGCGGTGCGGACGGTGGCGCGCGGCGAGGGGGTGATCGCCCCGGCGGTGACGCGCCGGCTGATCCGGGAGTTCGCCGACTCCTCCCCCGTCCCGCGGAGCGGACGGCACGCCGACCCGTCGGTGCTCGACGCCCTCACACGGCGCGAGCGCGAGGTGTTGGCGTGCCTGGGCGAGGGGTTGTCCAACGCCGAGATCGCCGACCGGCTGTCGATGGCGGAGGCCACGGTGAAGACCCACGTCAGCCGGTTGCTGGCCAAGCTGGAGCTGCGCAGCCGGGTCCAAGCGGCGGTCCTCGCGCAGGAGTTGGGGGTCACGGGAACATAATCCGCTTTGGTACAGACCTATTGACCGGTGGTCCAGACCTCTCTACTCTCCCTGGTCAACTGCACGCACATGTCACGCTCATGGCATTTCCCGCGAGCGGCGCAGAAACCCCCCGACGGTCCGGGCCCTCACCGGACCCCTGTGCGAGGAGCGCTCTTGAGAACGAAGACCACCGCACACCGCATCAGACGCAAGGCACTCTCCCTCACCGCCGCGCTGCTGATGCCCCTCGGGGCCTTGGTGGCCCTGGCCTCCCCGGCCCAGGCGGCCGAGCAGGCCACCGCGACCTACACCAAGGTCTCGGACTGGGGCAGCGGCTTCGAGGGCAAGTGGACGATCAAGAACACCGGCGACACCACCATCAACGCCTGGACGTTGACGTGGAACTTCCCCTCCGGCACCACGGTCGGCTCCTCCTGGGACGCCGACGTCACCGGCTCCGGCGGCGCCTACACCGCGAAGAACAAGAGCTGGAACGGCACCCTGACCCCCGGCGCCAGCGTCAGCTTCGGCTTCAACGGCTCCGGCAGCGGCAGCCCGAGCGGCTGCACGATCAACGGCCGCCCCTGCGACGGCTCCACCGATCCGGGCGACCCCGGCGACCCGGGCGACCCGGGTGATCCCGGCGATCCCGGAGACCCCGGCGACCCCACGCCTCCCGGTGACCGCGTCAACCTGACCTACTTCACCGAGTGGGGCGTCTACGGCCGCAACTACCACGTGAAGAACATGGTCACCTCCGGCGCGGCCGCGAAGCTGACCCACATCAACTACTCGTTCGGCAACGTCCAGGGCGGCAAGTGCGTCATGGGCGACTCCTTCGCCGCCATCGAGAAGGCGTACACCGCCGACCAGAGCGTGGACGGCAAGGCCGACACCTGGGACCAGCCGCTGCGCGGCAACTTCAACCAGCTGCTGAAGCTGAAGAAGATGTACCCGCACATCAAGATCCTGTGGTCCTTCGGCGGCTGGACCTGGTCCGGCGGGTTCGCCGACGCCATGAAGAACCCGGCCGCGTTCGCCGACTCCTGCCACCAGCTCGTCAACGACCCGCGCTGGAAGGGTCTGTTCGACGGCATCGACCTGGACTGGGAGTACCCCAACGCCTGCGGTCTGAGCTGTGACACCAGTGGCCCGGCCGTGATCAGGACCATGGCCCAGGCGTTCCGCGCCGAGTTCGGCGACCAGCTCGTCACCGCGGCCATCACCGCCGACGCCTCCAGCGGCGGCAAGATCGACCTGGCCGACTACGCCGGGGCGTCCCGGTACTTCGACTGGTACAACGTGATGACGTACGACTACTTCGGCGCCTGGGACGCGCAGGGGCCGACCGCCCCGCACTCGCCGCTGACGTCCTACCCCGGCATCCCGAACCAGGGCTTCAACTCCGACGCGGCGATCCAGAAGCTCAAGGCCAAAGGCGTCCCGGCGAGCAAGCTGCTGCTGGGCATCGGCTTCTACGGCCGCGGCTGGACCGGCGTGACCCAGAAGGAGCCCGGCGGCACCGCCACCGGCGCCGCGCCCGGCACCTACGAGGCGGGCATCGAGGACTACAAGGTCCTCAAGACCCGCTGCCCGGCCAACGGGACCATCGCCGGCACGGCGTACGCGCACTGCGGCAACCAGTGGTGGAGCTACGACACCCCCGCCACCATCGCCGGGAAGATGGCCTACGCCAAGCAGCAGGGCCTGGGCGGCGCCTTCTCCTGGGAGATCAGCGGTGACACCGCCAACGGCGAACTGGTCACCGCGATGCACAACGGCCTGAACGGCTGACGCTCGACAACCGCTCGACCGCACCGCACGTGAAAAGGACCGGGGAGACGGGCTCGTGCCCGTCTCCCCGGTTCCACGTCCGTCGGGGCTCTCGGCCCCTCACACACGTTGACCCTCCCCCGGACTCCGTCCGGGAGGTACCCCCACCCCGGACTCCACCGGGAGGCGCCCCTCCGCCGAGGGGCCCTTCTCACGCCACGTTGACCCGTTGCCCGGGAGGCGCCGCCTCCAGCCAGGCGAGGAAACCCGTCAGCGCGTCCTCGCTCATCGCCAGCTCCACCCGGACGCCCCGGTGGGCGCAGGCGAGGATCACCGAATCCGACAGGAGCGCCAACTCCTCCTCCCCCTGCGGAGTGCGGCGCTCCAGGACCTCGATCGACTCGCGCTCCAGTACCCGGCGCGGCCGGGGAGCGTAGGAGAAGACGCGGAACCACTCGATGTGGTCGCCGCTGTAACGGGAGACGCCGTACGCCCAGCCCTTGCCGCCGGCCTCGGCGCCCTCGGGGGCGTTCCAGCGCAGACTGCAGTCGAAGGTGCCGCCCGACCGCTGGATCCACCGCCGCCTCAGCCCGAAGACGAACAGCCCCAGCAGCACCAGCGCCAGCACCGCTCCGAACAGCACCAGAGCGAGGACCATCTTCACCGACCTCCTCGCCTCGTCCGTCCGTCCGCAGCCAACATCACCTCAGCCGCGGACCGCCCTCGGAGCGATGCTCCGACGCGATCCGCGGCTGGGATACGTACACGCGCGCGGGCCTCAGCGTGCGCCCGCCACAGCCCGAAGTCGAACCTCGGCCCGCCGCTCGGCGGCGGCGTCCGCGTCCGCCTTCGCCCGCTCCAGCGCGCGCTCGGCACGCTGGACATCGATCTCGTCGGACAACTCCGCGATCTCCGCGAGCAGCGACAGCTTGTTGTCCGCGAAGGAGATGAAGCCGCCGTGCACCGCGGCGACGACGGTGCCGTCCCCGCTCTCGCCGGTGGTACGGATCGTCACCGGACCCGACTCCAGCACACCGAGCAGCGGCTGGTGGCCGGGCATGACGCCGATATCACCCGACGAGGTGCGCGCGACGACCAGGCCGGCCTTGCCCGACCAGACCTTGCGGTCCGCGGCGACCAACTCGACGTGCAGCTCAGCCACAGTGGCTCCTCGAAACTGGGGTTTTCACAGAATAACCGGGTGCGGTGACAGGGGGCGGGCGGACCCGCCCCCTGTCGTGAAGCGGAGCGTCAGGAGACGCCCAGCTCCTTGGCCTTGGCCTTGAGGTCGTCCAGACCACCGCACATGAAGAACGCCTGCTCCGGGAAGTGGTCGAACTCGCCGTCCGCGATCGCGTTGAACGCGGCGATCGACTCGTCCAGCGGAACGTCCGAGCCGTCCAGACCGGTGAACTGCTTCGCCGCGTGGGTGTTCTGCGACAGGAAGCGCTCGATACGGCGGGCGCGGTGGACGACCAGCTTGTCCTCCTCGCCGAGCTCGTCGATACCGAGGATGGCGATGATGTCCTGGAGGTCCTTGTACTTCTGCAGGATCCCCTTGACCCGCGTGGCGCACTCGTAGTGCTCCTTGGAGATGTACCGCGGGTCCAGGATGCGGGAGGTGGAGTCCAGCGGGTCCACCGCCGGGTAGATGCCCTTCTCCGAGATCGGACGCGACAGAACGGTGGTCGCGTCCAGGTGGGCGAAGGTCGTCGCCGGCGCCGGGTCCGTCAGGTCGTCCGCGGGCACGTAGATCGCCTGCATCGAGGTGATCGAGTGACCACGGGTGGAGGTGATGCGCTCCTGGAGGAGACCCATCTCGTCCGCCAGGTTCGGCTGGTAACCCACCGCGGAGGGCATGCGGCCCAGCAGGGTGGAGACCTCGGAACCGGCCTGGGTGAAGCGGAAGATGTTGTCGATGAAGAACAGCACGTCCTGCTTCTGGACGTCGCGGAAGTACTCCGCCATGGTCAGACCGGCCAGGGCGACGCGCAGACGGGTGCCCGGGGGCTCGTCCATCTGCCCGAAGACCAGCGCGGTCTGCGGGAGCACGCCGGAGTCGGCCATCTCCTGGATCAGGTCGTTGCCCTCACGGGTGCGCTCGCCGACACCGGCGAACACGGAAACGCCCTCGTGCAGCTTCGCCACACGCATGATCATTTCCTGGATGAGGACGGTCTTGCCGACGCCCGCGCCGCCGAACAGACCGATCTTGCCGCCCTTGACGTACGGGGTCAGCAGGTCGATGACCTTCAGACCGGTCTCGAACATCTCGGTCTTGGACTCGAGCTGGTCGAACGCCGGGGCCTTGCGGTGGATCGGCCAGCGCTCGGTGACCTCGGCCTCGGCCTCCGGCTCGTTCAGGATGTGGCCCAGGGTGTTGAACACCCGGCCCTTGGTGACGTCGCCGACGGGCACGGTGATGCCCTCGCCGGTGTCGGTCACCGGGGCCTGGCGGACCAGACCGTCGGTGGGCTGCATCGAGATGGCGCGGACCAGGCCCTCGCCCAGGTGCTGGGCGACCTCGAGGGTGAGGGTCTTCTTCTTGCCCTCCTCGGCCGGGTCGATGACCTCGACGGTGAGCGCGTTGTAGATCTCCGGCATCGCGTCGACGGGGAACTCCACGTCGACGACCGGGCCGATGACCCGCGCGACGCGGCCCGTCGCCGTGGCCGTCTCAACAGTGGTGGTCATAGTTGTCAGTCACTCCCCGCAGATGCGTCGGCCAGCGCGCTGGCACCACCGACGATCTCGCTGATTTCCTGGGTGATGTCGGCCTGGCGGGCCTGGTTGGCAAGTCGCGTGAGCGACTTGATGAGCTCCTCGGCGTTGTCGGTCGCCGACTTCATCGCGCGCCGGCGGGCGGCGTGCTCGGAAGCGGACGACTGGAGCAGCGCGTTGTAGATGCGGCTCTCGACGTACCGCGGCAGCAGGGCGTCGAGGACGTCCTCGGCCGACGGCTCGAAGTCGTAGAGCGGCAGGATCTGCTGCTCCTTCTTCTCCAGGCCGCCCTCGTCCTCCACCTCGTCGAGGCTGAGGGGCAGCAGCCGCTTGTCGACCGGCGTCTGCGTGATCATCGACACGAACTCGGTGAAGACGATGTGCAGCTCGTCGACCCCGCCCTCGGCCGTGTCCTTCAGGACCGCCTCGATCAGCGGTCCGGAGACGGCCTTGGCGTCGGAGTACTCCGGCCGGTCGGTGAAGCCCGTCCAGGACTGGGCGACCTTCCGGTTGCGGAAGTTGTAGTACGCCAGACCCTTGCGGCCGACGACGTAGGTGTCGACCTCCTTGCCCTGCGCCCTCAGCCGCTCGGTGAGCCGCTCCGCGGCCTTGATGGCGTTGGAGGAGTAACCGCCCGCCAGACCGCGGTCGCTGGTGATGAGCAGGACCGCGGCCCGGGTCGGGTTCTCGGCCTCGGTGGTCAGCGGGTGCTGGGTGTTGGAGCCGGTGGCGACCGCGGCCACCGCACGGGTCAGCTCGGAGGCGTACGGAGTCGACGCGGCCACCTGGCGCTGTGCCTTGACGATGCGCGAGGCGGCGATCATCTCCATCGCCTTGGTGATCTTCTTGGTCGAGCTGACGGAACGGATCCGCCGCTTGTAGACCCTGACCTGCGCGCCCATGCTCAGCCCTCGCCCAGCAGCTTGCCGTCCGAGGTCTCGAACTGCTTCTTGAAGGCGTCGACGGCTTCCGAGATGGCCTGGATGGTGTCGTTCGACATCTTGCCGCCCTCGCGGATGCCGGTCATCAGGTCCTTGTGCTCACGGCGCAGGTAGTCCAGCAGCTCGCTCTCGAAGCGGCGGACGTCCTCCACCGGCACGTCGTCCATCTTGCCGTTGGTGCCGGCCCAGACGGAGACGACCTGCTCCTCGGTCGGGAACGGGTTGTACTGGGGCTGCTTCATCAGCTCCATCATCCGCTTGCCCCGCTCCAGCGCGGCCTTGGACGCCTCGTCCAGGTCGGAACCGAAGGCGGCGAACGCCTCCAGCTCGCGGTACTGGGCCAGGTCCAGCTTCAGCCGGCCGGAGACCTGCTTGATCGCCGGGTGCTGGGCGGCGCCACCGACGCGGGAGACCGAGATACCGACGTTCAGCGCCGGGCGCTGGCCCGCGTTGAACAGGTCGGACTCCAGGAAGCACTGACCGTCGGTGATGGAGATCACGTTGGTCGGGATGAACGCCGAGACGTCGTTCGCCTTGGTCTCGATGACCGGCAGACCCGTCATCGAACCGGCACCCATGTCGTCCGACAGCTTGGCGCAGCGCTCCAGCAGCCGGGAGTGCAGGTAGAAGACGTCGCCCGGGTAGGCCTCGCGCCCCGGCGGACGGCGCAGCAGCAGGGAGACGGCGCGGTAGGCGTCGGCCTGCTTGGACAGGTCGTCGAAGACGATCAGGACGTGCTTGCCCTGGTACATCCAGTGCTGACCGATGGCCGAGCCGGTGTAGGGGGCCAGGTACTTGAAGCCCGCCGGGTCGGACGCCGGGGCGGCGACGATGGTGGTGTACTCCAGCGCACCGGCCTCCTCCAGCGCGGCGCGCACGGAGGCGATGGTGGAGCCCTTCTGGCCGATGGCGACGTAGATGCAGCGGACCTGCTTGCTCGGGTCGCCGGACTGCCAGTTGGCACGCTGGTTGATGATCGTGTCGACGCAGAGCGCGGTCTTGCCGGTCTGGCGGTCACCGATGATCAGCTGGCGCTGGCCGCGGCCGATCGGGGTCATCGCGTCGACGGCCTTGTAGCCCGTCTCCATCGGCTCGTGCACCGACTTGCGCTGCATGACCGTGGGGGCCTGCAGCTCGAGGGCGCGGCGGCCCTCGGTCTCGATCTCGCCGAGGCCGTCGACCGGGTTGCCCAGCGGGTCGACGACACGGCCGAGGTACCCGTCGCCGACCGCGACGGAGAGGACCTCGCCGGTGCGGCGCACCGTCTGGCCCTCCTCGATGCCGCTGAACTCGCCGAGGATGATCGCACCGATCTCGCGCTCCTCGAGGTTGAGGGCGAGGCCGAGGGTGCCGTCCTCGAACTTCAGCAGCTCGTTCGCCATGGTCGAGGGAAGGCCCTCGACCTTCGCGATGCCGTCACCGGCAACGCTGACCGTCCCGACCTCTTCGCGCGAGGCCGCGTCCGGCTTGTACGACTGGACGAAGTTCTCCAGCGCGTCCCGGATCTCATCCGGCCGGATCGTGAGCTCCGCCATCTGGGTTCCCTGCTCTCCTTGTTGGGCCCGTATGTGTCTGCTACGGCCCAACTCGGGCCGCCAGTACTGCTTCTTGAGTTGGTGGTGTGCCTACGGCACGGTGTCCGTCGGCCGCTGCGTCAGCCCGCCATCCGCCGGTTCGCCTCTTCGAGGCGGTCGGCGATGGTGCCGTCGATGACCTCGTCGCCGATCCGCACCCGGACCCCGCCGAGGACCGCCGGGTCCACGTCCAGGTTGAGGTGGATCTCACGGCCGTACAGCTTGGCCAGCGCGGCGCCCAGGCGCTGCTTCTGGCGGTCGCTGAGCGGTACCGCGGTGGTGACCACCGCGACCGAGCGGTTCCGGCGCTCCGCGGCCAGCCCGGAGAGGGCTTCGAGCCCTCCTTCAAGACTACGACCACGCGGCTGGCGCACCAGGCGGACGATCAGTCGCTCGGTGGCGGGCCGGACCCTGCCGCCGAGCAGCCGGCGCAGCAGCTCGGTCTTGGCCTCCTTGAGGGCCTCGTCGGTGCCCTTCCCGGAGAGGGCGGCCCGCAGCTCGACCGACGAGGCGAGGGTCCGGGAGAACCGGAACAGCTCGTCCTCGACGTCGTCGAGGCTGCCGTCACGCTCGGCCGCGACGAGGTCGGCCACGTCGGCCAGCTGCTCGATCGCGTCCACCAGGTCGCGCGAGCGCGACCAGCGGGAGCGGACCATGCCGGAGACCAGGTCGACTGTCTCTCCGCCCACCTGGCCGCTCAGCAGGCGTCCGACCAGCTCGGCCTTGGCCTCGCCGGGCTGCGCCGGGTCGGTGAGGACCCGACGCAGCGACACCTCGCGGTCGAGCAGCGTGGTGACCGCGGCCAGCTCGTCGGCGAGCTCGACCGCGTCGACGGACGTGGAGTCCGTCAGGGCGTCCAGTCGCTCACGGGCTGCGGCCAGTGCCTCGCGGCTCGCTCCGTTCATCGGGCGACCTCGGAGGACTCGGCGGCAGCCGCCTTCGCCTCGAGCTCGTCGAGGAAGCGGTCGATCGTGCGGCTCTGGCGGGCGACGTCCTCGAGGGACTCGCCGACCAGCTTGCCGGCCAGGTCGGTGGCGAGCTTGCCCACGTCCTGGCGCAGCGCCTGCGCCGCCTGCCGACGGTCGGCCTCGATCTGGGCGTGACCGGCGGCGATGATCTCCTCACGCTGCCGCTGGCCCTCCGCGCGCATCTCGGCGATGAGCGCGGCGCCCTGTTCCTGCGCCTCCTGGCGCAGGCGTGCGGCCTCGTGGCGGGCCTCGGCGAGCTGGGCCTTGTACTGCTCAAGGGTCTGCTGCGCCTCGAGCTGGGCCGCCTCGGCCTTCTCGATGCCGCCCTCGATCGCCTCGCGCCGTTCCTCCAGGACCTTGTTGATGTTCGGGAGGAGCTTCTTCCAGAGGAAGAAGAAGACGATGGCGAACGCGAGCAGGCCGACGACGAGCTCCGGGATGGGCGGGACGAGGGGGTTCTGAGCCTCCTCGGCCGCTACCTGTACCAGGGCGATCACATCAGTGCCTTCCGTCGGAAAGTGGTTGGTGCATCCGGGCTCAGGCGCGGAAGACGAAGCCCATGACGATGCCGATGAGGGCCAGGGCCTCACAGAAGGCGAAGCCGAGGATCTGGTTGGCGCGGATCAGACCGGCGGCCTCGGGCTGGCGGGCCAGAGCCTGGGTGCCGTTGCCGAAGACGATGCCGACGCCGATGCCGGGGCCGATCGCGGCGAGACCGTAGCCGATGGAACCGAGGTTGCCGGTGACGGCGGCGAGGTTCACAAGGTCGGACATGATGCTTCTTCCTTCTCTTTACACAGGACAGGCGGGGGTTGGCCGCCTGACGACTCAGGTGGTGGAGGCGGGCTTGCTCAGTGGTGCTCGGCGAGCGCGCCCTGGAGGTAGGTGCAGGTCAGGAGGACGAACACGTACGCCTGAACCGCCTGGATGAAAAGCTCGAACGCGACCATCAGCACGGTCATGCCGAACGAGACCACGGCGTAGGCGATGCCGATGCCGTTCAGCAGGTACCAGCTGGCGATGCTGAACATGACCAGCAGCATGTGACCGGCGAACATGTTGGCGAAGAGCCGGACCGCGTGGGTGAAGGGGCGCACCAGGAGGTTCGAGAAGAGCTCGATCACCATCACCAGCGGCAGCACCGCACCGAGTGACTTGTCGTAGCCGGTGAAGTTCTTGAAGGCTCCGACGAAGCCGTGCTTCTTGAAGGTGAGACCGACCCAGATGACGTAGACGACCAGCGCCAGGCCGAGGGGGAAGGCGAAGATCGACGTCACCGGGAACTGGGCCAGCGGGATCACCGACCAGAGGTTCATCACCCAGACGAAGAAGAACAGGGCGACGACGAAGGGGACGTACTTCTCGCCGTCCCGCTTGCCGAGCGTCTCGTAGACGACGCCTCGGCGCACGAAGTCGTAGCCCGCCTCGCCGACCATCTGCAGCTTGCCCGGCACCAGCTTGGGCTTGTTGAAGGCCGCCCAGAAGAACCCGACGATCAGCACGGTGCCGACGAGGGCCAGCAGGATCGGCTTGTTGAACTCGAACCCGCCGATGGTGAACATCGGCTTGAAGATGAACGAGTGCAGGCCCGGAGCGGGAAAGCCGCACCCGTCGAAGATGTGGCAATCGGTCTCGAAGGCGAGCATCTGGTCAGCACTCACCGCGAGCTCCTTCAACATGGCGCATGGGTACGGCAACCTCGATGTGTCGGCGCGGCGCATGGCCACGGAACGGCACTGGACTGGACTTGCGAATGTGGGGGCGGGTGACGGACGGCGCCGGCTGCCGCTTCCGTCCCGGGAAACCTATGGACGAGCCGGCGAACTCAACCACCCTTGCCTGCGATACCGCAGTTGGCACCGGACGATAGCAGGAGTTCGAACGCGTCCTTATCCCGGCCCTACACGTCACGACTCGGATCCCCGGGCGACGGGCTTCTTCTCGGTCGAGGACTCGGGCTCGACGTACAGGATCTTGGCCTTCATGTGGGCCCGGGCCTGGGCGGCGATCCACACCAGAGTGGCCACGAGCAGCGTGAGTCCGAATGCCTTGGTGTCGAACAACGTGGTGTCCTGGAAGACCGCGAGCACGATGGCGAGCAGCAGGATCTGCGCCAGGTAGAGCATCAGGCCCATGGCCTGGAACAGGTACGGGAAGGACTTGGCCACCCACTGGAGCACGGCGAGGCCGCTCCCCATGAAGAGGATCACGACGAGCGCTCCGAACACCGCTCCGAGCACACCCTTGCCGCCTGCGAGCGCGCCGCCGACCCCCGCGGCCACGGCACCGGTGGCGGCGGTCGGCACGGCACAGCGCAGCAGCATGCGGGCGTCATTCGACTGCATGGGGAATGCTCCGAGTTTCGGGGGCGGCTTGTCGTCCACTGACGAGCGTAGTCCCCGGCGCGTGAGGGTGATGACCTCGCCCCACGAGGACCGTCGCACTACGGTCCTCCGATTGGGTACCGGGTTCTCGTGAACGGTATCACAAACTATTTGATGAGGTCTTTACCTAGTTCGTGTGCGGACCGTCACACGTAAGGATTAACCCTCTGTTTCCCTTGCTGACGTACGCGAGGAAAGCTGCTAAGAGCGGCTGTCGACCTTGTGGCGCGCGAGGCGCTCGTGCTCCCGGAGGGCCGTCGCACCGTTGAGCCTCCGGACGGCCGGTTCCGTCCGCCGCTCGTCCGTCGCGCCGGACCCCGCGTCCGGTTCCGCGGCCTCCCGGCGGGAGCGGTAGCGCGGCGGCACCACGGCCTGCGCCCAGCGCGGCACCCGCGGGGTGAACCGCGGCAGCAGCAGGATCACCAGCCCCACCGCGCTCAGCAGCACGATGGCGAGCACGATCACCAGGCTGGAGGACTGCACCGAGAAGGCGACCGCGCCGAAGGCGATCAGCGCCGACCAGAAGTACATGATCAGAACGGCCCGGCTGTGGGAGTGGCCGATGTCCAGCAGCCGGTGGTGGAGGTGCCCGCGGTCGGCGGCGAACGGCGACTGCCCTCGCCAGGTGCGCCGCACGACGGCCAGCACCAGGTCGGCGATCGGCACCGCCAGCACCGACAGCGGCAGCAGCAGCACCGGCATGTAGACCGGCACCATCATGTGGACGGTGTTCTTCAGCGAGCCGGTGGCACCGGTGAGGACGTCCGGGTCGACCTGACCGGTGATGGAGACCGCCCCCGCGGCCAGCACCAGCCCGATGAGCATCGAGCCGGAGTCGCCCATGAAGATCCGCGCGGGGTGCATGTTGTGCGGCAGGAAGCCCAGGCACATGCCCATCAGGATGGCCGCGAAGAGCGTCGCGGGCGCGGCGGCCTCGATGCCGTAGCCGTACCAGATCCGGTAGGCGTACATGAAGAACGCCACGGCGGCGATGCAGACCATGCCGGAGGCGAGGCCGTCCAGGCCGTCCACGAAGTTGACCGCGTTGATGGTGACGACGACCAGCGCGACCGTCAGCAGCGTGCCCTGCACGGGGGTCAGCGCGACGCTGCCCACGCCCGGCACCGGCAGCCACAGCACCGTCAGGCCCTGCCAGACCATCACGCCCGCGGCGATCATCTGGCCGCCGAGCTTGACCAGCGCGTCCACGCCCCACTTGTCGTCCAGGACGCCCAGCAGCCAGATGAGCCCGGCGCCGGCCAGCAGCGCGCGGGGCTCGTCGGAGAGCGTGAAGACGTCGCCCACGTTGGTGAGCTGGGAGGCCACCAGCAGGCCCGCGCACAGACCGCCGAACATGGCGATGCCGCCGAGCCGGGGGGTCGGTTCCCGGTGCACGTCGCGCGCCCGGATCTCGGGCATCGCGCCCGCCGCGATGGCGAACTTCCGCACCGGCCCGGTGAGGAGGTAGGTGACCGCGGCCGTGACGCACAGCGTCAGCAGGTATTCACGCACGGATTCCCCAGTACTCTCGCAGGCTTCCCAGGCTCACCCTGAGACACCACACCTTAGACAACGGCCTGCCGTCGACGGTTGCGCACCGCCTCCCACCGACCCGTCTTCCCGCCCTCGGCATCGGCACTACGCGCGCGCGGGAACGCCCGTCAGGGCCGTGACCACCGGGTCCAGGGCCGTGTGGATCTCCTCCCCGACACTGCGGAAGTAGGACAGGGGGGCGCCGTAGGGGTCGTACACCTCGTCCGCCTCCGCGCTGGGCGCCAGCAGCCAGCCGCGCAGCGCCGCGGCGGCCCGCACCAGCGCGCGGGCCCGCTCCACCACGCCGCCGTCCCCGTCGGGCTCGGGCAGGGTGGCCGGGTCGATGGCCCGCACCAGCCGGGTGAACTCCTTGAGCGTGAAGGTGCGCAGCCCCGCGGAGTGCCCCATGGAGATCACCTGCGCCCGGTGGTCGCGGGTCGCGGTCAGGACCAGATCGGCGCGTATGACGTGCTCGTCCAGCAGCTCGCGGCCGGTGAAGCCGGACGGATCGGCCCCGTACTCGTGCAGCACCGCCGCCGCGTGCTCCTCCATGGGCGCGCCCTCGTGCCCCCACGTCCCCGCGCTCTCCACGACCAGCCCGCCGGCCCGCTCGTCGCCGAGCCGGTCCACCAGAGCGTGCCGGGTCAGCCGCTCGGTGATCGGGGAGCGGCAGACGTTGCCGGTGGAGACGTGGAGGATGCGGAAGACCGGTATGCCACGCCCTTCGGGCGGCGTCAACTGGCTACCTCGAGGTTTGGTACGACCTTGCGCAGCTCCTCCGCGTCGATGGCGCCCGCGCGCAGCAGCCGGGGGACCGAGCCGGTGACGTCGACGATCGAGGAGGGCACCGAGGCCGGGGTGGGGCCGCCGTCGAGGTAGACGGCGACGGAGTCGCCCAGCATCTCCTGGGCGGCGTCGCAGTCCTGCGGGGCCGGGTGGCCGGTGAGGTTGGCCGAGGAGACCGCCATCGGGCCGACGTCGGTCAGCAGCTCGATCGCCACCGGGTGCAGCGGCATCCGGACCGCGACCGTCCCGTGCGTCTCGCCCAGGTCCCAGGTCAGCGAGGGCTGGTGCCGGGCGACCAGGGTGAGCGCGCCGGGCCAGAAGGCGTCCACCAGCTCCCACGCCTGCTCGGAGAAGTCGGTGACCAGGCCGTGCAGGGTGTTCGGGGAACCGATCAGGACGGGCGAGGGCATGCCTCGCCCGCGTCCCTTGGCCTCCAGCAGGTCGCCGACGGCCTCCGGGCTGAAGGCGTCGGCGCCGATGCCGTAGACCGTGTCCGTGGGCAGCACGACGAGTTCGCCTCGGCGGACCGCCGAGGCGGCCTCGCGCAGACCGGTGGTGCGGTCGGTCGCGTCGGAGCAGTCGTAACGCCGTGCCATTTACGGCACCTCCCTGCGAGCTGTGGCAAAACGGGGCCGGTTGTTGAGGTCGGGGTGGTCCGCGGCGTCCGCCCAGCCGCGGTCCTCGGTGAAGATCCAGGGCACCTGGCCGCCCTGGGTGTCGGCGTGCTCGACGACCACGAGGCCGCCGGGGCGCAGCAGCCGGTGCGCGGTGCGCTCGATGCCGCGGATGACGTCCAGCCCGTCCTCGCCGGAGAACAGGGCCATCTGCGGATCGTGGTCGCGGGCCTCGGGGGCGACGTACTCCCACTCGGTGAGCGGGATGTAGGGGGGGTTGGAGATGACGAGGTCGACCTGGCCGTTCAGCTCGGGCAGGGCGGTCAGCGCGTCGCCGTGGTGGAGGACGACCCGGCTGCCCTCGACGTTCTTGCGGGCCCACACCAGGGCCCCCTCGTCCAGCTCGACGGCGTGCACGCGCGAGCGCGGCACCTCCTGGGCCATCGCCAGGGCGATGGCACCGGAGCCGGTGCACAGGTCGACGATCAGCGGTTCGGCGACGTCCATGGCGCGCACGGCGTCTATCGCCCAGCCGACGACGGACTCGGTCTCGGGGCGGGGCACGAACACGCCGGGGCCCACCTGGAGTTCCAGGTAGCGGAAGAAGGCGCGGCCGGTGATGTGCTGGAGCGGCTCGCGGGCCTCGCGGCGGGCGACGACCTCCCAGTAGCGGGCGTCGAAGTCGGCGTCGGGGACCCGGTGCAGCTCCCCCCGCTTGACGCCGTGCACGTACGCCGCCAGCTCCTCCGCGTCGAAGCGCGGGGAGGGCACTCCGGCGTCGGCGAGCCGCTGGGTGGCCTGGGCCACCTCGGCGAGCAGTACGTTCACGTTCCTCGTCCTCCACCCGTCCCGTACGAGCTGTGTCGCCGGCCTGCCGTACGGCCGCCGAGCGGTTCGGTCACTGCGCGGCGGCGAGCTTGGCCGCGGCGTCGGCGTCCACGCACGCCTGGATGACCGCGTCCAGATCGCCGTCCAGCACCTGGTCCAAGTTGTACGCCTTGAAGCCCACCCGGTGGTCCGAGATGCGGTTCTCCGGGTAGTTGTAGGTGCGGATGCGCTCCGACCTGTCCACGGTACGCACCTGGCTGCGGCGCGCGTCCGACGCCTCCCGCTCGGCCTCCTCCTGGGCCGCCGCGAGCAGTCGGGCGCGCAGGATGCGCATCGCCTGCTCCTTGTTCTGGAGCTGGCTCTTCTCGTTCTGGCAGGAGACCACGATGCCGGTGGGCACGTGGGTGATGCGGACCGCGGAGTCGGTGGTGTTCACGGACTGCCCGCCGGGCCCGGAGGAGCGGTAGACGTCGATCCGCAGGTCGTTCGGGTTGATCTCGACGTCCACCTCCTCGGCCTCGGGCAGGACGAGGACGCCGGCGGCGGAGGTGTGGATGCGGCCCTGGGACTCGGTGGCGGGCACCCGCTGGACGCGGTGGACGCCGCCCTCGTACTTCAGCCGCGCCCACACGCCCTGGCCGGGCTCCACGGCGCCGCCCTTGCTCTTCACCGCGACCTGGACGTCCTTGTAGCCGCCGAGGTCGGACTCGTTGGCCTCGATGATCTCGGTCTTCCAGTTCTGCCGCTCGGCGTAGCGCAGGTACATCCGCAGCAGGTCGCCGGCGAACAGCGCGGACTCCTCGCCGCCCTCGCCGGCCTTGATCTCCAGGATGACGTCCTTGTCGTCGCTGGGGTCGCGCGGGACGAGCAGCAGCCGCAGCTTCTCGGTCAGCTCCTCGCGCCGGGCCTCCAGCTCCTTGACCTCGGCCGCGAAGTCCGGGTCGTCGGCGGCCAGCTCGCGGGCCGTGGCGATGTCGTCGCCGGTGCTCTTCCAGGCCTGGTAGGTGCCCACGATGGGGGTCAGCTCGGCGTAGCGCTTGTTGAGCCTGCGGGCGCGGGCCTGGTCGGCGTGGACGGCGGGATCGGCGAGCTGCTTCTCGAGGTCGGCGTGCTCGCCGATCAGTTCCTCGACCGCCTCGAACATCGTTGAAGTCCTCTATGTGTGGGGAAAGGTCCTGCCTGGACGGCAAAACGCCGGTCCGGCCGCCCGGAGAGGCGGCCGAGGACCGGCGTTGGGGGTCGCTACTTCTTCCTCGACCCGGCGTTCTTGCCGAAGCGGGCCTCGAAGCGGGCCACGCGGCCACCGGTGTCGAGGATCTTCTGCTTGCCCGTGTAGAACGGGTGGCACTCGGAGCACACGTCGGCACGGATGGTGCCGTTGGCGACGGTGCTGCGGGTGGTGAAGGAGTTGCCGCAGGTGCAGCTGACCTGGGTCTCCACGTACTCCGGGTGGATGTCGCGCTTCAAGGTTTCTCCTAGGTTGCGGGAGGGTTCCGGGTCGCACCGGCTCCCCCCGCCCGATGGCGGGCGGTGAGGATCGCTGAAGGTCACTGCCTGTACGTGAACCGGGACCGACGCACCAGTCTGCCACTACTGGCCGCGCCTCCCCAAACCAGGGGGCGGTGCCCGTTATTCCGCGGCGGCCCCGCCCGGGCGGACCCTCCCGCCCTCGCGGCCCCTCTCCGTTTTCCCGTCCGTCTCCTCGTCCGTCTCCTCGGCCGCCGACCCCTCCGTCACGGACGCGGGGATCGGCCTGTCCGCCTTGAGCGCCGCCCAGATCCGCTCGGTCTGCCGTCCGATCGGCACCACCCGATTGGGGTCGGCGGAGGAGTACCGCACCGGCAGGGTGACCAGGTGGATGTTCCGCGAGTCGATGTCCCCCACGGCCCTGGCCAGGGCCGCCAGGTCGGAGGCCGAGGAGAGGGCGGAGTCGGTGGTCAGGGCGGAGGTGGCGGTGTCGACGAGGTCGTAGAGCCTCTTGGGGTCGGAGAGCACCCCGACGCTCCCGACCCGGTCGACGAAGGCCCGCAGGAACGCGTGCTGGAGCCGGATGCGGCCCAGGTCGCTGCCGTTGCCGACGCCCTTGCGGGTGCGGACCAGGGCGAGGGCCTGCTCGCCGTTCAGGGTGTGCCTCCCGGGGCCGAGGCGCAGCCCGCTGTCCTCGTCCTCGATCCGCTCGGTGGTGGTGACCCGCACGCCGCCGAGCGCGTCGACCACCTTCTTGAAGCCGGTGAAGTCGATCTCGACGTAGTGGTCCATGCGGATGCCGGTCATCGACTCGACCGTCTTCACCGCGCAGGCGGGGCCGCCGACCTCGTACGCGCTGTTGAACATCGCCCGCCGCGCGCGGGGCGCCGTGCCGCCGCCGGGCTTGTCGCACTCGGGCCGCTCGATCAGGGTGTCCCGGGGGATGGAGACGACGCTCATCCGCTCGTGCGCCTTGTCGACGTGCACGATCATCGCGGTGTCGGAGCGGGCGGTGCCGTCGTCGCGGCCGTAGCGGCCGTTGTCGCCGGAGCGGCTGTCGGAGCCGAGCAGGAGGATGTCCAGCGAGCCGTTGGGGACGTCGGCGGGACGGTCGGGGCCCAGGATGGAGTCGATGTCGATGCCCGCGATGTTGCCGTCGACCTTCAGATAGACGGCTCCGAGCCCGATCCCGGCCAGCACGAGGGCGCCGACCGTCCCCCGGACGGCGGTGTGCAGCACCGTGCGCCGCCGCGGGCGGGGGGACCCGTCCGCCGCCCCCGGCGCCTTCCCTGGGGTGTCCCCGGTGGTGTGCCCAGTGGTGTCCTCGTCCGCCATCCACGCTCCCTCTCCACGTGCGACGGCGTACCCGCGCCGGCGGAGATCACTCGGGGTCTCCGCGTGGTACACCCTCCGTCGCACACGGCGAGGGGCGCCCCACCGTGCGGTGGGGCGGCCCTCGCCGTGTGCGGTCCCGGTCCGGGACCGTCGGACTCCGCTCAGTCGCCGTTGCCCGGCGCCGGCGTCGTCTTCTGGATCTGGAGCAGGAACTCGGCGTTGGACTTCGTCTGCTTCATCTTGTCCAGGAGCAGCTCGATGGCCTGCTGCTGGTCCAGCGCGTGCAGGACGCGCCGGAGCTTCCAGACGATGCCCAGCTCCTCGGCGCCCATCAGGATCTCCTCCTTGCGGGTGCCGGAGGCGTCCACGTCCACGGCCGGGAAGATGCGCTTGTCGGCGAGCTTCCGGTCGAGCTTGAGCTCCATGTTGCCGGTGCCCTTGAACTCCTCGAAGATCACCTCGTCCATCCGCGAGCCGGTCTCGACCAGCGCGGTGGCCAGGATCGTCAGGGAGCCGCCGTCCTCGATGTTCCGCGCGGCGCCGAAGAACTTCTTCGGCGGGTAGAGCGCGGTGGAGTCGACACCACCGGACAGGATGCGTCCGGAGGCCGGGGCGGCGAGGTTGTACGCGCGCCCCAGACGGGTGATCGAGTCCAGCAGCACCACCACGTCGTGACCGAGCTCCACCAGTCGCTTGGCCCGCTCGATGGCCAGCTCGGCGACGGTGGTGTGGTCGTCGGCGGGACGGTCGAAGGTCGAGGAGATGACCTCGCCCTTGACCGACCGCTGCATGTCGGTGACCTCCTCCGGCCGCTCGTCCACGAGCACGACCATCAGGTGGCACTCGGGGTTGTTGCGGGTGATGGAGTTGGCGATCGACTGCAGGACCATGGTCTTGCCGGTCTTCGGCGGGGCCACGATCAGACCGCGCTGGCCCTTGCCGATGGGCGAGACCAGGTCGATGATCCGCGAGGTGAGGTGGCCCGGCTCGGTCTCCAGCCGCAGCCGCTCCTGCGGGTACAGCGGGGTGAGCTTGCCGAACTCGGGACGGTTCCTGCCACTCTCGGGCGACATGCCGTTGACCGAGTCCAGACGGACCAGCGCGTTGAACTTCTCGCGCCGCTCGCCCTCGCGCGGCTGACGCACCGCACCGGTGATGTGGTCGCCCTTGCGCAGGCCGTTCTTGCGGACCTGGGCGAGGGAGACGTACACGTCGTTCGGTCCCGGCAGGTAGCCGGAGGTGCGGACGAACGCGTAGTTGTCGAGGATGTCGAGGATGCCGGCGACCGGGATCAGGACGTCGTCCTCGGAGACCTGCGGCTCGGCGTACTCGTCGCGGCCTCGGCGACCGCGGCGGTCCCGGTAGCGGCCCCGGCGTCCGCGGCGTCCGCCCTCGAAGTCGTCGTCGCGGCCATCGCGGCCATCGCGTCCGTCGCGTCCGTCGCGGTTCTGGCGGTTGCCGCCGTCCTGCTGCTGGCCCTGCCGGCCCTCGCCCGCGCCGTCGTTGCTCTTGTTGCGGCGGTCGCGCTGGCGGCCCTTGGCCTGGCCCTGGCGATCGCCCTTGTCCTGCTTGTCCTGCTGCTTGTTGTCCTTGTCCTGCTTGACGTCCTGCTTGGCGTCCTGCTTGACGTCGGTGCTCTTGCCGCCGTCGCCGCGCTGCTCGGCGGGCCTGTCCTCGCCGCCGTCCGCGGCGGCCGGGGCCTCGGCGGGGCGGCCGTCGCTCTTGGCGCGACGGCGGCGCTCGCCGGCGGGCTGCTCGTCGCCACCCGGCTGGCCGGGGATGTCGATCTGCTGCTGCGCGGCCTCGCCGGCGCTCTCCGGGCTCTCGCCCGTACGCGCCTTGGAGGTCGCACGGCGCCTCGGCTTGCTCTCGGTGGCGGAGGCGGCCTGGGCCTCGACGCTCGCGCTCCCGGAACCTCCGGCGTTGCCGGCGTTCTCGGCCTGCTTGGCCCGGATGGTCTCGATGAGCTGGCTCTTGCGCATCCGCGCCGTGCCCCTGATGCCGAGACCGGAGGCGATCTGCTGCAGCTCGGCGAGAACCATGCCCTCGAGGCCCGTGCCGGAGCGGCGACGCCTGGGGGCGGTACCGGAGGCGGGCGCGGCAGGAGCGTCCGTGGCGGGCGCGGTGGTTTCGGCGGTGTCCACGCCCATCAGATCGGTGGTATCGCTCACGAAGGGTCCTTCCCTGGAGCGGGCGTCGGCCTGTCTGGCTCGGCGACCGGTTGTGCTGTCCGGCTGCGGTCCTTGTTCCGACCGGGCCGGGGCGGTGGTTTCCGCCTGGATGTACGGCGGAGGAATCGATACATGAGGTGGCGTGAGGGGATGACGTGCGTCGATCACGCCGTTCCGGAGCGAGCTCGGTACTGCTCGGCAGGCTGCTCAGGCAGTTCAGGAGGCTCCCGGAAGAAGGGGGTGTTCCCGTATGGGACTGTACCCATGGGATCACGGAGAGCACCGCGCCACCTTCGGGCAGTCCCTGGAGGCTGCGAGTGCAGACTTGAGGTTAACACTACCGGACCCAACAAACATTCCCCCTCTCCAAGGCCGGCATTCGTGTCACTGGCCCGTGCCGGCGAGCGGCAGCACGCCGGCGCCGGCGGTGTCGAGGGACAGCCGGTTGGCCGCCCATCCGTCGCCCGCCAGCTGCGCGACCTTGTCGGCCGCGCCGTCCTCGACCAGCGCGAGGACCGTGGGGCCCGCGCCGGAGATGACCGCGGGCACTCCGTCGGTCCGCAGTCGGTGGACCAGTTCCACGCTCTCCTCCATCGCCGGGGCGCGGTACTCCTGGTGGAGCCGGTCCTCGGTGGCGGGGAGCAGCAGCTCGGGGCGGCGGGTGAGCGCCTCGACGAGCAGGGCCGCCCGCCCGGCGTTCGCGGCGGCGTCCACGTGCGGGACGGTGCGGGGCAGCAGCCCGCGGGCCGTCTCGGTGAGCACCGGGCGGTCGGGGACGAAGACCACCGGAACGACGGCGGGGTTGGGCTCCATCCGGATCGCCCGGGCCGCGCCGCCGTCCGTCCAGGCGAGGGTGAAACCGCCGAGCAGGCAGGCCGCCACGTTGTCGGGGTGGCCCTCGATCTCCGTGGCCAGCTCCAGCATGGCGGCGTCGTCGAGCTTCTCGGCTCCGCCGGTGGTCACCGCGCGGGCGGCGATGATGCCCGCGCAGATGGCGGCCGAGGAGGAGCCCAGACCGCGGCCGTGCGGGATGCGGTTGGCGCAGACGACCTCCAGGCCCCGGGGCTGGCCGCCCAGCAGGTCGAAGGTCGTGCGCATGGAGCGCACGAGCAGGTGGCTCTCGTCGCGGGGCAGGGTGTCGGCGCCCTCCCCGGCGATGTCGATGTGCAGTCCGGAGTCGGCGACGCGGACCACGACGTCGTCGTACAGACCCAGGGCCAGGCCGAGGGCGTCGAAGCCCGGGCCGAGGTTGGCGCTGGTGGCGGGGGTGCGCACCCGGACGGCGGCGGCGCGGAACGCGGGACCGGCCATCGCTCGATGACTCTCCTTGTGTGACTGTGCTGATCGGACGTGTCTGATGCGGGTCGGAGGCACACGACGTGACGTCTTGTGGGAACCGCGGCCGAGAGCCGGACCGGTCCACTGACCTCTGGCACATGCCGTACGCCAGATCGGGACGTACTCCCAGCCTAGCCAAGGACCGTTCGTCGGCGACACAGGGCGTACGGGAGGCGCACGATGCGTGTCGCGCGCGGGTGTGCGCCCCCCGGGGCGGGAGCGGTCACCTCACGGGTGCCGCGTCCGCCCCTTGCATCACGTGCTTCGCGCCTTTCACGCCAGTCCCAGGCGCTCGGCCGCCGCGACCGCGTCGACCGGGACGACGACCGGCTGCGGGGCGCCCTGCACGGCCCAGTCCGGATCCTTGAGGCCGTTGCCCGTGACGGTGCAGACGATCTTCTGGCCCGGGTCGACCTTCCCCTGCTCGGCGGCCTTGAGCAGGCCGGCGACGGAGGCGGCGGAGGCGGGCTCGACGAAGACGCCCTCCTGCGCGGCCAACAGCCGGTAGGCGGCCAGGATCTGGCGGTCCGTCACCTCGTCGATGAAGCCGCCGGACTCGTCGCGCGCCGCCTCCGCGAGCTGCCAGGAGGCCGGGTTGCCGATGCGGATGGCGGTGGCGATGGTGCGCGGGTCCTTGACCGGCTCGCCCCGGACGATGGGCGCGGAGCCGGACGCCTGGAAGCCCCACATCCGCGGCGTGCGGGACGCGTGGGCGCCGTCGCCGACGGACGCGTCGGCGTACTCCTTGTAACCCTTCCAGTAGGCGGTGATGTTCCCGGCGTTGCCGACCGGCAGGACGTGGATGTCGGGCGCGTCGCCGAGCATGTCGACGATCTCGAAGGCCGCGGTCTTCTGGCCCTCGATCCGCACCGGGTTGACCGAATTGACCAGCGCCACCGGGTAGTTGTCGGCCAGACCGCGCGCCAGGGCGAGGCAGTCGTCGAAGTTGCCGTCGACCTGGAGGATGCGGGCCCCGTGCACCAGCGCCTGGCCCATCTTGCCCAGCGCGATCTTGCCCTGCGGCACCAGGACGGCGCACACCATCCCGGCCCGCACCGCGTAGGCGGCGGCCGAGGCGGAGGTGTTGCCGGTGGAGGCGCAGATGACCGCCTGCGCGCCCTCCTGCTTCGCCCGGCTGATGGCCATCGTCATCCCGCGGTCCTTGAAGGAGCCGGTGGGGTTGGCGCCCTCGACCTTGAGGTGGACCTCGCAGCCGGTGCGCTCGGAGAGCACCTGCGCGGGCACCAGCGGCGTGCCGCCCTCGCGCAGGGTCACCACGGGAGTGTCGTCGGTGACCGGGAGCCGGTCGCGGTACTCCTCGATGATGCCCCGCCACTGGTGGGTGCCGGACATTCGAGAAGCGGTGTTGCCAGGGCTGGCGGTGGTGGCGGTCATCTCTCTCATTCCCCTTCGACCCGCATGATGCTCGCGACGCCGCGCACGGTGTCCAGGTTGCGCAGCGCCTCCACGGTCGCCGACAAGGCGGCGTCCGGCGCCCGGTGGGTGACGACGACCAGGGACGCCTCGCCGTCCTTGCCCTGCTGGCGCACGGTGTCGATGGAGACCCCGTGCTCGGCGAAGACGGTGGCGCACTGGGCGAGGACACCCGGTTTGTCCGCGACGTCCAGACTGATGTGGTAGCGGGTGACCACCTCGCCCATCGGGCTCACGGGGAGCTGGGCGTAGGCGGACTCTCCCGGCCCTCGGGAGCCGCTGAGCTTGTTGCGGCAGGCGGCGACCAGATCGCCCAGGACCGCGGAGGCGGTGGGCGAGCCTCCCGCGCCGGGACCGTAGAACATCAGCCGGCCGGCGGCCTCGGCCTCGACGAAGACCGCGTTGTACGCCTCGCGGACGGAGGCGAGCGGGTGCGTGAGCGGGATCATCGCCGGGTGGACGCGGGCGGTGACGGACCGCCCGTCGGCGGCGCGCTCGCAGATGGCCAGCAGCTTGACCGTGCAGCCCATGCGCCGTGCGGAGGCGATGTCGGCGGCGGTGACCTCGGTGATGCCCTCGCGGTGCACGTCGTCCAGGCGGACGCGGGTGTGGAAGGCGATGCCGGCGAGGATCGCGGCCTTGGCGGCGGCGTCGAAGCCCTCGACGTCGGCGGTCGGGTCGGCCTCGGCGTACCCGAGGGCGGTGGCCTCGTCCAGCGCCTCGGCGTAACCGGCGCCGGTGGAGTCCATCCGGTCGAGGATGAAGTTGGTGGTGCCGTTGACGATGCCCAGGACCCGGTTGACCGTGTCGCCCGCCAGGGACTCGCGCAGCGGGCGCACCAGCGGGATCGCGGCGGCGACCGCGGCCTCGTAGTAGAGGTCGACGCCGTGTTTCTCGGCGGCCTCGTGGAGGGTCGAGCCGTCCTCGGCGAGCAGCGCCTTGTTGGCCGTGACGACGCTGGCGCCGTGCTCGAAGGCGGTGGTGATCAGGGTGCGGGCCGGTTCGATGCCGCCGATGACCTCGACGACCACGTCGATGTCCTCACGGGCGACCAGGGCGGCGGCGTCGGTGGTGATCAGTTCGGGGGCTATGCCCTCCCGGACGCGTCCGGCGCGCCGGACGGCGACCCCGGCCAGTTCGACCGGGGCGCCGATCCGGGCGGCGAGGTCCTTCGACTGCGTCGTCATGATGCGTGCCACCTCTGAGCCGACGACCCCACAGCCCAGCAGCGCCACCTTCAGCGGACGCGTACGCATCATCAGTCCTCGCTATCTTCACGGTCCGGTACATCAAGTCTCACGTACGGCTCGGCGGTTTCCCCGCCTCATCCAGCATGCGAGACGTCGACTTCTGTTTTTGAGATGGTCCCGTTCCTCGCGGTGTCCGGGACCGCGGGAATCACCCGACGTCCAGGAGGAACAGGTCGTCCTCCGTCTCACGCCGGACGATCACCCGGGCCTTGCCGCCCGAGACCGCCACCACCGGCGGCCGCAGGGCGTGGTTGTAGTTGCTCGCCATGGAGCGGCAGTACGCGCCGGTGGCCGGGACGGCGAGCAGGTCGCCGGGGGCCAGGTCGGCGGGGAGGAAGGCGTCCCGCACCACGATGTCGCCGCTCTCGCAGTGCTTGCCGACCACGCGCGAGAGCATCGGCGGGGCGTCGGAGGCGCGGGAGACCAGCGCGACGGAGTACTCGGCGTCGTACAGCGCGGTGCGGATGTTGTCGGACATGCCGCCGTCCACGCTGACGTACGTCCGCAGGCCCGACAGCTCCTTGACGGTGCCGACCTCGTAGAGGGTGAAGGTGGTCGGACCGGCGATGGCCCGGCCCGGCTCCACCGACAGCCGCGGCACCGCCAGCCCGGCGGCCGCGCACTCGTGGGCGACGATGTCGTGCAGCGCCTTGGCGATCTCGTGGGGCTCGCGCGGGTCGTCGTCGGAGGTGTAGGCGATGCCGAGGCCGCCGCCGAGGTCGATCTCGGGCAGCTCGACGCCGTGCTCGTCGCGGACGTCGGTCAGCAGCTGCACCACGCGGCGCGCGGCGACCTCGAAGCCGGCCATGTCGAAGATCTGCGAGCCGATGTGGGAGTGGATGCCGACCAGTTCCAGGCTGTCCAGCTTCAGCACCCGCCGCACGGCCTCGGCCGCCTGGCCGTCGGCGAGCGCGATCCCGAACTTCTGGTCCTCGTGGGCGGTGGCGATGAACTCGTGGGTGTGCGCCTCGACGCCCACCGTCACCCGGATCTGCACGCGCTGCCGCCTGCCGAGCCGCTCGGCAATGTGCGCCACGCGGACGATCTCCTGGAAGGAGTCGAGCACGATCCGGCCGACCCCGGCCTCGACGGCCCGCTCGATCTCGGCGGTGGACTTGTTGTTGCCGTGCAGCGCGATGCGCTCGGCCGGCATCCCGCCCGCCAGGGCGGTGGCCAGCTCGCCGCCGGAGCAGACGTCGAGGTTGAGGCCCTCCTCCGTCAGCCAGCGCACCACGGCGCGGCACAGGAACGCCTTGCCGGCGTAGAACACGTCGGCGGCGTCGCCGAAGGCCTCGCGCCAGGCCCGGCAGCGGGCCCGGAAGTCGTCCTCGTCCAGGACGTAGGCGGGGGTGCCGAACTCCTCGGCGAGCGTCTTGACGTCGATCCCGCCGACGGTGACGACGCCCTGGGCGTCCCTGGCGACGGTACGGGACCACACGCGCGGGTCGAGGGCGTTGAGGTCGGCGGGCGGCGGGCTGTAGTGCCCCTCGGGGAGCACGTCGGCGTGACGGGGCCCGGCGGGGTGTGCGGAACGGCTCATGGTCGCTTCGTGATCTCCATCAGAGATGTGCGGGTGCGGTGACGCCCAGCCGGGTCAGGCCGCCGGCCAGCACCGTCCCGGCGGCCTGGGCGAGGGCGAGCCGGGCGCGGTGGGCGGCCTGGGGTTTCCGCTCCCCGACGGGCAGGACGGACCCGTGGACGTCGAGGAAGGCGTCGGCGACCGCCTCCAGGTGACGGGCGAGCCGGTCGGGGGCGCCGGAGGCGGCGATCCGCTCGTGCTCGGCGAGCAGCCCGAGGAGCGCCAGCTCCCGCGGGTCGTCGTACGCGTGCCCGCCCGCCCCGGCCTCGGGACCGAAGCCGAGGTCGCGCGCGCCGCGCAGCAGCGCCCGGACGCGGGCGTGGGCGTACTGGACCAGGAAGAGAGGGTTGCTCTCCCGCTGCTCCAGCGAGGGTCGCGTGCCGGTGGCGGCGGCCCAGCGCCCGGTGTCGCGCGCGGGGTCGGTGGACGCCGTCACGGGGAACCGTCCGTCCCCCTCCGCCAGGACCCGCACCAGCTCGGCCCGTGCCGTTCCGGGCACGGTGACGTTGAGGAAGCCGGGCCCGGCGATCGCCACCTCGGCTATGCCCTCCTCACGCGCCAGCCTCTCCCGCAGGACCTCGGCCACCTGCCGGGCGGGCCGGCCGGTGGCGGCGGCGAGCCGGAGGGCGGCGTTGGTGGCGTAGTCCCCGCAGCCCGGCCGGGGCGGTCTGCCCACGGTGATCCGCTCCGCCAGCGCGTCCAGCGCGTCCGGGGACAGCTCGCCCAGCGCGCCGTCCCCGGCGACACGGCGCACGGTGCGCAGCACGGTGCGCGAGAGCTGGGCGGGAGTCACGGGACAAGGGTATGGGAGGAGGGGCGGGGACACGCGAACGCATTCCGAAGGATGACACGCACCTCACACCGGCCGGTGCGCCCGGACCGACGGCCGTACGGCGGACTCCGCCCCACACGGCCCACCCGTCCCGTCCCTCCCGAAGACCAACTCCCGCACCATCCGCACCAGCTCCACCGGCTCGAACGGTTTGGCCAGAAACGCGTCGACCTCCGCCGCGCGCGCCCGCTCGCCCTCCAGCTCCGCCCGTGTGCACGCGCTGATGATCGCCAAGGGGATGTTCCGCGTCCGCTCGTCGGCGCGCAGCCGCTCGGCGGTCCGCAGCCCGTCGAGCCGGGGCATGACGACGTCGAGCGTGATCGCGTCGGGCCGCACCCGCTCCACGATCTCCAGGCACTCGGCACCGTCGGCCGCGGTCATGACCTCGAAGCCTTCGAGTTCGAGGTTGACCCTGATCAGCTGCCGGATGACCTTGTTGTCGTCCACCACAAGGACCCGGCCGGACACGCCAGGCACACCTCAGAGAGTAGGCCCGCCCCTCCCCCTGCGTCCGGCTTTTCCCCCTTTCCGCCCGCCCGCCGAAGGGAAACCCTGTTCCGACCCACCCCTCGGAAGCTGGTAGTGTTCTACCCGTCGACGCGATCAGCGGATCGCCACCGACACGCCCCCGTAGCTCAGGGGATAGAGCAACGGCCTCCGGAGCCGTGTGCGCAGGTTCGAATCCTGCCGGGGGCACCTCGCAGAAGGTGCCGACAGACCCCGCCACCAGCCCAGACGCTGGAAGCGGGGTCTTCGTACGTGTGCAGGCGGACGCCGCCGGAGGCAGCTCCGTGACAGTGACCACGTAATGACGGCGTAATGATCTTGACTGTCTTCCTGCAGGTCAGCGCCCCCGTAGGTCCCCAACTGCCCATGCCCTGCCGAGCCACGGTGTCACCAAGCCCAGAGCATGGTTGATCTTGTGGTGTCCTGCCCTGATGACCGGTGTTCTCTCGACCCTCATAGCGGTACTGGGAACGCTGCTGGGCGCTGTGGTGACCCACTTGTTCCAGCGCACGGCAACCAAGCGCTCCCAAGACTTCACCGCCCAGCAACAACTCCGCTCGGAGCGCATGGCCGTGTACAGCGACTTCGCCGGGGCAGTGACCGAGTTCCGGCGGGGGCAGCACGACCGGTGGCATCGCAAGAACGAGGACCCCGACAGCACCGCCTGCTTTGATGCTCGGGTAGAGGCCTACCGCCTCCGCGGTGTCGCGTTGCACGCCCTGTTCCGAGTCCAGCTCATAGCAAGCAGCCAAGCGCTGGTCGACGCAGCACAGCACGCATACAAACTGACCTCCGACGTCCATCGAGCCTCCACCAAAACCGAGCTGAGCACCCTTGGGGAGCAGGCACGGCAAGCGTTGGAAAGCTTCATATCGATGGCATCTTCCGATGTCCGATGACGCCGGCCCAGGGCTGTCAGCCATGGAACGCCGAGAGCCCCGGATCTCTCCGGGGCTCCTCATCGATCGTTCAGCGGACCGTCTCACCCTCCCCACTCGTCGTCCTCCTCGCCCAGACCCCTCACGATCCGGTCGTTCGTTTCCTGTTCCTGGCCGTCGACGCACTTGGCGTAGATCTTGAGCAGTACGTCCACCGAGTGGCCCGCACGCGCGGCGACCTCCGGAGCGGGCACGCCCGAGTCGAGCCACCGCGAGACGCCCGCGTGCCGCAGGTCGTACGGCCGGGCCGCCAGAACCGAGGAGACCTGTTCCGGCAGGAGCGCCGGCTCCCGCGCCCGCTTCCACACTCGGGAGTACGACGAGGCCGCCACAGCGTTGCCCCGCTCGTTGGCGAACAGCCGGCCGTCCTCGGCCGTGCCGGACTCCTCCAGGTGCTCCCGGAGCATCCGTACCAGCGGTGGCGGGATCGGCACCAGCCGGACTTCTCCCTCCGCGCGCTGCTTCCGCCCCCGCCGGTCGTGCGCCTTACCGGCCGTCGGCCGCGTCTCCACCGGCTCGGTCCGGCCCCGCCCCCGTGCTCGCCGACGCCCACCTACGGGCCGACGATCCGGAGGAGGCGTGCCGGGTGGCCTTGGACGCCCTCGACCTCGGCGAACAGCTCAAGTCCGCTCGCTGCGCCGGCTACCTCGCCGAGTTCCGGCGACATCCGGCAGGACTCGGCTCTGCGGCCGTCGTCCGCGACTTCTGCGAGCAGGCAGCGGACCACCGGCTGTGGGAGGCAGCCGGCGGGCTCGCGGTCTCGTAGAGCCTGTGTGCAGGGGTCGCAGCTTGAGATGCCGCGGCCCCTGCGGAACGGCAATCGCTGTTACCTCTCGCACTGCTTGCAGGCTTTGAGGCCCTGCTCTTCTGCTTTTTCCTCTGCCATCGTTTCCCGTCCCCCGTATGGCTCCGGCTTGCCGTTCAGCGCCGGACAGTCCGGGTCGGTGTGGTACGCGTACCGGTGAATCACGACACGTACGTCAACGTCTCCCATGCTCAATCCCTCCAGCTGCCGGCTCTGCCATGCCGCCGTCGTCGTGCGCAGTCAACTGCCGTGGGCAGCACTGCCTTTCGGGACGGCTTTCACGACTCGCGCAGGTCGGCGAGGACGGGACAGCCCGGCCGGTCGGTTCATGAGGTCGAAGCCGAAGGGGGGGACGGAGTCCGGCCGGTCGTGCTCTTGGCGGCCGGCTCGTCCCGGCGCGCGTCCTCGGTGCGGTCCTGCGCGTTCATCCGGTACGCGGCGGTCCGGCCGCCGATCACCGCGGGCTGCTCCACGCCGGGGACGGCCGGATGTCGGGCACCCGTCGGGGCCCGCCGGCGGGTCAGCGGGCCGTGGCGCGAGCCTCCGTGAGCAGCCGCTGCGTCCGTGTCACCACGTCGTGGAGGCGTCCCGGCCGTACGCCCTCGCGCGCCATCCACTCGTCCAGGCGGGGACGCAGGTACCGGACCGTCTCCGGTCCGTGCCGTCGCAGCGCCGAGCGGGCGACCGAGATCTCCTCCTGGATCTCCCGGCGCAGTTCGTCGGTCCACCCCTGCGCGACGTCCTCCCGGCCCAGGGGTGCCTTGAGGACGGCCACGGCCTCGCCGAGGACCGCGATCAGGTCCACGGCTCCTCCTCCGAGCGGACGGGCGGGGTCTCGCACCGCTCGACGGCGGTGGGGACGAGGACCACCTGCTGCCAGGTCCAGCAGTCGCCGTACTCGGTGGCGATCTCCGCGTCGCAGCCGGCGCAGGCGAGGTTGGGGCCGTCCTGGCCGTCCGGGCCGCAGCAGCCGTTGCGCCGCCCCTTGCCGTGGATCGGCCGCAGGTCCCTGACGTCGGCGGGGCACAGCACGACGCTGTTCCGCGGGCCGCCCGGCACCAGGACCCTGTCCCCGTTCCGGTCCGACGCCTCCGTCCACGGCGGCCCGGCGGGCCGGGGGTCCACCGCGAACGTGCCGGGTGCCATGCGCGGCGGGCACTCCTGCCCGTCCTCCATCTCGTACGGGGCGCGGGCGTCGGCGGGGTCCGGAAGCGGCACCTCACGGACCGGGCGCGTCACCTCTGTCCGGCACTTCACGCAGCGGAAGATCGTCACCGGCCCATCGTCGCCCCGGCCCTCCGGCCGGACAAGCGGTCGTCCCCGCGCGACGTGTCGCGTGCGGCGGTGGCGTCGCGGTCCCGGCTCGCTCCCGGGGCCGCGGGACGAAGCCCTCCGGTCGGTCCGGGCGGAACGGCGATCCGGGGCGATCGGCCCCGTGGACCACGGGCGCCTCGCCCCGACGCCGAGTGGCAGGATCGTTCTGGAGCCGGAGACGCCGACCCCGGGTCCGCCGGGCACACGAGAAGGGACGTCCGCACATGGGATACACCCCAGGCCGCCGCATCACCCACTGCCCGTTCTGCGGGACCGCCTACCCCGGCGACGCCGTGTGGCCCAGGGACTGCCCCGGGTGTGACGAGACGCTCTGGGCGAACCCTCTCCCCGTCGCGGTCGCGTTGCAGCCGGTCGTCACGGACGCCGGCGGGCGGGGGCTGGTGGTGGTGCGGCGGGACATAGAGCCCGGTCGCGGCGAGCTGGCCCTGCCCGGCGGGTACGTGGAGACGGGCGAGACCTGGGAGCAGGCCGCCGTGCGGGAGCTGTGGGAGGAGACGGGGCTGGAGGCCGCCGCGGACGACGTCCGTCTCTTCGACGTCCGGACCACCCCCCGCACCGTCCTCGTCTTCGGCCTGCTGCCCGCCCGGAACGCGGAGGGCCTGCCGCCGTCGGCGCCCACGGCCGAGGCGACGGAGTGGCTCGTGCTGGAGGAGGCGGTCGAGCTGGTCTTCCCGACGCACACCGAGGCCATGCGGGAGTACTTCTCCCGGGAGGGCGCCCCGCTCGGTTCGTAGCGCGGGGCTCATCGCTCGAGGCTCATCGCTCGGGGCGAGGGGGCCGCGCCGTGTTGCCGCGCCGTTTCGCGGACGGTTCCGCGCAGCGGCGGGCCACCTGTAGGGAAAAGTTGTCAGAAGCGTTTACGAATCCTCCGGTTGACGCTACGTTGGATACATGGGAGCGCTCCCATCAGGACTGCGCGCAACCGTCGGGAGCGTCCCCCACCAGGCATGGCTGCACATCCCGGCGGCGGGTTGCGACCGACCCGCCAGACGTCAGCGGGTCGTTGCCGCCGGTCACACGCACTCCGAAGGAGACCCCCCACATGGCCATACGGAACACGGAGCGGAGGAAGTCCCCGATCCGCTTACCGCGCACCCTGGGCGCCCTGGGCGCGGCACTGTTCGCCCTCGTCACGGCGGTCGCGACCACCACCCCCGCGTCGGCCCACGGCGCCACCCTGTTCCCGGGCTCGCGCACCTGGTTCTGCTACCAGGACCTGGTCAAGAGCGGGCACCAGATGCCGTCCAACCCGGCCTGCGCCGCCGCGGTCCGGCAGAACGGCACCACCGGGCTGTACAACTGGTTCGCCGTGCTCGACTCCAACGGCGGCGGCCGCACCACGGGCTACATCCCCGACGGCAAGCTGTGCAGCGGCGGCGACCGCGGCCCGTTCCAGTTCTCCGCGTACAACGCGGCCCGCACCGACTGGCCGAAGACGCACCTCACCTCCGGCTCGAACATCCAGATCAAGCACAGCAACTGGGCGCACCACCCGGGCCGCTTCGACGTGTACATCACCAAGCAGGGCTGGTCCCCGACCAAGGCGCTGGCCTGGGGTGACCTGGAGAAGATCAACAGCGTGACCAACCCGCCGCAGTCGGGCGCGGTCGGCTCCGAGACCGGTCACTACTACTGGAACGTCCAGCTTCCGCAGCGTTCCGGCCAGCACATCATCTACATCCACTGGATCCGCTCCGACAGCCAGGAGAACTTCTACTCCTGCTCCGACGTCGTCTTCGACGGCGGCAACGGCCAGGTCACGTGGTGACGAGGGGCGCCGTGCCCCGAGGATGACGTGACGCGCGAGGGACCCCGCCGGGTACGACCCGGCGGGGTCCCGTCACGTCGGCCGGGCCCCGCTTTCCGCGCCGCCCGCACCACGGTCGTCCCCGCCACACGATCCGGCCGGTACCGCACGAAGGACCCGATCGTCCGCACCGGAGCATCCCGAGCGCTCGGCCCGCCTGCGCGAGCTGGAGAGGATCGTGGACGCCGGCGAACAGGACCCCACGGAGGCGACCGCGGAGATCCGGCGCACTCGGGAGGCGGCGGAGGCAGAGGCCGGGCTGTGAGCGATCCGGAGCGCCGACGGTCCATCACCGACGCGGACGTGAACAACGCGATCGACCGGATCGAGCGCATCGCCCTCGCCATCGCGAAGGTTCTCGACCGAGCGTCAAGGGGTGTGCCGCCGAAGGCCGTCGGCGGCACGCCCCTCGCTGGTGGTCAGCGGCCGGCCGTGAAGTCCACGAACGCCGCCCACTGCGAGACGCCGAAGGACAGGCGCGGCCCTCGCACGTTCTTGGAGTCACGGACGTGGACGGTCGGGACGGTGACGGCGACCTCGACGCACTCCCCGCCGTCGCCCCCGCTGTGGCTGCTCTTGTGCCAGACGAGTTCCGCGCTGTCCGGTATCGGCTGTTCGGCGTTCATAGCTCCCCCAGCAGCTTCTCGATCAGGGCCAGGGACTCACGCGGGGTGAGGGCCTGTCCCCTGATGCTTCCGTAGCGTGCCGCCAGGATACGGACCTGATCCGGCTCTGTAATCAGCCGACTGACCCCCTGCACCTCCACGTAACCGACCTGCTGCCTGCCCTTCGGCGTCAGGAGGATGAACGGGCCTTCGAGACCGCCGTGTTCCTCGCTCTCCATGGGCAGTACCTGGATGGTGGTGCTGCGCAGCCTGCCGAGGGACAGAAGATGCCCGAGCTGTCCCCGCAGAACTTCGGTACCGCCAAGGCGCCTTCGCAACACCGACTCCTCGATGACGGCGGTAACCACCGGAGCCGGCCAACACGTGAGGATCTCCTGACGCGCCAGCCGTGCGGTCACCCGCTGTTCGATCGTCTCTTCCGACAGGAGTGGCTGATAGGCGGAGAAGACGACGCGCGCGTAGTCCTCCGTCTGCAACAGACCCGGCACGGTCAGGGTGCTGAAGAAGTCGACCTGGACCGCGTCGGCTTCCAGGCGGGCGTAGTCCCGGAACCACTCCGGATGCCGGACCCGCGCCCGTGCCTTGGCGCGGATCACGTCCTCCTTCACGGCCTTGAGCAGGCCGCCCGCGTTCAGGAGGTCGTCGGCCGCGTCCAGCAGTTCCGGCTGCGGTGTCCTGCGGGCCCGTTCCACCGACGAGATCTGGTCCAGGCCGTAGCCCACGCGGTCGCCCAGTTCCTTCTGGGTGAGTCCGGCGCGTTCCCGGAGGATCTTGATCTGTTTGCCGATGGCGCGGAAGAGGTCCACCGTCTCGTCCGCGCGGTCCGCCGGTTCGGAACGCGGGTCGGGACGTGGTTCGGGACGCGGGTCGGTGCCTTCGGTGTCCTGCGGTGATGTGGGATCGGTCATGTGATCACCCCCACCCCTCCAACCGGGAGGCCCGCCCGTCCGGTTACCGCCGTTCCTCGTACAGAGGGGTGGTTGTACGGGCGTGCGAGGGACGTGTCAGGGCGGGGGCCGATCCGCGCGTTCTGTGGACCGGGGAGGCGTGTCAGGGCTCTGACCTGGGCGGATGGTCGGCACGTCCACCTGTGTGGAGCAGCGGGACGGCGAGGGGGTTCGGGACGGCGCACAGGCGCTGAGCTGGAGTTTGACCGATTCGGTGACACTCCGTGATGAATTGCGTGCGCATATGTACCGATTTAACGTGAATTGCGCGTGGTAGTGATCGGCCCGCCACGGGCCGTGACGTAGTCCATGTGTCCCTTCCCCGGGCCCGGCCCCGTGCCGGGCCCTCCCCTCCCAGGAGGTTTCTCCGCATGTTCAAGTCGAAGCTCAGCAAGCTCGCCCTGGCTGCGGCCGGTGGCGCCATCGCGCTCACCACCGCCGCGGGGCCCGCCCTCGCCGAGCCGCCCGCCCCCGTAGCCGACCTCGGCCGGCCGAGCGTCGAGGCTCCCGCGAGCCCCGCGGAGCGCGCGCCGCAGCCCACCGACGAGGCCTCGCGGACGGCGGACGACCGTCGCCACTACCTGGGCCGCGTCATCGCCCGGAACGGTCTGAACGTCCGCGCCCACCCGAACACCCGTTCCCGGATCATCGCCACGCTGCCGTACGGCCGGATCGTCCACATCGAGTGCAAGGTCCGCGGTGAGAACGTCCGCGGCAACAACCTGTGGTACAAGCTCGACCGGGACCACCACCGTCACGACGGCTGGGTCTCCGCCCGCTACGTCACCAACATCGGACCGGCTCCGCACTTCTGCCACCACCGCTGACGCCTGTCCTGAACGCCCCGCCCCCGGTGCCGCACCCGGCACCGGGGGCGGGGCGTCCGCCGTTCCGGGCGCCCGGTGTCCGCCTCCCCGCGGGGCGGACACCGGGCGGTTTCGCATGTCCTCGCCACCCGATCGAAAGGCCCGCGCGAGGGATTGACGGCCTTGCTGACGCGCAGTCTCATAAAGGGCGAGCGTGATGTGACTGCCAGTAACCCCCGACAGTGAGGTGGCCGTGCGATGACGACCGCGACCGATGCCGGAGGGCTCCGGGACGCCCTCGGACTGCTCAAGGACCGCGAACAGGTGGCCAGGCGCCTGCTCGACTCGTCGGCCAGGCACTCCTTCGACCCCGACAAGGAACTGGACTGGGACGCGCCCTTCGAGGAGGGCAAGTGGTTCTGGCCTCCGGAGTTGGTCTCCCTGTACGGCACACCGCTGTGGCGGCGGATGTCGGAGGAGCAGCGGATGGACCTGGCCCGCCGCGAGGCCGCCTCCCTCGCCTCGATCGGCGTCTGGTTCGAGGTCATCCTGATCCAACTGCTGGTGCGGCACATCTACGACAAGCCCATGGACAGCCTCCACGTGCGCTACGCCCTCACCGAGATCGAGGACGAGTGCCGCCACTCCAAGATGTTCACCCGCTTCATCGCGAAGACGGGGGTGCGGCCGTACCCGGTCACGCGGCTGCACCACAACCTCGCGCGGGTCCTCAAGACGGTCTCCACCACGCCCGGTTCGTTCACCGCGACGCTGCTGGGCGAGGAGATCCTGGACTGGATGCAGCGGCTGACCTTCCCCGACGAGCGGGTCCAGCCGCTGGTGCGCGGCATCACCCGCATCCACGTCGTGGAGGAGGCCCGCCACGTGCGCTACGCGCGCGAGGAGCTGCGCCGTCAGATGGTGAGCTGCCCGCGCTGGGAGGCGGAGCTGACCCGCGTCAGCTCCGGCGAGTCCGCCCGGGTGATGTCCGTCTCCTTCGTCAATCCGCAGGTCTACACCGACGTCGGGCTCGACCGCCGCGAGGCGCTCGCCCAGGTGAAGGCCAGTCCGCACCGCCGCGAGGTGATGCAGACGGCGGCCAAGCGGCTGACGGACTTCCTGGACGAGATCGGGGTGCTGCGCGGGGTGGGCCGCAGGCTCTGGGTGAGTTCGGGCCTGC
This sequence comes from Streptomyces macrosporus, assembly GCF_039533145.1. Classification (NCBI taxonomy): domain Bacteria; kingdom Bacillati; phylum Actinomycetota; class Actinomycetes; order Kitasatosporales; family Streptomycetaceae; genus Streptomyces; species Streptomyces macrosporus. Next base: position 185,260 of record NZ_BAAASZ010000051.1, read on the forward strand.
TGGCCCGATGACCGGGGAGTGCGCCGGGGCGGCGGCGGTACGCTGCCGGTATGACCGCCCCGGCGTACCGCAGGCTCAGCGTGGAGGAGCGGCGCGGCCAGCTCATCACCACGGCCCTCGTCCTCTTCGCGCACAACGCGCCCGAGGACGTCTCCCTCGACGACGTCGCCACCGCCGCGGGCGTCTCGCGTCCGCTGGTCTACCGCTACTTCCCCGGCGGCAAACAGCAGTTGTACGAGGCGGCGCTGGGCAGCGCGGCCGACGAGCTGCGGCAGTGCTTCGCCGAGCCGCAGACGGGGCCGCTCAGCCGCAGGCTGTCGCGGGCGCTGGACCGCTACCTGGCCTTCGTCGACGGGCACGACGCGGGGTTCGCCGCGTTGCTCCAGGGCGGCAGCGTCGCCGAGACGTCCCGGACGAACGCGATCGTGGACGGGGTGCGGCGGGCCGCGGCCGAGCAGATCCTGCTGCACCTGGGGGCGCGGGAGCCCGGCCCGCGCCTGCGGATGATGGTGCGCACCTGGATCGCGGCGGTCGAGGCCGCCTCGCTGATCTGGCTGGACGAGAGCAAGCGGACGCCGCTGGAGGAGCTGCGCGACTGGCTGGTGGACCACTTCCTCGCCCTGCTCGCCGCCACCGCCGCCGGCGACCCGCAGACGGCGGAGGTCACCCGGAACGCGCTGGCGCTGGAGCGCCCGGACGGCCCGGTGGGGCGGCTGGCGCGACGCGCCGCCCCGGTGGTCGGCGACGCCCTGCACCTGCTGTGAGACTGGTGCGGTGAGAAGCGAGGAGACGGTGTTCGTCGGCGGCCCGATGGACGGGCGGGTGCTGCCCGTGCTGGTGGGGCCCACGGGACGGCCGCCGAAGTACTACGAGATCCCCGTGCCCGATCCGGACGGGGGCGAGCCGGTGGTGCACGTCTACCGACTGGAGGCGGTGGCCGGGAGCGGCCGGCTGGCCCTGCCGCGCGGCTGGCGGTACGTCCACCTTCCGGAGGGCAGGCCGCGGAGCGGTCCGATGTGGCCGTGGCGGGGAAGGGGCGCCTGAGCCACGGGGTGCCACGGGCCACCGCGCCGTGGGCGTGGGGCGCGTTTGCGAAGAGATTCGGCAGGAATGGCGCAGGTGAGGCCCCCGTTCCCCCACACGGCCCTAGTCTGCCGCCCGTGACCCCAGGGATGGCCCCACTCGGCACCGACGCACCCCGGCGGCTCGGCCCCTACCGGCTGTACGGGGTGATCGGCCGTGGCACGTCGGGTCCGGTCCACCTCGGCCGGGGCGCCGCGCGGCGCGGTGGTCGCAAACGGGCCGCCGCCGTACGGGCCCTCCGTCCCGAGCTGCTGCGCGACCGGCAGGTGCGGGCCCGGCTGCGGCACGACCTGGAGACGATCCGCACCCGGGTGGACGACCCGCACCCGGCACGGCCGTTGGACTGGGAGCTGGACAGCGAACAACCGTGGATCGCCTCGGAGTTCGTGCCCGGCCCCTCCCTGGCCCACCTGCTGGACCGGTACGGGCCACCGCCCGAGGACGTCGTCCGGGCGCTCGGCGCGGCGCTGGCCCGCGCCCTGGCCGCCCTCCACGCCGCCGGGGTCGTCCACGGCTGCCTGCGGCCGTCCTCCGTGCTGGTGACCGACGACCGACCCCGGCTCGTGGACTGCGCGCTCACCCTGGACCCCTTGGCCGAGGACCGCGGGCAGGGGGCCGACGACGTCTTCGACCTCGGCGTCCTGCTGGCCCTCGCCGCGAGCGGCCACCACCCCTTCGCGGGCGGCGTGCTGCCCTCCGGGCGGGAGGGGCCGGATCTGACGGGGGTGCCGACCGCGCTGCACCCGCCGCTGCTCGCCTGCCTCCACAAGGACCCGTGCCACCGTCCGGCGCCGGGCGCGCTCGCGGCCTGTCTGGACCCGGAGGGGACGGCGTCGCGGCCGGCCGGGGAGTGGCTGCCGGAGGTCTGGCTGCACACGGTCGGGGTCCGGGCGGCCGAGGCCCGCGAGCTGTTGGGGTGGCGTCTCTTCGGTCGGTGACCTCTCCGGCCGGCGACCGCCGGAGGGCCCCAACTCACCGGAGTCTTTCAGGAGTTGTAAGCGAACCTTAAATGAGAGCGCTCTCTGCGAAAAGTCTTGACCTTTGCGCGCCCTCTGAGCACAGTGACGACATCCGGTCCCCCGCCTCCCCCCTTCGGCCGGTGATCGGATGCACGACTCGATTTGTCGTGCGCACGCCAATAACCACGCCCCCCACAGGAGATCCCCACCGTGGTGTCCCGCAGAAGGTTCATCGGCCTGTCCGCCGCAGCCCTCACCGCCCCCGTCATCGGCTACGCCGCCACCTCCACCGGCTTCGCCTCCGACGTCCCCGCCTCCCCCACGGCCGACACGGTCCCGACCCTGCGCCTGGTCAACGACACCGGCCAGTCCACCGTGTTCGCCTACCTCCACGCCGACCACCCCGGCGGCGGGCAGGGCTTCCTCAACCCCTCCACGGGCCGCCTGGACCCGATCCCCAACCCGTCCGAGCGGATGCACGACCTGAGCGGCTTCCTCGCCTCGCACCGGCTGCCGCTCGGCCAGGACATCCGGCTCAACACCCACCTCACCGGCGCCCGGGTGTACTTCTCGCTCGGCGAGAGCGTGGCCTTCTTCGCCAACCCCAACGCGGGAGGCGCCGCGGGCGCCCTCGTCCAGCCGTCGGCCGCCAACCCCTCCGACCCGTCGTACCGCACGATCTGGGACTACTGCGAGTTCACCTACAACCCGAGCGGGATCTGGGGGAACATCACCTGCGTGGACGGCGTCGCCCTCCCGATCGCCCTCACCCTCACCCCGGGCAGCGGAGCGGTGCAGCGCGTCGGCGGCATGCCCGCGGGCGGCACCGCCCTGCTGGCCGAGCGGCTGAAGCAGGCGGGCGGCGACTGGGGCAAGTGCGCGCTGTACGACGGCGGCCGGCTGGTGCGGGTCTCCAGCCCCGCCAAGCTGCCGGGCCTGGGCACGGACGTGTTCGCCGGGCACTACCGCGCCTACGTCGACGAGGTGTGGCACAAGTACCGCGCCGACGGCGGGACGGACCTGCGGATCTCCCTCGGCGACGTCTGGCCGGGGAAGACGGTGGTCGGCCGGACCCAGGGCGACCGGCTGGTCTTCCAGGGCATCACCGACGGCTCCCCCGACTCCTTCCGCAAGCCCGGCACGGCCGGCTCCAGCGCCGAGGCCGACATCTTCGGCTGCGACGGCACCCTCCACGGGATCAACGCCACCCAGCAGGGCCGCATCGCCGCGGTGCTGGGCGCCGCGTTCTGCCGGACCACGCTGGTGAGCAACCCCTCCCAGCCCGACGCCACCTCCCGGGACTTCTACGTCCACGGCCCCCGGCACGAGTACGCGCGCCTGGTCCACGAGCTGGTGGCCGACGGCCGCGGGTACGCCTTCCCCTACGACGACGTCACCCCCACCCAGGAGAGCGACCTGGCGGGCGCGGTGATGTACACCGAGCGGCCCTCCGACTGGGCGCTGACCGTCACGCTCAAGCGGCCCTCCTGACGGGGCCGCACGGAGGAGCCGGGTCACCCGGTCGGCGTGCCGGTTGCCGCGATCGCCGCAACCGGCGCACCGGCCGGGAGGCCGCCGGCGGCCCCGCGTGCCACGATCGCCGAGTACCCCCGAGGACGGCACGGAGGTGAGGCGGTGTCAGGGGCGCGGGGCTGTTCCACGTGGTTCCCACGGGCGGCGGTGGTGCTGGCCGTCCTGGTGCTCGCCCTGGTGCTCGCCGCGGCCGGCACCGCCGTGCCGCCGGAGCCCGCCGGCGCCGTCTCCCGGGGCGAGCCCGTCGGCGAACTCCTCACCCGGCTGCGGGACCTGCACCGGCGCGGCGAGGCCGCGACCGAGGCGTACCGCGCGACCGAGCGGGAGCTGACGGCGCAGCGGGCGCGCGTCACCCGCTTCCAGGACCGGCTGGCCGACACCCGCGTCCGGCTGGACGCGGCGCGCGACGAGGCCGGACGGATCGCCCGCCGGCAGTACCGGGGCGTCGGGACCTTCCCGCCCCACCTGCGGCTGCTGCTCGGCCGCGACGCGCGGGAGGTGTGGGCGGTGTTCGAGTACGGGCGGGCGCTGGACCGGATGGCGGCGCGCCGCACCGCCCTGGCCGAGCGGCTGTCCGCCGAGGAACGGCGGCTGGCCGACCTGGCGTCCCGGGCGCGCGGCGCCCTGGACCGCCGGCAGACGCTCGCCGCGCGGCGGGAGCGGCAGCGGAACGAGGCCGAGCGGCGCCTGGCGGAGGTCCAGCGGCTGCTCGCCTCGCTCACCGACGCGGAGCTGGACCGCCTGCGCCGGTTGGAGTCGGCGCAGGCGCCGCCCGGGGGCGGATGAGCCCGGCGGCCGGGTACGGGACCACCGGGCTCACCGGGCTCACTCGACGGGCCGGACCCGGTCGGGCCGGCCCGATCGGGATCAGTCGGAGGCGAGGCTCGCCAGGTAGGCCTCCGCCTTCTCCGGGTCGAAGAACCAGTTCTCCAGGTCGGAGGGGTCGCTGAAGGCGTTCGCGAACCGGTCGGCCAGCGCCTGGTGCTCCATGCCCGCGCCGATCAGCTTCAGCACGTGCTCCGGCGGCGGCGCCAGCAGCCCGTTCGACCACTTGGTGACGTAGCCGGCCGTCGTCTCCCAGAAGTGGTCGAACGTGGCCTGCATCCACTCCTCGTCGAACGGCTTGTCGCCCCGCTCCAGGATCGACGCCAGGTAGGAGGCGGCGCACTTCGAGGCGGTGTTGGAGCCCTGGCCCGTGATCGGGTCGTTGGCCACCACCACGTCGGCCACGCCCAGCACCGCGCCGCCCGAGGGCAGCCGGCCGACCGGCTTGCGGACGGTCGGCGCGTAGCGGCCCGCGAGCGTGGCGCCCGCGTCGGTCAGCTCCACCTTGGTGGCCCGCGCGTACTCCCACGGCGTGAAGCGCTCCATCAGCTCCAGCGTGAGGGACAGGTGCTCGGCGGGGTCCTTGACGCCCTGGAAGACGTCCAGCGGGCCGCCGGGAATGCCCTCCCAGAACAGGATGTCGCAGGCGCCGGAGAGGGTGTAGCCGGGGATCATGAACAGCTCGCCGACGCCCGGCACCAGGTTGAAGCGCACCGCCAGGGTGTCGGGGTGCTCCGGGCGCCGCTCCAGGCCGTGCACGTACGCGACGGCCAGCGCGCGCTGCGGTTTGTCGTACGGGGAGCGCGCGGCGTCGCGCTCGAACATCGACACCAGCTCGCCCTTGCCCGCCGCGACGAGCACCAGGTCGTAGGTGCGGGAGAAGAAGTCCAGGTCGGAGACCGTCGCCCCGTGGATGACCAACTGGCCGCCGCGCTGGGCGAAGGTCTCCATCCAGCCCGCCATCTTCAGGCGCTGGTCCACGGACTGCGCGTAGCCGTCCAGCCGGCCCAGCCAGTCGACGACGCGCGAACCGTCGGGACCCGCGACCGAGACGCCCAGGCCCTCGGTCCTCGGGCTCTGGTTCTCCCAGAAGTTGATCCCCAGGTCCCGCTCGTGCTGGAGGGCCTGGTCGAACATGCACTGGGTGGACATGACCCGGCCGCCGCGGATCTCGTCCGCCGTGCGGTTGGACATCACGGTGACCTCGTAGCCGTGCGCCTGGAGGCCGAGCGCGAGCTGGAGGCCGGACTGGCCGGCTCCGACGATGAGTATCTTCCGCATGGCGGATCTCCCCTGAGGTGCCTGGGTGTGGTGGAACGGATCGGGTCCCGGCCGGTGTCCCGGCCGGGGCACCGACCGGCCGGAGCGGGCCGCCGGATCAGGCGGGCGTGAGGTCCAGCGCGTGGCCGACGAGCGCCGTCAGCGAGTCCACGACCGTGTCCCTCTTGCGCGCGTCCATGACCAGGACGGGCACCTGGGCCGGGATGGACAGCGCCTCGCGCACGTCCTCGGGCTCGTAGTACGTCGTCCCCTCGAAGTGGTTGACGGCGACGATGTACGGCAGGCCGCAGCTCTCGAAGTAGTCGAGCGCCGGGAAGCAGTCCTCCAGCCGCCGCGTGTCGGCCATGACCACCGCGCCGATCGCGCCGCGCACCAGGTCGTCCCACATGAACCAGAACCGCCGCTGGCCGGGGGTGCCGAACAGGTAGAGCACCAGGTCGGCTTCCAGGCTGATGCGGCCGAAGTCCATGGCGACCGTGGTCGTGGTCTTCTCCGGGGTGGCGGTGAGGTCGTCGGTGTCCTCGCTCGCCTGGGTCATCACCGCTTCGGTGGTCAGCGGCTCGATCTCGGAGACCGAGCCGACGAAGGTCGTCTTGCCCACGCCGAAGCCCCCGGCCACCACGATCTTGACGGAGATGGGGGCGCGGTCGCGCTCCTCCGACAGGGGCAGGAGTTCCTCGGCGGTCTCTCCGGAACCCTTCACGGTGGTGTCTCTTGCGGTGTCAGAGCCTGCGAAGTCCACCCAACACCCTTTCCAGCAGTGCACGGTCGGGACGGTCGTTGTCGTATCCGGTGCCGTAGACCCGGATGCGTCCCTGGTCGGCGAGGTCGCTCAGGAGCACGCGCACCACGCCCAGCGGCATCCGCAGACGGGCGGCGATCTCGGCGACCGACCGGATCCGGCGGCACAGCTCGACGATGGCCCTCATCTCGGGCATCACGCGGTCGCGCAGGCCGCCCGAGGTCAGCTCGCGGTGCTCCTCGGGGGCCTCGATGGCGCCGACGAGGGTCTCCACCAGCAGGACGTGGCCGAAGCGGGTACGTCCGCCGGTCAGGGAGTACGGGCGTACCCGCGCGGGTTTGCGCACGGGCAGGGGGCTGCTGGAAGTCACTGGTCCGTCTCCTCGATCGACGCGCGCAGTTCGGTGCGGAGTTCGGGGGTGAGGACGTGCCCGGCCCGGCCGACGAAGAGGGCCATGTGGTACGCGACGACGCTCATGTCGCAGTCGGGCGCCGCGTGGACGCCGAGCAGCGAGCCGTCGCTGATCGACATCACGAACAGGCTGCCCTCGTCCATCGAGACCACGGTCTGCTTGACGGGGCCGCCGTCCATCAGCTTCGCGGCGCCCTGGGTCAGGGAGCCGAGGCCGGAGACGATGGTCGCCAGGTCGGCGCTGGAGCCCCTGGGGCCGCTCCCCGCCCGCTTCCCCTCCTCCCCGCGGGCCCGGTCACTTCCGGACTCCGCGGTTCCGTCCGGGTCGTAGGACAGCAGGAGCAGTCCGTCGGAGGACACCACGGCGACGGACCGTACGCCGGGGACCTCGTCGACCAGCTTGGCCAGCAGCCAGCGCAGGTTGCGGGCCTCCTTGCTGGGCGTGTGTGCGGTGGTGGGCGCGTTCACTTCCGTGCCTCCTCAACAGTGCCACCCGTACCGGTCGGCTTCGCTCGGCCGCTCTCCTCCTCGGCGATCTGGGCCTCCGCGTCCCGCAGGCCCGCCCGGGCGCCCTGCTGGAAGCCGCCGAGCCGACGCCGCAGTTCCTCGGCCTTCAGCCCGCCCGTGCGGGGGCGGGGGACTCCGGTACCGGTCGGCACGATCCGGGGCGTCCGCTTGGGGAGCCCCTTGGCGGTGACGGTCCGTCCGGCGGGAGCGGCTTCCTCCTCCGCGACGGGACCCGGCGTGGGCGCCTCGTCCTCGGTCCGGCCGTGCTCGGCGGGTTCGGCGGACCCGGCGGGTCCGGCGTCCCCCTCGTTCCCGGCGGGCTCGGCGGGCTCGGCGGGCTCGGCCTCCCGGGCCGCCGCCCCGGTGTCCTCCGGCTCCCTGGTGTGCTCGGCCTCCTCGGGCTTCCGAGCCTCCTCGGACCTCCCGGACTCCCGGGGCTCCTCGGACTCCTCGACGGACTCGGAGGCCCCGGCGTCCGGAGCGGTCTCGGCGCCACCGTCGGCCGGCGTGGCCGCCGCGCTCCCCGCGCTTCCCGCCCGGGGCTTGCGGGTCGGCAGCGCGTTGCCGTTGGCCTCGGCGACCGTCCCCGGCAGGGTCGGGACCGTGCCCGCGGCGGTCTTCGCGCTCGCGCCCGGCATCGGGCGGTCCGGCAGCAGGGCGCGCGGCAGGATGGCGACCGCGGCGATGCCGCCCTGCTTCTGCGCGCGCAGCTCCACCTTGATCCCGTGCCGCGCGGCGAGCCGGGCCACCACGTACAGGCCCATGCCCAGCGTGCCGTCCTCCTCCGAGTCCCCGACGCACTCCCCGGCGAGCTGGGCGTTGAGCTCGGCCAGTCGCTCGGGGGTCGCGCCGATGCCCTCGTCCTGGACGGAGAGCATGATCCCGCCGTTCTCCAGCATCCAGCCGGAGAGGCGCACCTCGTCCTCCGGCGGGGAGAACGCCATGGCATTGTCGATGAGTTCGGCGATCAGGTGGCTGACGTCGTCGGCGGCGGGGCCGGCGACCTGGGCGTGCGGAGGCAGTCCGGTCAGCTCCACCCGCTCGTAGAAGTCGACCTCGCTGATCGCGGCGCGCAGCACGTCCAGCAGCGGCACCGGCTCGACCTGGCCGGTGGCGTGCTCGGCCCCGACGAGGAGCAGCAGGTTCTCGCTGTGGCGGCGCATCCGGGTGGCGAGGTGGTCGAGCTTGAAGAGGGTGGCGAGCCGCTCCGGCTCCTTCTCCTCGTGCTCCATGCTCTCGATGACGGCGAGCTGCCGTTCCACCAGGCCCAGGGTGCGCAGCGCGAGGTGGACGAACGTGTTGTGGGAGACGCCCTGCCCGCCCTCCAGCCGCTCGGCCAGGGCCGCGTACTCGCGCTGGAGCCGCTTGCGCTCGGCGGCCAGTTCGACGGCCTTGGCCTCGGCGTCGCCGGCGCGCTCGTGGAGCGCGACGGCGGCCTCCCGCAACCGGTTGACCGCGCGCACGACGTCGGCGAACTCGTCGTTGCGTCCCTTGTACGCCACCGGCTCCTCGGCCACCGGGTCGGCGGCCACCCGCCGGCTGCCGAGCCGGAGGACGGCCAGCGGCCGGGTCATCGAGCGGGCGGTCTGCACGCTGATGCCGACGGTCAGCAGCAGGCAGACCCCGAGCAGGGCGATGCGCAGCTCCAGCGCGGTGAGGTCGTCGTCGCGCAGCGTCCTCAGCCGCTTCACCTCGGCGACGGCCAGCGAGGACTCCATGCTGCGCATGCGGTCCACGCGGGCGTTGAGCGAGGTCTCGACGCGGGCGCGGTTCAGCGCCAGGTCCCGGGAGTCCAGCCGCGGCTGGTCGGTGAGGCGGGCGAGGTAGCGCTCGGCCAGGGTGACGTCGGTGCCGGTGACGGTCCTGTCGTAGGCGTCGCGGTCGGCGGCCCGCGCGGTCTGCTCGAAGTCGGCGAGGGCCGCCTGCTCGCGCAGGTGCGCCTGCTGGCCCGCCGCGGTCAGCTCCGGCTGTGCGCCTCCGGCGGCGAGCGCGGCCAGCAGCAGCCCGCGGGCGGCGGACGCCTGCTCGACGGCGCGGCCGAGGTCGGGGAGCGCGTCGGCCGTCGCGTTCTCGGCCCGGCCGGGGAGGGCGCGGGTGGTGGCGGCGGTGATGCCGCCGAGGGCCTGGATGACCCGGGTGTAGGCGTCGTAGGTCTCCTCGGCGTCGCTCCGCCCGGTCAGGGCCCGCTCGCGGACGTCGGGGAACTCGTCCAGCAGCCGCCGTACGCCGGCGGGCGCGTCGGCGCGCAGTTCCCGGATCCGGCTGTCCACGCGGGCGCGTTCCGCCTCGGAGAGCCCCTCGCCGCCGGCGGCGGCGCCCGCGGCGGTGCGGCGGACGACGGCGTCTCGCTCGTCGGCGAGGGCGTGGGAGAGGGAGACGGCGCGCCGGCCCAGGTCGGCGCGGTCGACCAGCCGCTGGGCTTCCGTCAGATCACGGGAGGCGGTGGCCACTCCGGGCGCGCCCGCGGCGAGGACGGCGACGGCGCACAGGGTGACCGACACCAGCAGCCGGTTGCGCACCCGTGCCCTGCGCGCGGACGTGGAGACCGTGGAGGTCGCCGTGGAGACCGTGGTGTCCTGCTGGTTCTGCCGGCTGCCCCGGAGTCGCTTCTTCCCCACCCGCGCTCGCAATCTCGTTCCGCCGTCCCGGTCCTGCCCGGAACGCGACAGTCCAACGTGTGCGGCAAGGGACCGTACCGCGTCCGTCCGCGCTCATCTGCGGCGACCGACCTTTCCAGCGCTGCCGCGAGAGGTGGAGCGGTTCCCTGTGCCGGGCCACTCGAAGGAGTGAACATCACCAGGGAGTTGCCGAACAACTCCGGTCCGGTCGGTGGTTTGACCACACGCCGGGCAGGGGATGGAAATTCGCCTGGGGTTTTGGCAAGATGCTCGCCCCCATCCCCTCGGAATCTCTCATTCCGGCAGAACTCCGGCGAAGGACGCAGGCCACGGCGGTGACGCGCCGACGCCCGCCGGAGCCGCGACGACGTCCGACGGTGTTCGACTCCGGCCCGACTCCGGCCCGCCGCCCCGGCGGCCCCTCCGGCAGACTGGCCCCATGCGGATCGAGATGGCGAGCGAGCCCGGCAGCCCGCGGATCCCCAACGAGGACTACGCGTCAGTAGCCCTACCTGCGGCTGGACGCGGCGGAGCGCTGGTGGTGCTGGACGGGGTGACTCCGCCGCCGGAGGACGTGGGCTGCGAGCACGATGTGCCCTGGTACGTGGCCCGCCTCGGCGGGGCGCTGCTCGAACTGTCCGGTTCGCGGCGGGATATGACGCCGGCCGAGTGCCTCGCGGAGGCCATCGAACGGACGGCCCGCGCGCACGGTCCGCGATGTGACCTTTCTCACGTGCGAACGCCGCAGGCAACCGTGGTGATGGCGCGCTGGGACGAGTCGACCGTCGAGCACCTGGTGCTCTCCGACTCGGCGCTGCTGGTGGAGGACGCGGACGGCTCCGTGATCCCCGTCCTCGACCCCCGGCTGGACGAACTGCGGCCCGCGGCACGGGCGTTGCCGCCGGCGGAGCGCGCCGCGTACCTGGAGGGCCTGCGCAACGCGGAGGGCGGCTTCTTCACCGCGGCGGCCGACCCCGCGGTGGCCTCCCGGGCCGTGACCGGCGCCGTGCCGCGGGAGCGGGTGCGCGCGCTGGCCGCGCTGAGCGACGGCGTCACCCGCTGGGCGGAGACCTTCCGCCTGGGCGACTGGGACGCGCTGATGGCGGTGCTCCGCAAGGAGGGACCGCGCTCGCTCATCGCGCGGGTGCGCGCCGCCGAGTCCGCCGACCGCGCCGGCACGGCCTTCCCGCGCGGCAAGGTCCACGACGACGCGACGGCGGTGCTGGTGGAGTTCTGACGCCCGCGCCCCGCCGCCCGGCGGGCCNNNGGGGCCGCGGGGCCCGCCGGGCGGCGGAAGGCCGCGGGAGCGCTGTCCGGGCGGCGCTCAGGCCGCGACGGGCAGGTCCGCCTCGGCCGGGGTCAGGGCCAGCTCCAGGACCTGGCGGACGTCGGAGACCGGGCGCACGTCCAGCTTCCGCAGCACCTCCTCGGGCACGTCGTCCAGGTCCGGCTCGTTCCGCTTGGGGATGATCACCGTGGTGATCCCCGCCCGGTGCGCGGCCAGCAGCTTCTGCTTCACCCCGCCGATCGGCAGCACCCGGCCGGTCAGCGAGACCTCGCCGGTCATCGCCACGTCCGGGCGGACCTGACGGCCCGACAGCAGCGAGGCCAGCGCGGTGGTCATGGTGATGCCCGCGCTCGGGCCGTCCTTGGGCACGGCCCCCGCCGGGACGTGCAGGTGGACGCCGCGCTCCTTCAGGTCGCCGACCGGCAGCTCCAGTTCGGCGCCGCGCGAGCGCAGGTAGGAGAGCGCGATGTGGGCCGACTCCTTCATCACGTCGCCGAGCTGCCCGGTCAGCGTCAACCCCGAGCCGCCCGTCTCCGGGTCGGCCAGCGACGCCTCGACGTACAGCACGTCGCCGCCCGCGCCGGTGACCGCCAGGCCGGTGGCCACGCCCGGCACCGCCGTGCGCCGCTCGGCCGGGTCCTGGGCGGACTCGGGGGTGTGGTGCGGGCGGCCGATCAGCGGACGCAGGTCGTCCACGCCGACGGTGTACGGCAGTTCGCGCTCCCCCAGCTCGTGCTGGGTGGCGATCTTGCGCAGCACCCTCGCGACGGACCGCTCCAGGTCGCGCACGCCGGCCTCGCGGGTGTACTCCCCGGCCAACTTGCGCAGCGCGGCCTCCTCGATCGTCGCCTCGTCCGCCGCCAGCCCGGCGAGCTCCCGCTGCCGGGGCACCAGGTGGTCGCGGGCGATGACGACCTTCTCGTCCTCGGTGTAGCCGTCGAGCCGCACCAGCTCCATGCGGTCCAGCAGCGGCTGCGGGATGGCCTCCAGGACGTTGGCCGTGGCGAGGAAGACGACGTCGGACAGGTCGAGTTCCACCTCCAGGTAGTGGTCCCGGAAGGTGTGGTTCTGCGCGGGGTCGAGGACCTCCAGCAGGGCGGCCGCCGGGTCGCCCCGGAAGTCGCTGCCCACCTTGTCGATCTCGTCGAGGAGGACGACCGGGTTCATCGAGCCGGCCTCCTTGACCGCCCGTACGATCCGACCCGGCAGCGCGCCGACGTAGGTGCGCCGGTGGCCGCGGATCTCGGCCTCGTCGCGGACGCCGCCGAGCGCCACCCGGGCGAACTTCCGCCCCATGGCGCGGGCCACGGACTCCCCGAGCGAGGTCTTGCCGACGCCGGGCGGGCCGACCAGGGCGAGCACGGCGCCGCCGGCCCGCCGTCCGCCGGTCCGCTCCCCCGCGTCGCCGTCCCGGCCGGACGCGCCGGACGGGTCCGACCGACGCGCGGCACGGCGCTTGCGGACCGCCAGGTACTCGACGATGCGCTCCTTGACCTCGTCCAGCCCGGCGTGGTCGGCGTCCAGGACGGCGCGCGCGCCGGCGATGTCGTACGCGTCCTCGGTCCGCTCGTTCCAGGGCATCTCCAGGACGGTGTCCAGCCAGGTGCGGATCCAGCCGCTCTCCGGGCTCTGGTCGGAGGTGCGCTCCAGCCGGTCGACCTCCTTGAGCGCGGCCTCGCGGACCTTCTCGGGGAGGTTCGCGGCCTCCACCCGGGCCCGGTAGTCGTCGCTCTCGTCACCGCTCTCGCCGTTCAGCTCGGCCAGTTCCTTGCGGACGGCCTCCAGCTGGCGGCGGAGCAGGAACTCGCGCTGCTGCTTGTCCACGCCTTCCTGGACGTCCTTGGCGATGGCCTCGGCGACGTCCTGCTCGGCGAGGTGGTCCCGGAGCCAGCCCGTGGCGAGCCTCAGCCGCTCGACCGGGTCGACGGTCTCCAGCAGCCGCACCCGCTGCTCGACGCCCAGGAACGGGCTGTAGCCGGAGTTGTCGGCGAGCTGCCCGGCGTCGTCTATCTGCTGGATGCGGTCCACGACCTGCCAGGCGCCGCGCTTGCGCAGCCAGGTGGTGGCCAGGGCCTTGTACTCCTTGACCAGCTCGGCGACCGCGCCGGGACTGGGGGCCTTGCCGTCGGGGCCGGAGGGGACCTCCTCGATCTCGGTGCCCTCCACCCACAGCGCGGCACCCGGCCCGGTGGTGCCGGCGCCGATCCGCACCCGGCTCAGGCCGCGGATCAACGCGCCCGGGTCGCCGTCGGCGAGCCGTCCGACCTGCTCCACGCGGCCGAGCACGCCGATGCCCGCGTAGGTGCCGTCCACCCGCGGCACCAGCAGCACCCGGGGTTTCTCCCCCTTCTCCGGGGTCTTCTGCGGACGTTCCCCGCCCCCCGCCGTCCTCTCGCCGTCTCTCCCCGCGGCGGACTGGGCGGCCTCCACCGCGGCCCGCACCTCGGAGTCCGACAGGTCCAGCGGCACCACCATCCCGGGCAGCACCACCTCGTTGTCGAGGGGCAGCACGGGCAGGGTGAGCGTTGTGGGCGACAGAGCCATGATCTCTCCCTCGGCAGGCAAATTGAGCTAGGAAGACTCAATGTCTGTTCAATGCCCGGCCGGGCGCCTGTGTTCCCCGGCACATGTTCGCTCTGAGCGATCGCCCGGTGACCGGGCCCGCTCCCCGTTTTTCCGTCGCGCCCTCCCGGCGCCCGCCGGCAGGATGGGCGCATGTCGTCACCGCGGGAGACAGTGGAGCGACCCCGTGTCCTGGACCGCCGTGTGGGCCCCCACGGCGAGGTGGTGCTGCGGCGGCACGGGGGACTGTTCCAGATCATCGCCAACGGCTGCTTCCTGATGGACACCTCCGACGGCCGCTCCGAGCGGCTGCTGGTCCGCGCCGCGCTCCGGGAGCTGGACGCCCACGGCCCCCGTCCCGCGCCCGGCGTGCTGATCGGCGGGCTCGGCGTCGGCTTCTCCCTGGCCGAGGCGGCGGCCGAGCCGCGCTGGGGGCGGATCACGGTGGTGGAGCGGGAGGAGGCGGTCGTCGACTGGCACCGCGACGGGCCGCTGGACGCGATCACCGCCGGGGCGCCGGCCGATCCGCGCGTGGAGGTCGTCCACGCCGACCTGGCCGCGCACCTGGCCGGCGACGGCGAGCCGTACGACGCGCTGTGCCTGGACGTCGACAACGGCCCCGACTGGACCGTCACCGAGGACAACGGCTCGCTCTACTCCCCCGCCGGCCTCGCCGCCTGCGCCCGGCGGCTCACCCCGGGCGGAGTGCTCGCCGTGTGGTCCGCGCGGCCGTCCCCGGCGTTCGAGGACACCCTGCGCGATGCCGGTTTCGTGCGGGTGCGCACCGAAGAGATACCCGTCGCCCGAGGCGTCCCGGACGCGGTCCACCTCGCCACCCGACCGGCGTAGCGCACCTCACGGCCGCCCTTTACGCTGCTCCCAGAAACCGAACAGCAGGGCTGAGGCGCGTATATGGACCACAGGAGCACGACGCAGACGCACGGCAGCGGTACCCCCGCGGCGGCCACCCCGGGCGCCCAGCGCCGGGTCCTGGTCGTGGAGGACGACCCGACGATCACCGAGGCGGTCGCCGTACGGCTGCGCGCCGAGGGCTTCCAGGTCAGGACGGCCGGGGACGGCCCGGCCGCGGTGGAGGCGGCCGAGGTCTGGCAGCCCGACCTGCTGGTGCTGGACGTGATGCTGCCGGGCTTCGACGGCCTGGAGGTGTGCCGCCGGGTGCAGGCCCAGCGGCCGGTGCCGGTGCTGATGCTCACCGCCCGGGACGACGAGACCGACATGCTGGTCGGCCTCGGGGTCGGCGCGGACGACTACATGACCAAGCCCTTCTCCATGCGGGAGCTGGTCGCGCGCGTCCACGTGCTGCTGCGCCGCGTGGAGCGGGCCACGATCGCCGCGACCTCGCCCCGCTCGGGCACGCTGCGGCTGGGCGAGCTGGAGATCGACCACGCGCAGCGCCGGGTGCGGGTCTCCGGCAAGGACGTCCACCTCACCCCGACCGAGTTCGACCTGCTGGTCTGCCTGGCCAACTCGCCGCGCGCGGTGCTCTCGCGCGAGCAGCTCCTGGCCGAGGTGTGGGACTGGGCGGACGCCTCGGGGACGCGCACGGTCGACAGCCACATCAAGGCGCTGCGCCGGAAGATAGGCGCGGAGCGGATACGCACCGTCCACGGCGTCGGTTACGCGCTGGAGGCCCCCGCACCGGCCTCCGACTGGGCCTGAGCGAGCCGGGCGTGAGCCGCCGGCGGTCCCTGTGGGGGAGGCTCTGGGAGGGTCTGCGGCCCGTGGACCCGAGACGCTCGGTCAAGGCCGCGCTGGGCGCGCTGGTGATCGTCACCGTGGCGATCACCACGGTGCTGACCATCGTCGCGTTCTACTCGGCGATCGAGCTGCGGGTGATCGCCCTGCTCGCGGTGATCGCCTCGCTGGTGGTCACCCAGTTCGTGGCGCACGGCCTGGCCGAGCCGTTGGACGAGATGACGGACGCGGCCCGGTCGATGGCCCGCGGCGACTACAGCCGGCGGGTCCGCGTCGAGCGCCGGGACGAACTGGGCGAGCTGGCCGACACCTTCAACCGCATGGCCGCCGACCTGGAGGCCGCCGACCGGCACCGCAAGGAGCTGGTGGCCAACGTCTCCCACGAGTTGCGCACCCCCATCGCGGCGCTGCGCGCGGTGCTGGAGAACGTGGTGGACGGGGTCTCGGAGGCCGATCCGGCGACCATGGACACCGCCCTGAAGCAGACCGAGCGGCTGGGCCGCCTCGTGGAGCACCTGCTGGACCTGTCCCGGCTCGACAACGGCGTGGTGCCGCTGCACGCCCGGCGCTTCGAGGTCTGGCCGTACCTGTCGGGCGTGCTCAAGGAAGCCAACATGACCAAGGGCCAGGGGCACTCCCGCACGGACGTCCACCTGCACCTGGACGTCTCCCCCTCGGGCCTGGTCGCGTACGCGGACACCGAGCGGCTGCACCAGGTGGTCGCCAACCTGATCGACAACGCCGTCAAACACAGCCCGCCCCACGGCCGGGTGACCGTGCGGGCCCGGCCCGGACGGGCCCGGCTGAGCCTGGAGCTGGAGGTGCTGGACGAGGGTCCGGGCATCCCCGAGGCGGACCGCGAGCGGGTCTTCGAGCGCTTCGACCGCTCGGCCTCGGCCAAGAGCGGCGACGGCGGCACGGGATTGGGGCTGGCCATCGCGCGCTGGGCGGTGGATCTGCACGGCGGACGGATCCGCGTGGCCGAATCCCCGCGTGGCTGCCGGATTCTTGTCACACTTCCCGGCGACTCGTCCGGAGCGGAGTTGACGTAGGGTTCGAAGAGGCAGGCTCCGAAGGAGCGGGCCGGGGACCCGTTCCGCGGTCCGGCCGTGCCAAATTCCGTGGAACCGGGTGTGTTTCCCGCCATAGAACCCGTCGAAACGCATCACTGGATGTGACTTAGGCGACGCCGACCCATGCCGACTGCACCGAACGGCGCGGGGGGGCGTAGCCTGTATTTCTGCTGTCCACCAACACAGGTAAGCGGAAGAGGGCGGTTGCCGCCGTGTCGCCACAGGCCCCCAAGACTTCGAGCTCCCCCACGACCAAGCAGGACGGGCAGGGACAGAGTCCCTCCGCCGGCTTCGGCGCCAACGAGTGGCTCGTCGACGAGATCTACCAGCAGTACCTCCAGGACCCGAACTCGGTAGACCGAGCCTGGTGGGACTTCTTCGCCGACTACAAGCCGGGACAGGCCGCCGGAGGAGCCGCGGCCCCCACGGCCTCGAAGCCGACGGCCCAGCCACAGGCCCCTCGGGCACCCCAGGCCCCTCAGGCTCCCCAGGCCCCGGCGCAGGCCGCGCCCGCCGCGCAGGCGGCCCCGGCCCCGGCCCCGGCGCCCGAGAAGAGGCCCGCCGAGCCCGCCGCCGCGCCGCCGGCGCAGGCCGCCCCGGCGAAGAGCGAGCCGGCCGGCCGGGCCAAGGCCGCCGGCAAGGCGGAGCAGGAGGCCGGCGCGGAGTACGTGCCGCTGCGCGGCCCGGCCGCCGCGGTCGCCCGCAACATGAACGCCTCCCTGGAGCTGCCCACCGCCACGTCGGTGCGCGCGGTCCCGGTGAAGCTGCTCATCGACAACCGCATCGTCATCAACAACCACCTCAAGCGCGCCCGCGGCGGCAAGGTGTCCTTCACGCACCTGATCGGCTACGCCATGGTGAAGGCGCTCAAGGCGATGCCGTCGATGAACCACTCGTACGCCGAGAAGGACGGCAAGCCGACCCTCGTCAAGCCGGACCACGTCAACCTCGGTCTGGCCATCGACCTGGTGAAGCCCAACGGCGACCGCCAGCTCGTCGTGGCCGCCATCAAGAAGGCCGAGACGCTCACCTTCTTCGAGTTCTGGCAGGCCTACGAGGACATCGTCCGCCGCGCCCGCGCGGGCAAGCTGACGATGGAGGACTTCACCGGCGTCACCGCGTCGCTGACCAACCCCGGCGGCATCGGCACCGTCCACTCGGTGCCGCGACTGATGCCCGGCCAAGGCGTGATCCTGGGCGTGGGCGCGATGGAGTACCCGGCCGAGTTCCAGGGCACCTCGCAGGACACCCTGAACAGGCTGGGCATCTCCAAGGTCATGACGCTGACCAGCACCTACGACCACCGGGTGATCCAGGGCGCCGCCTCCGGCGAGTTCCTGCGCATCATCCACCAGCTGCTGCTCGGCGAGGACAACTTCTACGACGAGATCTTCGAGGCGCTGCGCATCCCCTACGAGCCGGTCCGCTGGCTCAAGGACATCGACACCAGCCACGACGACGACGTCACCAAGGCCGCCCGCGTCTTCGACCTGATCCACTCCTACCGGGTCCGCGGCCACGTCATGGCCGACACCGACCCGCTGGAGTACAAGCAGCGCAAGCACCCCGACCTCGACATCACCGAGCACGGTCTCACCCTGTGGGACCTGGAGCGGGAGTTCGCGGTCGGCGGCTTCGCCGGCAAGTCGGTGATGAAGCTGCGCGACATCCTGGGCGTGCTGCGCGACTCGTACTGCCGCACCACCGGCATCGAGTACATGCACATCCAGGACCCCAAGCAACGCAAGTGGATCCAGGACCGCGTCGAGCGCCCGCACTCCTCGCTCGACCGTGACGAGCAGCTGCGCATCCTGCGCCGCCTGAACGCCGCCGAGGCCTTCGAGGTCTTCCTGCAGACCAAGTACGTCGGCCAGAAGCGGTTCTCGCTGGAGGGCGGCGAGTCCGTCATCCCGCTGCTGGACGCCGTGCTGGACGCCGCCGCCGAGGCGCGGCTGGACGAGGTCGTCATCGGCATGGCCCACCGCGGCCGGCTGAACGTGCTGGCCAACATCGTGGGCAAGTCCTACGCCCAGATCTTCCGCGAGTTCGAGGGCAACCTCGACCCGAAGTCGATGCACGGCTCCGGCGACGTGAAGTACCACCTGGGCGCCGAGGGCACCTTCACCGGCCTGGACGGCGAGGAGATCAAGGTCTCGCTCACCGCCAACCCCTCCCACCTGGAGGCCGTGGACCCGGTGCTGGAGGGCGTGGCCCGCGCCAAGCAGGACGTCATCGGCAAGGGCGGCACCGACTTCACCGTCCTGCCGGTCCTGCTCCACGGCGACGCGGCCTTCGCCGGCCAGGGCGTGGTGGCCGAGACCCTCAACATGTCGCAGCTGCGCGGCTACCGCACCGGCGGCACCGTGCACGTGGTCATCAACAACCAGGTCGGCTTCACCGCTCCCCCCGAGTCGGCGCGCTCCTCGATGTACGCCACCGACGTGGCGCGGATGATCGAGGCGCCGATCTTCCACGTCAACGGCGACGACCCGGAGGCCTGCGTCCGCGTGGCGCGGCTGGCCTTCGAGTTCCGTCAGGCGTTCAACAAGGACGTGGTGATCGACCTCATCTGCTACCGCCGCCGCGGGCACAACGAGACGGACAACCCGTCCTTCACCCAGCCGCTGATGTACGACCTGATCGACAAGAAGCGCTCGGTGCGCAAGCTCTACACCGAGTCGCTGATCGGCCGGGGCGACATCACCCTGGAGGAGGCGGAGCAGGCGCTCCAGGACTTCCAGGGCCGGCTGGAGAAGGTCTTCACCGAGGTCCGGGAGGCGACCGCCACCCCGGTCCAGGTGGAGCCCGAGGCGCCGCAGCCGGAGTTCCCGGTGGCGGTGGAGACGGGTGTCAGCCAGGAGGTCCTCAAGCGGATCGCCGAGTCCCAGGTCAACATCCCCGAGCGGATCACCGTCCACCCCAGGCTGCTGCCGCAGCTCCAGCGCCGCATGGCGATGGTCGAGGAGGACAAGATCGACTGGGGCATGGGCGAGACCCTGGCCATCGGCTCGCTGCTGATGGAGGGCGTCCCCGTCCGGCTGGCCGGACAGGACTCCCGCCGCGGCACCTTCGGCCAGCGCCACGCCGTCCTCATCGACCAGAACACCGGCGAGGACTACACCCCGCTGCTGTACCTGTCGGAGGACCAGGCCCGCTTCAACGTCTACGACTCGCTGCTGAGCGAGTACGCGGCGATGGGCTTCGAGTACGGCTACTCCCTGGCCCGCCCCGAGGCGCTGGTGATGTGGGAGGCGCAGTTCGGCGACTTCGCCAACGGCGCCCAGACGGTGGTCGACGAGTTCATCTCCTCGGCCGAGCAGAAGTGGGGCCAGACCTCCGGTGTGACCCTGCTGCTGCCGCACGGCTACGAGGGCCAGGGTCCGGACCACTCCTCGGCCCGGATCGAGCGCTTCCTCCAGCTGTGCGCGCAGAACAGCATGACGGTCGCGATGCCGACCCTGCCGTCGAACTACTTCCACCTGCTGCGCTGGCAGGTCCACAACCCGCACCACAAGCCGCTGATCGTCTTCACTCCGAAGTCGATGCTCCGGCTCAAGGCGGCGACCTCCAAGGCGGCGGAGTTCACCTCCGGCGGCTTCCGTCCGGTCATCGGTGACGCCTCGGTCGACCCGGCCCAGGTCACCAAGGTGGTCTTCTGCTCCGGCAAGATCTACTACGACCTGGACGCGGAGCGCAGGAAGCGGGGCGTGACCGACACCGCGATCATCCGGCTGGAGCGGCTCTACCCGCTGCCCGGCAAGGAGATCCAGGAGGAGATGGCGCGCTACAGCGGGGCCACGAAGATCGTCTGGGCCCAGGAGGAGCCGGCGAACCAGGGTGCCTGGCCGTTCATCGCGCTCAACCTGGTGGACCACCTGGACGTGTTCATCGGGTCCGGCAAGGCGCCGAGCGCGGACCGGCTGCGCCGCGTCTCGCGTCCGTCGTCCTCGTCCCCGGCGGTCGGCTCGGCCAAGCGCCACCAGGCCGAGCAGCAGCAGATCGTGAACGAGGTCTTCGACCTCTGACGGCCGGAAGACGGCCCGATCAGGCGGGGCCCACCGCACGGTTCGTGCGGTGGGCCCCGCCGCGTGTCCGACGACCGCCCACCACCCGCGAAGACCGCCTCCGCGCCCGCATACGCTGAGCTGAGGAGAGACACCCCCGGCACATGGGAGCACCGATGTACTTCACCGACCGCGGCATCGAGGAGCTGGAAGAGCGGCGTGGCGACGAGGAGATCACCTTCGGGTGGCTCTCCGAGCAGTTGCGGACCTTCGTCGACCTCAACCCGGACTTCGAGGTGCCCGTGGAGCGGCTCGCCACCTGGCTGGCCCGGCTGGACGACGAGGACGACTGAGCCCGCCGTCCGGCAGCGTCCCCGCCCCGTCCCGGCCGTTCCGCCGCGGGCGGGGCGGAACGTCTCCTTGACTTCCCGCGAGCGCGATATATCGTCTCTCTGGAAGACGCGATATGTCGTCGTACGCCGAGGCAGGGGAGGCCGTCGTGTCAGGCCGGTCCGAGTGGTCCGTGGGCGAGCCGCGCAGGCTCGACCTCGACGAGACCCTTCACACGCTGCGGGTCCGTGTCGTGGGGGGCACGGTCAACGTCGTCGGCACCGACGACCCGGCCACCCGGCTGGAGATCGGCGCCCTCGACGGGCCTCCGCTGACCGTCACGCTGGAGGACGGCGCCCTCACGGTCGCGTACGACGACCTGCCCTGGAAGGGCTTCCTCACCCTGCTCGACCGCAAGGGCCCGCAGCGCCGCGCCGACGTGTCGCTCGCCGTGCCCGCCGGGGTCCGGGTGGAGGTCGGGGTGGTCGGGGCCGACGCGGTCGTCACCGGCGTCGAGGGCCGCACGGACGTCCGCGGCGTCACCGGCGGCGTCACGCTGGTGGGCCTGACCGGCCCGGTACGGGCCGAGACGGTCTCCGGCTGCGTCGAGGCGCAGGGGGTGACCGGCGACCTGCGGTTCGCCTCCGTCTCCGGCGACCTGACGGTCGTCGACGGCGGCGGCTCGTCGGTACGGGCCGACTCGGTCGGCGGCGACATCGTGCTGGACCTCGACCCGGTGCGGAAGGACCGGAGCACGGACGTCCGGCTCACCTCCGTCTCGGGCGAGATCGCCATCCGGCTGCCGCACCCGGCCGACACCGTGGTCGACGCGAACACCGCCGGCGGTGCCGTCTCCTGCGCCTTCGAGGACCTCCGGATCTCCGGGCAGTGGGGGGCCAAGCGGATCACGGGCACCCTCGGGGCGGGCACCGGGCGGCTGCGGGCCACCACCGTCTCCGGCTCGATCGCCCTGCTGCGTCGCCCACCGGTCGACGACGGCGCCTGCGGCGCCCCCGTCTCCCCCGACGACACGGTCCCCGTGGCCGAGCCCTCCCTCCGTAAGGACGTGTGACATGCCCCCCGTCTTCGCCCACGGCCGACTGCGCCTGTACCTGCTGAAGCTGCTCGACGAGGCGCCGCGCCACGGCTACGAGGTGATCCGGCTGCTGGAGGAGCGGTTCCAGGGTCTCTACGCGCCCTCCGCCGGCACGGTCTATCCGCGCCTGGCCAAGCTGGAGGCCGAGGGCCTGGTCAGCCACACCACCGAGGGCGGTCGCAAGATCTACTCCCTCACCGACGCCGGGCGTGCCGAACTCTCCGACCGGCAGCCCGAGTTGACCGATCTGGAGCGGGAGATCCGCGAGTCGCTGGCGGCCCTGGCCGCCGACATCCGCGAGGACGTCAGCGGCGCGGCCGGCGATCTGCGCCGTGAGGTGCGCGAGGAGGCGCGGCGCAACCGCAGCGTCGGGGACGAGGAGTTCTTCCCCGGCTGGGACGGCTGGGAGGCCGCCTGGGAGGCCGCCTTCCAGGGTCCCTGGGGGGACAAGGAGGCGCTGCGGAGGGCGAAGGAGGAGATGCGCCGGGCCGGGGAGCAGTTGAAGGAGCAGGCCCGCCGCGCCCGGCAGGAGGCCCAGCAGGCCAGGGTCCAGGCGCGCAAGGCCCGCCAGGCACGGGACGCCGCCCGGGAGGAGGTCGAGCGGATCACCCGTCAGATCCAGGAGCAGGTGCAGTCGGTGCAGGCCCGGGCCCAACAGGGCGACTGGCAGGGCGCGGTGCGGCTGGGCGTGTCCGAACTGGCCCGGCAGATGGGCAATCTGGGCCGGATCACCGGTCACACCACGCCCTGGCCGCCGTACTTCACGTCCGGCGCCCCCTCCGAAAGCCGAACCGACGCCCCGACCGACACCCCCGACGCGCCGGCGCCGGAGTGGGCTGCGGAGTCCGCCTCCTCCGGCGACCCGCAGCGCGATCTGGAACGGCTGCTGGACCGGTTCCGCGACGACGTGCGGGACGCGGCCCGCGACCACGGGGTCAGCGAGGAGCAGGTGGGCGAGGCCCGCCGCCACCTGTCCACGGCGGCGGCCCACATCGTCGCCCTGCTGCGCTCCCCGCGCCCGGAGTAGTGCCCCGAGGACGGCTGTGGCAGGGTCTGCCCATGACCTCGTCGACCTCACCGGCCTCGCCGGCCCCGTTACCCGGCGCGCCGACCGCACCGTCGCGCGGCGGCCGTACGCACCGACCGGCCGCCGCGGCGCTCCTGGCCGCCGCCCTCCTCCTCACCGGCTGCGGCACCGAGCGCGCCACGGACATCGCAGCGCCGTCCGCCGCGCCGTTCCCGTCGGCGTCCGCCTCGCCGTCACACCCCGGTGCGAGCCCGTACGTCGAGCCCGGCGTCCCCGCGGACGGAGCGCCCCACCACGGTGGGAACAACGCCTTCCGCAAGAAGCTCGACCTGTCACCCGAGGAGCGGCGTGCGGGCGAGGCCGCGGCCGATCGCATCCGTCCGGCCCTGAAGAGGCTCCGCGAACGCGGTGAGACGGACCCGGAGTCCGTCCGCGCCGCCCTCCTCGCCCTGGACCACCGGGAGGAGAGCGTCACCGTCCCGCCCGCGTCCCACTCCTCGGACGGGAGAACGGAGTTCACCGTCTCCCTGAGGGACGGCGCGTGCGTCTCGGGAGGCGTGGACGACGAGGGCGAGTGGATCGAGGTCCACGGCCCCTACCTGGAGGGCGGCTGCCAGGAGCCTCGCGGCGGCCACTGACCGGCGGCCGCCGCGAAGGGACTCCGGGCCGGACCGTCAGACCGTCAGGACGATCTTGCCGAAGAGGTCGCCCGTCGCCATCTTCTCGAAGCCCTCGCGGGCCCGGTCCAGCGGCAGGACGGTGTCGATCACCGGGCGGACGCCCTTGGTCGCGCAGAAGCTCAGCAGCGAGGCCAGCTCCTCCTTGCTGCCCATCGTGGAGCCGACGACCTTCAGCTCCAGGAAGAAGATCCGGTTCAGCTCCGTGGCGGGCGGGTTCGGACCGCTGGTCGCGCCCGAGATGACCAGCGTGCCGCCGGGCTTGAGGGACTTCACCGAGTGGGACCAGGTGGCGGCGCCCACCGTCTCGATCACCGCGTCCACCCGGTGCGGCAGCCGGGCGCCGCTCTCGAAGGCGGCCTCGGCGCCCAGCTCCTCGGCGCGCTTGCGCTTGGCCTCGTCGCGGCTGGTGGCGAAGACCCGCAGGCCCGCCGCGGCGCCCAGCACGATGGCCGCCGTGGCGACACCGCCGCCCGCGCCCTGGACCAGGACGGAGTCCCCGGGCCGCACGCCGGCGTTGGTGAACAGCATCCGGTAGGCGGTCAGCCACGCCGTGGGCAGGCAGGCGGCCTCCTCGAAGGAGAGCTCCTTGGGCTTGGGCAGGACGTTCCACTGCGGCACGGCCACCCGCTCGGCGAACGTGCCCTGGTACTTCTCGGTCAGGATCGAGGGCCTCTCGCGCGGCCCGACCCCGTGGCCGGTCGCGCCGATCACCGAGTACAGCACGACCTCGTTGCCGTCGGAGTCCACCCCGGCCGCGTCGCAGCCGAGGATCATCGGCAGCGACTCCTCGCCCAGGCCCACCCCGCGCAGGGACCACAGGTCGTGGTGGTTGAGGGACGCGGCCTTGACGTCGATGGTCGTCCAGCTCGGCGGAACGTCCGGCTCCGGACGGTCGCCCAGTTCGAGTCCGTTCAGCGGTTGGTCGCGGTCGATGCGCGCGGCATAGGCAGCAAACATGATCAGAACCCTAGGGCGCGCGGGAGCCGGGGGGAACCGGGCGCCGGTGTGACGCACGCCGCGACCCGCGAGGCGGTGCGCCACGGCACGGCACGGCGCGAGCGGGGACGCGGACGGGGGCGGGAAAACGCGAGGGCGGTGCGCCCCGGATCGGGGTCGCACCGCCCTCGCGTCGCCGGCTCGGAGGATCCCGGCTCAGAGGACCTTGGACAGGAACGCCTTCGTCCGCTCGTGCTGCGGATTGGTCAGCACCTCGCGCGGCAGGCCGGACTCGACGACCACGCCGTCGTCCATGAAGACCAGCGAGTCGCCGACCTCCCGGGCGAAGCCCATCTCGTGGGTGACGACGATCATCGTCATGCCGTCCTCCGCGAGGTCGCGCATGACGTCCAGCACCTCGCCGACCAGCTCCGGGTCGAGGGCCGAGGTGGGCTCGTCGAAGAGCATCAGCTTGGGTTCCATCGCCAGCGCGCGGGCGATGGCCACCCGCTGCTGCTGGCCGCCGGAGAGCTGGGCGGGGTAGTGGTCGGTCCGCTCGCCGAGGCCGACGCGGTCCAGCAGCTTCAACGCCCGCTCCCGCGCCACGGCCTTGGTCTCGCCCTTGACCTGGACCGGCGCCTCCATGACGTTCTCCACCGCCGTCATGTGCGGGAAGAGGTTGAAGCGCTGGAAGACCATGCCGATGTCACGGCGCTGGGCGGCGACCTCGCGCTCCTTGAGCTCGTAGAGCTTGTCGCCCTTCTGCCGGTAGCCGACGAGCCGGCCGTCGACCCACAGCCGTCCGGCGCTGATCTTCTCCAGGTGGTTGATGCAGCGCAGGAAGGTGGACTTGCCGGAGCCGGACGGGCCGACCAGGCAGAACACCTCGCCCGGTGCCACCTCCAGGTCGATGCCCTTGAGGATGTGGGCGTGGCCGAAGGACTTGTGGACGCCTTCCGCCTTCACCATCGGGGTGGTCATATCGTCTTCCCTCCCACCTGGCTGGGCGTGCGGAACGAGGTGAGCTGTCCCCTGATCCGCTGGAGCGGCGTCGGGGGCAGTTCCCGGTTGCTGCCCCGGGCGAAGTGGCGCTCCAGGTAGTACTGGCCGACGCTGAAGAGCGTCGTCAGCGCCAGGTACCAGACGGTGACCACCATCAGCGCCTCCATGACCGCCAGGGTCCGGGAGCCGAAGTCCCGGCTGGCCAGGAAGAGCTCCTGGTAACCGATGGCATAGGCCAACGAGGACGTCTTGAGCATGTTGATGAACTCGTTGCCGGTGGGCGGGATGATCACCCGCATGGCCTGGGGCAACACGATGCGGCGCATGGTCTGCGAGCTCTTCATGCCCAGCGCGTGGGCCGCCTCGGTCTGGCCGCTGTCCACCGACTGGATGCCGGCCCGGCTGATCTCCGCCATGTACGCCGCCTCGTTGAGGCCGAGGCCCAGCAGGGCCGCGACGAACGGCGTCATGACGTCGTTCATCTCGTTCCTGTACAGCGGACCGAGGTCCACGTACTCGAAGACGATCGACAGGTTGAACCAGAGGAAGATCTGGACCAGCACCGGGGTTCCGCGGAAGAACCAGATGTAGGCCCAGGCGACGCCGCTGAGCACCGGGTTCCGCGACATCCGCATCACCGCCAGCACCATGCCGAGGACGACGCCGATGAGCATGGAGTACACGGTGATCTTCAGGGTTTCCCAGGCCCCGGTGACGAAGGTTCCGTCGGTGAGGTACTTGCCGACCAGGCCCCAGTCGATGTCGGCCCGGGCGAAGGCCGCGACCAGCAGGGCGAGCAGGGCGATGACGACCGCCGCTCCGATCCAGCGGCCGTAGTGCCGGACCGGAATGGCCTTGACGGCCTCGGGCGGTAGGGCGGCGGAGCCGCCGGAGGGCCCGGCTCCAGGGTTCACCTGGGCCGGGACCTTCTCGGTCTTGTCGTGGGATTCGGTCACGGAAGCGTTGCCTTAACTCTGTGCGGTGGGGTCTCGGCGGGGGTCACTTGCCCGCGTTGACGGTGGCTTCCTCGATCGCTCCGGCCTCGGCCTTCCACTTCTTCAGGACCTTGGCGTACTCGCCGTTGTCGATGATCTCCTGGACCGCCGCCTTGAGGGCGTCGCGCAGCTGGGTGTCCTTCTTGTTGACGGCGATGCCGTAGGGAGCGGCGTCGATCTGGTCGCCGACGACCTCGAAGAGCTTGCCGCCACCGGCGTTCAGCTCGTTGTAGAGCGCCACCGGGAAGTCCGTGACGACGGCGTCGGCCCGCCCGTTCTGGAGCTGCGTGATGGAGTCGGTGTCCTTGTCCGCGATGAACGCGTCGAGGCCCCCGTCGCACTTCTTGTCCTGCTCCTTGACCAGCGTCTCGTTGGCGGTGCCGCGCTGCGCGGCGACCTTCTTGCCGCAGAGGTCGTCGAGCGTCTCTATGTTCTTCGGGTTGCCCTTCTTGACCAGGATCGCGGAGCCGGCCTTGAAGTAGTTGACGAAGTCCGCGCCTCCCTCGGCGTCCTTGCTCTCGCCCTGCTGGCGCTCCTTGGTGTCCGTCATGGCCGACATCACGACGTCGTAGCGGCCGGAGTTCATGCCGAGGACGAGCTGGTCGAAGGTGCCGTTCTCGAACTTGAGCTCGACGCCCAGCACCTTGCCCATCGCCTCGGCCAGGTCGGGGTCGATCCCGTCGGGCTCGCCGTCCTCGTTCATGAACTCGATCGGCGCGTAGGCGATGTCCGAGCCGACCTTGATGACGCCCGCGGACTGGATGTCCTTGGGGAGCTTGTCGAAGAGCGGGGCCTCGGAGGTCTTGGCCTTGGGTTCGCCGCCGCCCTCACCACCGCTGTCGGTCTGGTCGCCGCACGCCGTCAGCAGCAGGGAGCCCGCGACCGCGAGGGCTCCGACCGCGACGAGACGCCGGCGCGCGGACGGACGGGAGGTGCCTCCCACCGAGGGCAGGGGGCGGGTGGTGCGTGCGGTCATGGGTGGTCCTCCTGCGGGGTGAGTGGAGTAGCCGATCAGCCGGGCACGCCTCCACCGGACGCGGCGCGGCACTCTGCGATGAAGGGAATCTTGCCATCCGGCCACCGAAGGCCAGGATGGTAACCAGGTCAAAATCGGATAACGGGATACCAGGATCGATCATCGAACGACGGTTACGGCCGGTAAGCGTCTGCTCATATGAGCGCCAGGGTGAACAGAGGGAGAGTTTCATCACTCCCCTCCGGCCGCGTCCACCCGGCCTTCCCCTCTCTGTCCAGGGCTTTCGTTCCCCGTCGCCCTGGCCGCGGAGGCATTCGGCGGCGTCCGGAGAGGCGAATCCCACTCGTCCGTCGCGTCGGGCATCCGGTAGAAAGAGCAGTTACACCCCTCACCCGGGGACCAGGGCGCGTGTGCGGCGCGCCCGGCGTCCGCACCCCCCTCGACGGTGGCCCATCCGCCGGACAGGCCGCGGACGTGGTGCCCGCCCGCTCCTCGACCAGGCAGCGGCCACCCTCGCAGAAATTTTCGACAAAGGGGTTACAACAGTGGCAGCGGAGATCGTCAATTCCGGGAGCGAGCTGGAGAGCGATGTCGATCCGGCCATCGACCCGGCCTTCGCCCTGCACCGCGGCGGCAAGATGGCGGTCCGGGCGACCGTGCCGGTGCGGGACACGGACGACCTGTCCCTGGCCTACACACCCGGTGTGGCCAAGGTGTGCAGCGCCATCGCGGAGCAGCCGGACCTGGTCCACGACTACACCTGGAAGTCCCAGGTCGTGGCGGTCGTCACGGACGGCACCGCGGTGCTGGGCCTGGGCGACATCGGCCCGGAGGCGTCCCTCCCGGTGATGGAGGGCAAGGCCATCCTCTTCAAGCAGTTCGGCGGCGTGGACGCGGTCCCGATCGCCCTGGACTGCACGGACGTGGACGAGATCGTGGAGACCGTCGTCCGCATGGCGCCCTCCTTCGGCGGCGTCAACCTGGAGGACATCTCCGCACCGCGCTGCTTCGAGATCGAGCGCCGCCTCCAGGAGCGTCTGGACATCCCGGTCTTCCACGACGACCAGCACGGCACGGCCGTCGTCACGCTCGCCGCGCTGCGCAACGCCGCCCGGCTGCGCGGCGTCGAGCTCGGCGCGCTGCGCGCCGTCATCTCCGGCGCGGGCGCGGCCGGCGTGGCCATCGCCAGGATCCTGGTCGAGGCGGGCATCGGCGACGTGACCGTCTGTGACCGCAAGGGCATCGTCTCCCTCGACCGCGCGGACCTCACCGACGTCAAGCGGGAGCTGGCGGGCTTCACCAACCGGGCGGGGCTGACCGGGTCGCTGGAGACGGCGATGGAGGGCGCCGACGTCTTCATCGGCGTCAGCGGCGGCACGGTTCCCGAGGAGGCCG
Organism: Streptomyces macrosporus; assembly: GCF_039533145.1. Taxonomy (NCBI): domain Bacteria; kingdom Bacillati; phylum Actinomycetota; class Actinomycetes; order Kitasatosporales; family Streptomycetaceae; genus Streptomyces; species Streptomyces macrosporus. The sequence goes on from NZ_BAAASZ010000051.1 coordinate 214,299, forward strand.
TCGCGAGGATGGCGGCGGACGCGTTCGTCTTCGCCATGGCCAACCCCACGCCGGAGATCCACCCGGACGTGGCCCGCAAGTACGCCTCGGTCGTCGCCACCGGCCGCAGCGACTACCCGAACCAGATCAACAACGTCCTCGCCTTCCCGGGCATCTTCGCGGGCGCCCTCCAGGTGCGGGCCTCGCGGATCACCGAGGGCATGAAGCTGGCCGCGGCCGACGCCCTGGCCTCGGTGGTCGCCGACGAGCTGAGCGCGGAGAAGGTGATCCCCTCGCCGTTCGACGAGCGGGTCGCCCCGGCGGTCACCGCCGCCGTCGCCGCCGCCGCGCGCGCGGAGGGCGTGGCCCGGCGCTGAGCGCCCCGAACACGGCCGCGGGGGCGGCGCGGACCGGACGTATCCGGTCCGCGCCGCCCCCGCGGCCGTTCGCCGTCCGGACCCCTGCCCGGTGCCGGGCGCCCGCACCCGGCACCGGCGCCCGGCGTCACTTCAGGGCGAGCACCATCCCGTCGGTCGGCGACGCCCACACCAACCGCGCCTCGGCGAAGCCGGCCGCCCGCAGCGCGTCGACGTGCCAGGCCGCGGACTGCGGCCGGCCGTCGGCGTGGTCCCCCTCCGTCGGGTCGCCGAAGATGCGGAAGCGCTCGGCGGTCGGCTCCGCCAGCACCGGGTCGGCGGCGGCCATCGCCCACCACTCGGCCCAGTCCTGCGCGCCCGCGGCCTTCTCCCGCTCGCGCCGCGCCCGGTGGAAGGCGTTCACGGCCTCGTTGATCCGGGGCGTGGTGTCGTCGGGCATGTGGTCGGCGTTGAGGAAGATCCCGCCGTCCCGCAGGACGCCCGCGATCCGGCCGTACAGCGTCCGCAGCTCGTCCTCGCGCAGCCAGTGCAGCGCGGTGGCGGTGAGCACGGCGTCGTACTCCTGGTGCGGCAGGGCGTCGCACCACTCCGGGTCGCGCAGGTCGGCTCGGACGAACTCCACGCGGGAGTCGGCGGCGAAGTGTCCGCGCGCGATGGTCAGCAGGGCCGGATCGAGGTCGATCCCGGTGCCGGTGGCCTTCGGGAACCGGCGCAGCAGGCGGTCGGAGATGCTGCCCGTGCCGCACGCCAGGTCCAGTACCTTCGGCTCGGGGCCGACCAGCGCCTCGACCGCGTCGAGCATCACCCCGAACCGCTCCTCGCGATCGGGCAGGTACCACTCCTGCTGGCGGTCCCACGTGGACTGCCAGTGACGCCAGTCCACGCGTACGGTCGTGCCCGCCTCGGTCATGACAAACCCCCTGCACTCCGAAGAAGTAATAGCCTGGACGAGAGAAAGACCCTTACTTCGTCCGCCCATGACCATAGAGCGCATCCGTAAGGACCACAAGTGGAACTGAACTATTACTCGGACTACGCCGTGCGGCTGGTGAACACCGAACAACCCCAGCGCGGCGAGGACACGCTCACCTCGGTCGAGGCCGTACGCGACCTCTTCGGCCCCAACCAGAGCGCGGCGCGGCGCGCCACGGAGGCCGACGTGACCAGGCTGCGCGGGGTGCGGACGCGGTTGCGCGCGGTCTTCACGGCCGCCTCGGAAGGGGACGAGGTCAGGGCCGTGGACCTCCTCAACGCCCTGTTGATGGAGTTCCCGGCCAGCCCTCAGATCTCCGGCCACGACCACCTGGACGACAAGGGCCGCCCGCGCTGGCACATGCACCTGGCCGACCACCCCGCCAACGCCACGGCCGGGTACGCCGCCACCGCCTGCATGGGCCTGGCCTTCCACCTCACCGAACTGGGCGTGGAGCGGCTGGGCATCTGCCAGGCCGACCCCTGCCGCAACGCCTACCTGGACACCTCCACCAACCGCTCGCGGCGCTACTGCTCGGACCGCTGCGCGACCCGCGCCAACGTCGCCGCCTACCGAGCCCGCAAACGCCTGGAGAACAGCGGCCGCACCGCCGAGAAGAGCCAGCCGAGCAGCGCGCCGGGGGTCCGCTGAACCTGCCGCAGGGGCCGCAGCCGCACCCACGCGCGCGCCACCACGAGGTCGTCGGGCACCACCCCGAACTCGCGGCTGTCGTTGCGCACGGACGGGTTGTCGCCCTGGACCCACCAGCCGCCCGGACGCCGTTCCACCGCGCGCTTGACGATCAGCAGGTCGTGCTGGAAGGGATGCCGCACCACCACCACGTGCCCGGGCCGCACCGCGCCCCCGTAGCGCACCACCAGCAGGTCCCCGGGGCGCAGCGTCGGCTCCATCGAGGGGTTGTAGACCTCGGCCAGCCCGATCCGCAGCAGCCCGCGGCCCTCCTCCTCGCCCACCTGCTCCGGCATTCGCGGCACCTCCGGTCCTCGTCCCTGTACCAGCGCCCCTTCCCCGGTCCTCCCCGCTCCGCCCGGACTTTTGTCCTAAGCCGGTGGGGGCACACGCGAAAAGGCGTTCCTCACGGAGTAATCTCACACGTGAGAAGACGATCACGAGGAAGGACGGCTTTCATGCTCTCCCGCCTGTTCGCCCCGAAGGTCAAGGTCAGCGCCCACTGCGACCTTCCCTGCGGTGTCTACGACCCTGCCCAGGCCCGCATCGAGGCGGAGTCGGTCAAGGCCATCCAGGAGAAGTACCAGGCCAACGACGACCCGCACTACCGGGCCCGTGCGACGTACATCAAGGAGCAGCGGGCCGAGATCGCCAAGCACCACATCTCCGTGCTGTGGAGCGACTACTTCAAGGCCCCGCACTTCGAGAAGTACCCCCAGCTCCACCAGCTGGTGAACGACGCCCTGAAGGCCGCCTCGGCCGCCAAGGCCTCCACCGACCCGGCGACGGGCCAGAAGCTGCTGGACCTCATCGCCGAGATCGACAAGATCTTCTGGGAGACCAAGAAGGCCTGATCCCGGGCCGTGCCGCTCGACTCGCGGCGATCTCCCGAACGGGAAGTCCCACCCCTCCGCACCCGGTCCGCCGGACTCTGGTCACCGAGTCCGCGACGGACCGGGTGCGGTCGTCTTCCCGCTCGTTCCCGGGCCGCGGCTCGGGCGCGGCGCCGGCGTCACACCGCGTCCGCGCCCGCCTCCGCGGCGGCCACCCGGTCCGGGAGGGGCTCGCACGGCTCGCGCCAGGTCCTCGGAACGGTGTCCAGGCCCGTGCGGGCGGCGACGACGCCGCCGGTGATGGCGCAGGTGGTGTCCACGTCCCCCAGGCCCTCGGCCGTGGTCCACAGCGCCGGGACCGGATCGTCCTGGTGGTGGGCGGCGCTCCACAGCGCGAACGGCACCGTGTCCGAGGCCCGGACGCGGGAGCCGTTGCCCAGCCGCTCGGCCGCGCGGTGGACCGGGGTGTCGGCGGGAGGCCGGCGGCGGTCAGCAACCCGTCGCGGATCGGTCCGGCGGGCGTGGCCGCGGCCGTCTCGCCGAGCAGGTCGCCGGGGGAGCGCGCCGCCCCTCCGTGACCGCGACGGCCCCGGCCACCCCCTCGGGGTGGGTGTGGGTGACGGCCGCCGAGGCGGCGGCCTCGGCCGCGGCCCGGTCCGGATCTCCGGCGAACCACGCGCCCAGCGGGGCGACGCGCATGGCGGCCCCGTTGCCGAGACTGCCCCGGCCGTCGAAGAGCGGCCGGGCACGGGTCTCCCAGGCGCCCGGCTCGGACGCCGGCCGCGGCAGCAGCTCGTGCGTGCCGTACCCGTGGCCGCGGCCCGGATCGGCCTCGTACGCCGCGGCGAACTCGCGGGCCGGTGCCTCCGGATCGACGGCCCGGGCCCGCAGCAGCACCCGCACCACGCACAGCGCCATGGCGGTGTCGTCGGTCCGGCGCCAGGGCTCCTCGGTGGGGGCCTCACGGGCGCGGATCATCGCGACCGCGTCCTCGGGGGCGTAGGAGAACCACCGCCGGCCGAATCCGTCGCCCAGCGCCAGGCCGCGCAGGCTGTCCAGCGCGGCACCGCGCGCACCGTCCCGTTCCGTCCCCGTGCTCGCCATGCCGTCATGCCGGCCGGTGGGGCCGTCCGACGCCATCCCCGCTCCCGGTGCGTTCCGCTCGCGGCGCGTCCCGCTCCCGGTGTGTCGTCCGGCCGCGGGCGGGCGCGGACAGGCCAGCGGCCCGCAGCGATGCGGTCGCTGCGGGCCGCTGGCCCGACCGTTCGTCCGCGCTCAGACGAGCTGGGCGAGCTGGGCACGCCCGAACAGCAAGGCGTAGCCGGGCGGAAGCCGGTCGATGATGCGGTCCAGCAGGTCGCCGCCGGCGATCTCGGCGACGACGCTCAGCACCGAGCTGACGTCCCAGCGCGCGGTCGCCGGGGTGGCGCCCTCGATGCGCGCCGCGACGCTGTCGACGAACTGCGCACCGCTCAGGGGCTTGGCGACCTGGAGCTGGTCGGTCAGCACGCGCATCCCCTCCTCGGGGAGACGGACGGCCAGCTCCGTGCGCTCCGGCCCGGTGAGGTGGCCTCCCAGGGCCGAGAGCACGATCCGCGAGACGCGTTCGGCCTCCTTGGTCGTCGGGTACTGTCCCCGTTCGCGTACCTTCGCCACGAACTCGCTCCACCGCATGTCCATCTCCCCTTCCGTACTGCTGCTGGTACCGGTGAGGTGGTCGGCACGGGCCGTCGCTCGCTGTTCCGGCGTGCGCAGGGCAGCCGACGCGGCACTGAGTGCAATGCCCTCTATACATCTGTATAGCTCAGGTCAAGAAAACTTGACAACAGCCGACTCACAGCAGCACAGCCACCTCGTGTCAGCCCTGATCACGGGGGCGCGCCGGCGGGCTTCCACGGATCGGGGCGTACAGCCATGTGCCCCGGAAAAGCGCTTTCACACGGGCGAGAAATCGACATTCGCGATGGCGCACGGACCACCCGCGTTCCTTCCTCCCTCACCGACCACAGCGCCCGAGTTCACCGCGGTCGCCGGCCCTCCCCCACCCCGACGCCCGGCCTTCGCGGGCGGAACGGCGGCCGGGTCGGGCGGCCCCCTCGCCTCCTCCCCGCCCGCCGGGTGCGGACCGGGGTGACACGGAGTGCCACGCCGGCGGGACAATGGCACGATGAGCAGCGCGACCCCCGGCCGGTCCCCCGGCCCCCTCCCGCCCGACCCCGAGGCGGCCCTGGACGCCCTCGCCCCGCGCCTGCCCTCCCCGCTGACGGAGGTGGTCGACGAGCGCTTCGCGCGCCACGGCGTCCGCCTGCTGCTCAAACGCGACGACCTGATCCACCCCGACCTCGTCGGCAACAAATGGCGCAAGCTCGTCCCCACCCTGCGCACCGCCCTGCGGGACGGCCCGCGCACCCTGCTGACCTTCGGCGGCGCCTACTCCAACCACCTGCGGGCCACGGCCGCCGCCGGGCGCCTGCTGGGGCTGTCCACGATCGGGGTGGTGCGGGGCGAGGAACTGGCCGACCGGCCGCTCAACGACTCCCTCGCCCGCTGCGTCGCCGACGGCATGCGGCTGCGCTTCGTGACGCGGGCCGAGTACCGGCGCAGGGACGACCCGGAGTGGACCGACCGCCTCCACGACCTCTTCGGCCCGTTCCTCCTCGTGCCGGAGGGCGGCAGCAACGCGGCGGCCGTGCGGGGCGCCGCCGAACTGGGCCGGGAACTGCGCGGCGCCGCCGACGTGGTGGCCGTCGCGTGCGGCACGGGCGGCACGCTCGCCGGGCTCGCCGCCGGACTGGCGCGCGGACAGCGGGCCGTCGGCTTCGCCGTCCTGCGGGGCGGCTTCCTCGCCGGCGAGGTGGAGCGGCTCCAGCGCGCCGCCTTCGGCGGTCGCCGCGGCTCCTGGACGGTGGAGGACCGCTTCCACTGCGGCGGCTTCGCCCGCACCACCGCCGACCTGGAGGCCTTCGCCCGGGACTTCTCGGCGCGGCACGGGCTGCCGGACCTGGACCGCGTCTACGTCGCCAAGACGCTGTACGGGCTGAGCGTCCTGGCCGGGGAGGGCGCCTTCGCCCCGGGAACGTCGGTGGCCGCCGTGGTGACCGGTTAGCCTTCCCACGTGATTCGAACGGCCACCCCCGCGGACGTCCCCGCGATCCACGCCATGATCCGCGAGCTGGCGGAGTACGAGCGCGCGCTGGAGCACGCCAAGGCGACCGAGGAGCAGTTGCGCGACGCCCTCTTCCGCGAGAACCCCGCCGTCTTCGCGCTGGTGGCCGAGGACGACACCGACGGCGAGCCGGTCGGCTTCGCCCTGTGGTTCCTGAACTTCTCGACCTGGACCGGGACCCACGGCGTGTACCTGGAGGACCTGTACGTCCGCCCCCACGCGCGCGGCGCGGGCCACGGCAGGGCGCTGCTGGCCGAACTCGCCCGCCTCTGCGTCGAGCGGGGTTACGAACGCTTCGAATGGTGGGTACTGAACTGGAACGAGCCCTCCATCGGCTTCTACAAGTCGCTCGGCGCCGAGCCGATGGACGAGTGGACGGTCTTCCGGCTCTCCGGCGAACCGTTGCGCACCCTCGCCGCCCGCACCGGAACACCGGGCGGAACGGACGGATCCGCGGCCCCGGGAACATCCGGGGACCGATGAGCGCTGTGGAACGCCGTGGAGCGCTGTGGAACGCCGTGAACACGGCGTGGGCGGAATGGATTTGGCACCGCAGACCCCTAGCCACGCACAGTGTTCGTGTGTTTACTATGGGTGACGTTCGCGGGAAAGGTGCCGATCGGGACTCGGGCGACAGCATGCCCCGGATCGCGATAGCGTCGCAGGCGAACGATCTGCCGCGCCGATCCGTTCACCCTCCGACACGAGGGCGCCGGACCGGCGTTCGCAGCCATCAGCTTGTGTCACCTTGGAGGTGAGGGTGTCCCAGATCGCAGGCGAGCCCGGGACGCAGGACTTCGTCGAGGTCCGGCTGCCCGCCGCGGGCGCCTATCTGTCGGTGCTGCGCACCGCCACCGCCGGTCTCGCGGCCCGTTTGGACTTCACCCTCGACGAGATCGAGGATCTGCGCATCGCCGTCGACGAGGCGTGCGCCATCCTGCTTCAGCAAGCCGTTCCCGGCAGCGTGTTGAGCTGCGTCTTCAAGCTCGTCGGGGACTCCCTGTGGGTGACCGTCTCGGCGCCCACCACCGACGGCCGCGCGCCCGAGCGCGACACCTTCGCCTGGACGGTGCTGTCCGCGCTGGCGGGCGAGGTCGACTCCACCGTGGCCGAGGATCGCACGGTCAGCATCAGCCTGCACAAGAAGCGCGGCGCCGGCCCAGGGGCGTCGTGACCGACGCACACGGGCCGGTACGGGACAAGGGGGTCGCTGTGAACGACCTGGAGAGCGAAACGCGGACGGGCCGCCACGAGAAGGCGGCCGGTCCGATCATCCCCGAGCAGCACGCCCGGCCTCATCCGGCCGATTCCCATCGGCGAGCGGAGCGGGCAGAGCGAGCGGGTGCCATGGAGGACCAGCAGCACGGGCACGTGGACGGCACGGACGAGCACCACCACCGACCCGGTGCACAGGACCGCGGCGGCGCACGGGACCTCTTCGTCAGACTGCGCGGTCTTCCGGACGGCTCTCCGGAGAGGGCCGAACTCCGCAACACCCTGGTACGGATGCACCTGCCCCTGGTCGAGCACCTGGCGCGGCGCTTCCGCAACCGGGGCGAGCCGCTGGACGACCTGACGCAGGTCGCCACGATCGGCCTGATCAAGTCGGTGGACCGCTTCGACCCGGAGCGCGGCGTGGAGTTCTCCACCTACGCCACCCCGACGGTCGTCGGCGAGATCAAGCGGCACTTCCGCGACAAGGGCTGGGCGGTGCGGGTGCCGCGCCGGCTCCAGGAGCTGCGGCTGTCCCTGACGACGGCGACCGCGGAGCTCTCCCAGCAGCACGGGCGCGCCCCGACCGTCCACGAGCTGGCCGAGCGGCTGTCGATCTCCGAGGAGGAGGTGCTGGAGGGGCTGGAGTCGGCGAACGCCTACAGCACGCTCTCCCTCGACGTCCCGGACACGGACGACGAGTCCCCGGCCGTCGCGGACACCCTCGGTGCCGAGGACGACGCCCTGGAGGGCGTGGAGTACCGCGAGTCCCTCAAGCCGCTGCTGGAGGAGCTGCCGCCGCGCGAGAAGAAGATCCTGCTGCTGCGGTTCTTCGGCAACATGACCCAGTCCCAGATCGCCCAGGAGGTCGGGATCTCGCAGATGCACGTCTCGCGTCTGCTGGCCCGCACCCTCGCGCAGCTGCGCGATCGGCTGCTGGTCGAGGAGTAGGGGAACGGTCGGGAGCCGTCGGGGAGCGACGGCCGGGTACGGCGGTCAGGCGTCCCGTGGCTCGCGCGGGCCGACGCCCAGGGCCTCGGTGGCGGCCGGGCTCAGCACGCAGACCAGCACCGCGAGCGCGGTGAGCGCGATGGTCACCCCGCCCGCGAGCCACACACCGCCGTTCTGGGCCATCTGCCAGCCCACCGGGACGGCCATGAGCTGCACGATCACGGCCGGTCCGCGGCTCCACCGGCGCAGCAGCCACAGCCCGCGCGCGGCGGCCAGCGGCAGGACGGCCAGCGCCAGCACGGTCACGGCTCCGGTGAGCGCCTGGACGGTGTCGTCGGCATGGCTCCCGGTCAGGAGCATGACCAACATGCCGATCCCCAGGCCCGCCACCACCACTCCCTGTACCGCCACCAGCACGGCCGCGGCGGTGAGCCGGGCCGGGCGGGGGGAAGAGGGGGTGCGGGGGGCGTCGGCGGAGGATGCGTCCGTGCTCACACCGTCAGGGTAACGGTGGGCCCTCGCCGGGCGGTCGCCGCCCACCCCGGGGTTGGGTCGCCTCGACGGCGGATGGGTACCCTGCACTCCATGCGCGCACTCCTCGTGGTCAACCCGACAGCCACCACCACCAGCGCGCGGACCCGGGACGTGCTCATCCACGCCCTGGCCAGCGACCTCAAGCTGGAGGTCGTCACCACCGAGTACCGGGGCCACGCGCGCGACCTCGGGCGGCAGGCCGTCCAGCGCGGGGAGATCGAGCTGGTGATCGTGCTCGGCGGGGACGGCACGGTCAACGAGGTCGTCAACGGACTGCTGTACGAGGGCCCCGCTCCCGACGTCCTCCCCCGCCTCGCGGTCGTACCCGGCGGCTCGACCAACGTCTTCGCCCGTGCGCTCGGCCTGCCCAACGACGCGGTGGAGGCCACGGGCGCCCTGCTGGACGCGCTGCACTCGGGCAGCGAGCGGACCGTGGGCCTGGGCTTGGCGGCCGGTACGCCGGGCACGGAGGACGCGGAGGTGCCCGCCCGTTGGTTCACCTTCTGCGCGGGGCTCGGTTTCGACGCCGGCGTGGTCGGCCGGGTCGAGCAGAAGCGGGAGCTCGGCAGGCGTTCGACGCACGCTCTCTATCTGCGCCAGGTGATACGGCAGTTCCTGGGGGACGCGCACCGCCGCGAGGGGACGATCACGCTCCGGCGGCCCGGCGAGGACCCCGTCCACGGCCTGGCCCTGTCGATAGTCTGCAACACCGCGCCCTGGACCTACCTGGGCAACCGCCCGGTGTACGCGGCCCCCCGGGCCTCCTTCGACACCGCGCTCGACGTGCTCGGTCTGACCCGGCTCACGCCCTCCGCGGTGACCCGCTACGGGACCCAACTGCTGGCTTCCTCGCCCGAGCGCGGTCCGCGCGGCAGGCACGTGGTCTCCCTCCACGACCTCACCGACTTCACCTTGCATTCGCAGGTTCCCTTGCCGTTTCAGGTGGACGGTGACCACCTGGGACTGCGTACGAGTGTGACGTTCACAGGCGTACGCCGTGCACTGCGTGTGATTGTGTAAGTGGATGTGGTGAAAGTCCTTTCACTCGAACGTTTAGGCCAGGATCCACCCCCTGGAAGTACGGCTGTGACCTACCCGACACCAAGGAATCAAAAAAAACTTCCGGGAAGGGGTTGTATCCGTCGCCGAGGTTTGCGAGGCTCTTCATGGCGATCGGGACGGTCGACGCCGACCCCCTTGAGAGCCCCGAATCCTCCTCCTCATCCCCCTAGGGACACACCCGGGAAACTGGGCGATGCCCCTTCCCTTGTGGAGGGATTCGTGAAAGCGTTCACATTCACAAGCAATTACCGCAACGCGTAGGAGATGGAGCAGCCATGGACTGGCGTCACAGCGCCGTTTGCCGCGAGGAAGACCCCGAGCTCTTCTTCCCGATCGGCAACACCGGTCCCGCGCTGCTGCAGATCGAGGAAGCCAAGGCCGTCTGCCGCCGCTGCCCCGTGATGGAGCAGTGCCTGCAGTGGGCGCTGGAGACCGGTCAGGACTCCGGTGTCTGGGGTGGCCTCAGCGAGGACGAGCGCCGCGCCATGAAGCGCCGCGCCGCCCGCAACCGGGCGCGCAAGGCCACTGCCTGACGCCCACCCCGCCACCTGCTGCCCCCCGAACCGCAGCGCGCAGTGCCCGCAGTGCGCACCGCAACGACGACGTCGAGCCCCGGACCGTACGGCCCCGCCACGGTCCGGGGCTCGGTGTCGTACGGGGTCCGCTCCACCGGCCCCCGTTCCGCCCGTCCCGGCTCTTCGGGGCGGACGCCTCCGGCGCGCGGGGCGACGCGCGGCGGAGAACGTCCGCCGCGCGCCTAACGCCTCTCCGGCTCCACGGGGATGTCGAGGATCACCCTGGTACCGCCGCCGGGAGCCGGCACCATGTCGAAGGTGCCGCCCAACTCCCCCTCCACCAGCGTCCGTACGATCTGAAGCCCCAGGTTCCCCGCCGTGCGGGCGTCGAAGCCCTCGGGCAGACCGCGCCCGTCGTCCTGCACGGTGACCAACAGCCGCCCCTCCTCGCGGCGCGCTCCCGCGCTCCGGACGGCGGCGACCTCGACCAGGCCCTTCTCCCCCGGCCTGAACCCGTGCTCCAGGGCGTTCTGCAGCACCTCGGTGAGCACCATGGACAGCGGAGTGGCCACCTCCGCGGCCAGCACGCCGAAGCGGCCCGTACGGCGCCCGGTGACCAGGCCCGGGGAGATCTCGGCGACCATCGCCAGCACCCGGTCGGCGATCTCGTCGAACTCCACGCGCTCGTCCAGGGTCTGCGAGAGGGTCTCGTGGACGATGGCGATCGAACCGACCCTGCGAACGGCCTCCTCCAGTGCCTCCCGCGCGGTGCCGCCGCTGTCCGCGCCGATGCGCCGGGCCTGGAGCCGCAGGAGGGCGGCGACGGTCTGGAGGTTGTTCTTCACCCGGTGGTGGATCTCCCGGATGGTGGCGTCCTTGGTGATCAACTCCCTCTCCCTGCGGCGGAGTTCGGTGACGTCGCGCAGCAGGATGAGCGAACCGATCCGCACGCCCTTCGGTTTGAGCGGGATGGCCCGGAGCTGGACCACGCAGCCGTTGCCCTCGATCTCGGTCTCGCGCGGCGCCCAGCCGCTGGCGAGCTTGACCAGGGACTCGTCCGTCGGGCCGCGGGAGGGCGCCAGTTCGGCGGTGGCCTGCCCCAGGTGCAGCCCGACCAGATCGGCGGCCAGGCCCAGCCGGTGGTAGGCGGAGAGCGCGTTGGGGCTGGCGTACTGGACGACGCCCTCGGCGTCGAGGCGGATCAGTCCGTCGCCGACCCGCGGGGAGGCGTCCATGTCGACCTGCTGGTCGGGAAAGGGAAACGATCCTGCGGCGATCATCTGCGCGAGGTCGGAGGCGCTCTGCAGGTAGGTCAGTTCCAGGCGGCTCGGCGTCCGCACGGTCAGCAGGTTCGTGTTGCGGGCGACGACCCCGAGGACGCGCCCCTCGCGGCGCACGGGGATGGACTCGACCCGCACCGGCACCTCCTCGCGCCACTCCGGGTCGCCCTCGCGCACGATCCGTCCCTCGTCCAGGGCGACGTCCAGCAACGGGCGGCGCCCGCGCGGCACGAAGTGGCCGACCATGTCGTTCTGGTAGGAGGTGGGGCCGGTGTTGGGGCGCATCTGCGCGACGGAGACGTAACGCGTCCCGTCCCGGGTGGGAACCCACAGCACCAGATCGGCGAAGGAGAGGTCGGACAGCAGCTGCCACTCGGAGACCAGCAGGTGCAGCCACTCCAGGTCGGAGTCGCCGAGGGCGGTGTGCTGGCGTACGAGGTCGTTCATGGAGGGCACGGTGTGAGCCTAACCGGCAACCGATCGAGTCGGACGTCTGTCCATACGCGCGGGTGTGCGCAAGAATTGACGACAGCCGTTCCGACCCGGCCGGTGTTGTGTTCAAGGCGTGGACACGAGCCATTGGTCCGGTCCAGAATGGCCGTGGACTTCTGCCCTCCCCGCACAGGAGGGTGGAACGAGGCCGGGCGCTTTCTGCCCTGACTGCGCCGGGTCTCCGATCGCTCCGGGCTGCGGTGCCGGACGGGTTGAGGGTCCCGTCCCGGCGCCGCGGCCCGTGGGTGTTCTCGGGGGTTTCCCCTACGCCCCCGGCCAGGCCCGCATCGCCGCGTCGGCCACCGCCTCCAGCTCCCCGCGTCCCGCGCCGTCGCGCGCCTGCTGGGACATGCCCTGGAGCACGGCCGCGGTGAACCGGGCGAGCGCGGAGACGTCGGTGTCCTCCGGCAGTTCTCCGGCCGCGACGCCGGCCCGTATGCGGGAGGCGAAGGCGCGGACGTTCTCCTCGCGCATCGCCCGCAGGGCCTCGGCCACCTCGGCGGAGGCGGGCGCGGCGTTGACGGCGGCGTTGATCACCAGACAGCCGGGCGGGCGCCCCGGCTCGGTGTACTCCACGGCGGCCTCGCGCAGGACGCGCCCGACGGCGCCCCGGGCCGTGGGCTCCTCGGCGAGGGCGCGCCCGATGAAGCCGCCGTACCGGTGGACGTAGACCTCCACGACCTCCTCGAACAGCGTCTTCTTGTCGCCGAAGGCCGCGTACAGGCTGGGTGCGGCGATGCCCATGGCCCGGGTGAGGTCGGCGATCGAGGTCGTCTCGTAGCCGTGCTCCCAGAAGGTGCGCAGGGCCTTCTCCAGAGCCGTGTCGCGGTCGAAGGAGCGGGGTCGTCCGCGCTGCCTGGTCGCCATGCCACCGATTCTATAGCGCTCGCTCAAGAAAGCGTGCTACGGTATTTCTGTATCGACCGCTAAACAAAGAAGGGGGATCCCCATGCCTGCACTCGTGGAGGGCGTGAAGAGCGCGGAGGGCTCCGGGCTCACGGGCAGGACGGCCCTGGTCACCGGCGGCAGCAGGGGCATCGGGCGGGCCGTGGCCGAGCGGCTGGGCAGGGACGGCGCCCGCGTCGGGGTGCACTACGGCCGCGACGAGACGGCGGCGAAGGAGACGGTGGCCGCCATCGAGGCCGCCGGCGGCTCGGCCTTCGCCATCCGGGCGGAGCTGGGGGTGCCGGGTGACGCGGAAGCCCTGTGGGAGGCCTTCGACCGGGAGGCCGACGGGCTGGACATCCTGGTCAACAACGCCGGGATCACCGGACGGCGCGAGCCGCTGTCCGGGGTGACGCCGGAGGACTTCGACCGGGTCTTCGCCGTCAACGCCAAGGCGCCGTTCTTCGTCACCCGACTCGCCCTGGAACGGCTGCGGGACGGCGGGCGGATCGTCAACATCTCCACGGGGCTGACGCACGGCGCGGCGGAACCGAGCCTGATCGCCTACTCGATGACCAAGGGCGCTCTCGACGTCTTCACCCTGACCCTGGCCAAGGAGCTCGGGCCGCGCGGCATCACGGTCAACGCCGTGGCGCCGGGCGTGGTGGACACCGACATGAACGCGGACTGGCTGCGCGGAGACGAGGAGGTGCTGCGGCGGACCGCGGCGCAGAGCCCCCTGGGCCGGGTCGGCGAACCGCGGGACATAGCCGACGTGGTGGCCTTCCTCGCCTCCGACGACAGCCGCTGGGTGACGGGGCAGTGGCTGGACGCGACGGGCGGCGCGCTGCTGTAGCCGCCCGATGCGCCCGGGCCCCGTTTCGGGGGCGGGGCCCGGGGTCCTCGCGCGGTTCAGCGGGTCTCGGTGACCTTGGCCAGGGCGCGGGGTGCGTCCGGGTCCTGGCCGCGAGCGATGGTCACCTCGTAGGCCAGCATCTGCAACGGCAGGATCTCCAGGATGGGCTGGAGCTCCTCGGGCACGTCCCCGGTCGGCAGGACGAAGCCGGCGGAGGCGTCGGCCACCTGCCGCTCGGGGCCGATGACGACGAGGTCGGCGCCGCGGTCCTTCAGCCGGTCGAGGACGGGTTGCAGCGCCCTGCCTCCCCTGCCGTCGGTGACGATGGCGATCACCGGGGAGACGTTGTCGACCATCGCCAGCGGGCCGTGCAGCAGGTCGGCGCCGGAGTAGGACAGCGCCGGGATGTAGCTGGTCTCCATCAGCTTCAGCGCCGCCTCCTTGGCGGTCGGATAGCCGTAGCCGCGGGAGGTGATGACCATGCGTTCGGCGAAGCGGTAGCGGGCCGCGAGCCGCCGAACCTCGTCCTGGCGCGCCAGGATCGCCTCGGCCAGGTCGGGCAGCGCCTTGGCCGCGTCGGCCCCGTCGCCGCCGCGCAGTCCGTCGACCAGGAGGTACAGCGACAGCAGTTCGGCCGTGTAGGTCTTGGTCGCCGGGAGGGCCTTCTCGGGGCCGGCCAGGATGTCGATGTGGAACTCGGCGACCTCGGCCAGCGGCGAGCCGGGGTTGTTGGTCACCGCCAGGGTGACGGCTCCGGCCTCGCGGGCGGCCCGGGTGGAGGCGACCAGGTCCGGCGAGCCGCCGGACTGGCTGACGGCGATGACGAGGCAGTCGGTGAGGTCCTGCCGGGCCTCGTAGGCGGTGGTGGTGGACATGGAGGTGAGGCCGCAGGGCTTGCCCAGCAGGATCTCCAACAGGTACTTCGCGTAGAGGGCGGCGTTGTCGGAGGTGCCGCGGGCCGTGAGCAGCACGAAGCGCGGGGCGCGCGCCGCGATGCGTTCGGCGACCTCGCGGATCCTCGGCGCGCCCTCGCCGAGGATCCGCCGCAGTACGGCGGGCTGTTCGGCCATCTCGCCGGCCATGATCCGGCCCGGCCGCTCGCCGTGCGGTGCAGTGGTGGCGGACATGCTGGGGGCCTCCCGTTGTCTGTGGTGCCTACGGTCCACGAAGGTTCAGCCGTCGGTCGCCCGGCCGGCGATGACCTCCGCGGCGGCCCGTCCGCAGACGCGGGCGGCGCCGTGGGTCGCGATGTGGAGTGCTCCGGACGGCGGTGCCTGGGGCAGGCCCATCTCGACCACGACCGTGTCCGGCCGGGCGACGAGCAGGGCGTGCAGAGCGTCGGCCATCCAGGGATGCCGGTGGACGTCGCGCACCACCGCGACGATCCTACGGTCCGCGGCCTCGCCGAGCACCCGCTCGACCAGCGCGGCCGTTCCCGCCGCCTCGGCCTGTTCACGGCTCCAGGAGCCGGTCGCGGTGTCGGGGTAGAACCCCTCCAGTTCGGCGGCGAGCCCCCAGGGGGTCTCGTCACCGACGGCGATGTTGGCGACGGGGGCGAAGGCGGCGACGTACGGCGACTCGTCCGGGGGCGTGTAGCCCTCCGCTCCGGTGATCCTCAGGGCGCGACGGGCGGCGGCCAGCCCGATCTCGGGGGCGGGCGGGACGGCCCCCGCGCCGCGGGCGGACGCCTCCGCGGTCCAGCGGGCGAGAGCGCGGACCCGGTCCGCGGCGTCGGCGAGCCGCTCCTCGGGCAGTTCTCCGTCCACCACGGCCTTCACCAGCGCGTCACGCAGGCGCAGCACGGTGTCCTCGTCGGCCAGTCCCCCGCCGACGCAGATGGCGTCGGCGCCCGCGGCGATGGCCAACACGCTGCCGCGTTCGATGCCGTAGGTCGCCGCGACGGCCCGCATCTCCATGCCGTCGGTGACGATCAGCCCCTGGAAGCCGAGTCCACCCTCGCTCTCGGGCGCGCGCAGCAGGCCGGTCAGGACGGCCGGGCTGAGCGTGCCCGGGAACGCCGGGTCGAGAGCGGGCAGCAGGATGTGAGCGCTCATCACGCACTTGCTGCCCGCGGCGATCGCCGCCCGGAACGGGACGAGTTCGCGCTCGGCGAGCGTGGCGAGGTCGACGTCGATGCGGGGAAGGGCGTGGTGGGAGTCGACCGCCGTGTCCCCGTGGCCGGGGAAGTGCTTGGTGCACGCGGCGACCCCGGCGGACTGCAGCCCCTCGACCCAGGCGGCGGTGTGCCGGGCCACCAGGTCCGGCGCGTCGCCGAAGGAGCGGACGCCGATGACGGGGTTGTCGGGGTTGGAGTTGACGTCGGCCGAGGGCGCCCAGTCGAGGTTGACCCCGCACTCGGCCAGTCGGCGCCCCAGCTCGCGGGCGACGGCGCGGGTCAGGTCGGTGTCGTCGACCGCGCCGAGGGCGAGGTTCCCGGGGAAGGACGACCCCGCCCGGGCCTCCAGCCGGGTGACGTCGCCGCCCTCCTCGTCGACGGCCACCAGTACCTCGGGGTGGGCCCCGCGCAGCTGGGCGGTGAGCGCAGCCAGCTGCGCGGGAGACGTGATGTTGCGGCCGAACAGGCCCACGGAGACGAGTCCTTCGCCCAGCCGGCGCAGCAGCCAGTCGGGCGCGGTGGTGCCGATGAAGCCCGGTTGCAGGACGGCGAGGGCGTTGCGGGTCAGCGTGTCGGTGGCGCCGGTGAGAGTCGTCATGGGCTGTGCGCTATCCCTTCACTGCGCCGGAGGTCAGGCCGCCGACGGCGCGTCGTTGGAGAACGAGGAACAGAAACAGCACGGGGACGGCGAACAGGGACGAGGCGGCCATCGTGGCGCCCCAGTCGTTGCCGAAGGCGGACTGGAACTGGGTCAGCCACAGGGGGAGGGTGTACGCCTCGGACTCCTTGTTGAGGACCAGCACCATGGCGAACTCGTTCCAGGCGGTGATGAACCCGAAGAGCGACGTGGACATCAGCCCGGGGGCGAGCAGCGGGAAGACGACCCGGAAGAAGCTCTGGGCGCGGCTGCACCCGTCGATCATCGCGGCCTCCTCCAGCTCCTGGGGAACCGCGGCGATGAATCCCCGCAGCGTCCAGATGGTGAAGGGAAGGACCATCACGAAGTAGACGAGCGTCAGGAAGCCGATGCTGTTGAGCGCCTGGGCGTCCCGCGCGATCAGGTACATCACGATGACCATGACCTCCCAGGGGGCCAGTTGGGCCATCATCACCGCGAGCACCAGGCCCTTGCGGCCCCTGAACCTCATGCGCACGATCGCGAAGCCGGCGGCGAGCGCGACGAGCAGGGCGAGCAGCACCGCGCCGAGGGTGACGATGAGGCTGTTGCGGACGTACGTCCAGAACATGTCCACGCCGGTGGCGGTGCCGTAGTGCTCGACGGTGGGGGTGAACAGGAAGCTGGGGGTCTCGGTGAGGACCTCGGACGCCGGTTTGAAGGACGTCGACAGCATCCAGTAGACGGGGAAGACGAAGAAGGCCGCCAGCACGAGCGCCACGGCGTTCAGCGAGCCGCCGCGCAGGCCCTTCCTCCGCCGGGCGCGCTTGGCCCCTCCGTCGGACGGGGGCCGCTGCCGGGAGTCCGCCGGAGGCGCACCGACCGGGCCGGCCAGGGTGGTGTTGCTCACTGCTCCTCCTCCTGCTTGAGGATCAGGCGGAAGTAGAAGGACATGGCGACCAGCAGGATCAGGATGGTCAGCACGGAGGCGGCCGCGGCGATGCCGAAGTTCATCTGGGCCATGCCCTCGATGTAGGCGAAGACCGGCAGGGTCTCGGAGCCCCGGTCGGGTCCGCCGTTGTTGAGGGCGACGATCTGGGCGAACGCCTTGAACACCCAGATGATCTCCAGGAAGGTGGTGATCAGGAAGAAGGGCTTCAGCATCGGGAAGACAACCGAGCGGAAGATCCTCCCATGGGAGGCCCCGTCCACCCGGGCGGCCTCGTACAGCTCGCCGCTGATGGTGGTCAGGCCCGCGTACAGGTTGAGGGCGACGAACGGCACCGACGCCCAGACGATCATCAGGGTGACGATGGCCAGCGTCGAGAACCCGGTCTCGAACCAGTTGTGCTGCTCGTAGCCGGAGAAGCCGAGGGTGCGCATCGCCCAGTTCACGACGCCGAACTGGGTGTCGAACAGCCAGCGGAAGACGGTGGCGGACGCGACGACGGGCATGGCCCAGGCCATGACCAGGGCCAGGGAGAGCACGAGCCGCATCTTCTTGCCGAGGGCGTTGAGCAGCAGCCCGACCAGCGTGCCGAACCCCATGATCAACACCACGTTGACCGCCATGAAGACGAAGGTCCGGAGGACGACGGTCCAGAACGCGTCGTCCCCCAGCAGCTCCGCGTAGTTGTCGAACCCCGTCCACACGGTGGCCCGGGAGATCATCTCGATGCGGCCGAGCCGCTGGAAGGAGAGCACCAGGTTCCGGACCAGCGGGTAGCCCAGGAGCACCAGCAGGGAGACGGCCGCCGGGGCGATCAGCGCGTACGGCAGCCATCCCGACGACCGCGGCCGTCCGCCGCGCTCCTCCCGTCCGGCGCTCTTCGGCGCCGGGTCGCCGGGCGGCAGGACGCCGTCGGCTTCTCCTGTGTCCCGGGTGGCGTCCTCCGCCGGCTTTCCGGCCGCGGGGGCCACTCCCCTGACGTGCACGGTCATGTCCAACTTCCTCGCGGTCACGGGCATGCGGCCCCACCGGATCGACTTCCTGCCTGAGGGGCGGGGGCACCCCGTCGGTCGGACCGCGTGGTGCCCCCGGGCGGCGTCAGCTCTTGTTGATCCGCTCGCTGATCACCTTGTCGGCTTCCTCGCCGGCCTTGGTCGGGTCCGTCCCCTTGAGCACCTTGGTCATGTACTCCTTGATCGGGTTGGGCTCGGTCTCGACGTTGGCCCAGCCGGGGGTGACGGGGGTGATGTTGCCGACTCCCGACGCCTTGACCATGGCCTCGGCGAAGGAGCCGGACTCGGGCCGCACCTGCGCGGCCTCGGTGTTGGGCAGCAGGCCGCCCGCGGTGGCCTCGGCGTACTTCTTCATCCACTTCTCCGAGGTGGCCGCCTTCAGCCACTCCTGGGCCAGCTCCTTGTCGGTGGAGCGCTCGGCGACGGCGAGGTTCGAGCCGCCGAAGAAGACGCTGCCCGGCTTCTCGGAGGTCTTGCCCGGGATCGGGAAGTAGCCGAAGTCGGCCTCGCCGCCGGCCTTCTCGATGGCCTCGACGGCGCCGGCGGCCTCCCAGCCCAGACCGATCCAGGAGGCGACGTCGCCCTTGGGCACCACGTCGGTGGACTGCTGCGGCGTCGCCTCGTCCGTGTCCTTGGGGGCCTTGGAGAAGGACTGGAGCTTCTTGTAGAAGGAGATCGCCTTCTCGGCCTCCGGCGTGGCGAGCGCGCCCTTCCACTGGTCGCCGTCCTCGACCGCGAAGTCGCCGCCCTCGTCCCACAGGAACCCGGCGAAGACGTACCAGCTCTGGCCGGGCAGGTAGATCGGCTGGACGTCCTTGTCGGACTTGCGGATCTTCTCCAGGCCCTCGATCCACTCCTGGCGGTTGGTCGGCGGCTCGACCCCGACCTTCTCGTAGATCTTCTTGTCGTAGATCACCACGCGGTTGGCCGCGTACCAGGGGGCGGCGTAGAGCTTCCCGTCGAGCTCGGCGGACGGGAGCATGCCCTTGTTCCAGTTGTCGTAGTTGAGGTCGGCCTTGATGTCGGTCAGGTCGGCGAGGCCGCCGGTGACCGCGTAGCCGGCGGTCTGGGTGTTGCCCAGCTCGATGACGTCCGGCGGGGCGTCCTCGGAGAGCGCGGTGGTGATCCTCTCCTGGATCCCGTTCCACTGCTGTTCCTCGATCTCGACCGTGACGCCCTCGTGCGCGGCCTCGAACTCCTTGTTGAGTTCCTCGACCCACTCCTTGGGAGCCGACCCGTCCATGACCCAGACGGTCAACTTCTTGTCGCCGTCGGCCGTCCCGCCGTCTCCGGACCCACAGGCCACGAGACCGGCCATCATCGCCGCGACGCCGATCGCCGCCATGCCCTTGCGCTTCACGTCCCCTCCTCCGGGATGCCAGGAATCCCCCCGCCCACCGCCCGAGACCTCCGCCCGAGATCTCCGCTCCCGCCGGATGTTCCGCGCCGGCTGCGCCGTGCCGTGCGGGCACCGGTGATCGAGGCGGCATTCGACGAGTACTGCCCGTGTGGTCGGGTCGTAATGGTGTAGACCAGTGCCCGCAGCTTGGCCTAGACCTTTTTCGCTGTCAACGGTGTATAAAGCTCGCGGCCGCATCCGTTACCGGACCGACATCTGAGCCGGGACGCCACCGGAGGCAAGGGCCGTGCCACGATGTGAGCCGCTATGTACGGAGGAAGCCGGTGACTGCACGACACGAGTCGGGAAGGCATGCGATGGAGACCGACGGGGGCGCGGGAGCACGGTCCGCGGGGGACGCCGCGGCCGGCAACGGCACGGCCGGGCGCACCGCGCGCGTGCCCAAGTACTACCGCCTCAAGCGCCACCTGCTGGAGATGACCGAGACGATGCCCCCCGGCACACCGGTCCCCCCGGAGCGCACGCTCGCCAGCGAGTTCGACACCTCGCGCACGACCGTGCGCCAGGCACTCCAGGAACTGGTCGTCGAGGGCCGGCTGGAACGCATCCAGGGCAAGGGCACCTTCGTGGCCAAGCCCAAGGTCTCCCAGGCCCTCCAGCTCACCTCGTACACCGAGGACATGCGCGCCCAGGGCCTGGAGCCCACCTCCCAGCTGCTGGACATCGGCTACGTCACCGCCGACGACCGGCTCGCCGAGCTGCTGGACATCCCCACCGGAGGCCGCGTCCTGCGCATCGAGCGGCTGCGGCTGGCCAGCGGCGAGCCGATGGCCATCGAGACCACGCACCTGTCGCAGAAGCGCTTCCCCGCGCTGCGTCGCAGCCTGGTGAAGTACACCTCCCTCTACACGGCCCTGGCCGAGGTGTACGACGTCCACCTCGCCGAGGCCGAGGAGACCATCGAGACCTCCCTGGCCACCCCGCGCGAGGCGGGCCTGCTCGGCACGGACGTCGGCCTGCCGATGCTGATGCTCTCCCGGCACTCGCGCGACACGAGCGGCGAGCCGGTGGAGTGGGTGCGCTCGGTCTACCGCGGCGACCGCTACAAGTTCGTCGCCCGTCTCCAGCGCCCCGGTCGCGGGCGGTGACCGGCTCCCGTCCGGCGGAGCCGCCGGGCGGAAGAGCGCGCGGAGGAAGTGCGCGGAAACCGGGGAGGGTTCGGGGAGTCTCCGGAGAGAAGGCCCCGGCGCGAAGAAACACCGGATCCATGTGTGAACGACTAGTGACGTGGGCCGGACGGCTGACCTAGATTTCGTCGTCGCACAACGGTGATCGCTTCAGGACGGAGCCGCAGCCATGTCCGCACCCCCGGAAACCCCGACGACCCATCCGGTCGTCACACCCACCCGCGTGGTGGTCGCCCTCTGCCTGTTCGCGCCCTTCGTCGCGATGCTGTGGGTCGGCTCGTACGCCGAGGTCGAACCGACGCTCGCCGGACTGCCCTTCTTCTACTGGTACCAGATGCTCTGGGTGCCCGTCTCCGCCGGGCTGACGGCCATCGCCTACGTGCTGGTGCGCCGCGAACAGGCCGCACGCCGCGCCGCGGCGGGACAGCCGGCGGGGGGTGAGGAACGGTGAAGGACGGCGTCAACATCGTCGCGCTGATCGTCTTCGTCTTCTTCTTCGCCCTGGTGACGGTGATGGGCTTCATGGCGGCCCGCTGGCGCCGGGCGGCCGACGCCGAGAACCTCGACGAGTGGGGTCTGGGCGGACGGAGCTTCGGCACCTGGGTCACCTGGTTCCTGCTCGGCGGCGACCTCTACACCGCCTACACCTTCGTCGCGGTCCCCGCGGCGATCTACGCGGCGGGGGCGGCGGGCTTCTTCGCGGTGCCGTACACCATCCTCATCTACCCGCTGATCTTCACCTTCCTGCCCCGCCTGTGGTCGGTCTCGCACCGCCACGGCTATGTGACGCCCTCGGACTTCGTGCGCGGGCGGTTCGGCTCGAAGGGCCTGTCGCTGGCCGTCGCCGTGACCGGCATCCTCGCCACGATGCCCTACATCGCGCTCCAACTCGTCGGCATCCAGGCGGTGCTGGACGTGATGGGCGTCGGCGGAGGCGAGGCGACGCACTGGTTCATCAAGGACCTGCCGATCCTGATCGCCTTCGGTGTGCTGGCCGCGTACACCTACTCGTCCGGCCTGCGCGCCCCCGCGCTGATCGCGTTCGTCAAGGACACCCTGATCTACCTGGTCATCGCGGTCGCGATCATCTACATCCCGATCAAGCTCGGCGGCTTCGACGAGATCTTCGCCAGTGCCGAGACGAAGTTCACCGAGGCCGGGAACGGCGCGATCGTCCCGGGCGAGGGCGCTCAATGGGGTTACGCCACCCTGGCGCTGGGCTCGGCGCTGGCGCTGTTCATGTACCCGCACTCGATCACGGCGACGCTCTCCAGCAGCAGCCGCGAGGTCATCCGCCGCAACACCACCATCCTGCCGCTGTACTCCCTGATGCTCGGTCTGCTGGGGCTGCTCGGCTTCATGGCGATCGCGGCCGGGGTGAAGGTGGAGAACGGCCAGCTCGCCATCCCCCAGCTCTTCGAGAACATGTTCCCCGACTGGTTCGCCGGGGTGGCCTTCGCGGCCATCGGCATCGGCGCCCTGGTCCCGGCGGCCATCATGTCGATCGCGGCGGCCAACCTGTTCACCAGGAACATCTACAAGGACTTCCTCAAGCCGGACGCCACCCCGGCGGAGGAGACCCGGGTCTCCAAGATCACCTCGCTGCTGGTGAAGGTCGGCGCGCTGGTCTTCGTCCTGGGCATGGACAAGACCGTGGCGATCAACTTCCAGCTCCTGGGCGGCATCTGGATCCTGCAGACCTTCCCGGCGATCGTGGGCGGCCTGTTCACCCGCTGGTTCCACCGCTGGGCGCTGCTCGCCGGTTGGGCCGTCGGCATGGTCTACGGCACGGTGACGGCGTACAACACCTCCAGCCCCACCCAGAAGCACTTCGCCAGCAGCTCGGACACCATCCCGCTCATCGGCGAGATCGGTTACATCGGTCTGACCGCCTTCGTGCTGAACGTGCTGGTGACGGTGGTGATGACCGTCGTCCTGCGGGCGGTGAAGGCCCCCGAGGGCATCGACCAGACCGTCCAGGGGGACTACACGGCGGACGTGGGGGACCCCGGCGTCCAGCAGGAGCTGCCCCCGCCCACGGTGGACGCCCGGCACTGAGCCCGTCCTCCCCCTCTTCCATCCCGGCGCNNNNCCGATGGGCTCGCGGCGGCGGGGCGCCGCGTGACGGCGACCGTGGACATCGCCGTCGAGGAGGGCGATCCGTACCTCGCCGTGCCGCGCGGCGC
Source organism: Streptomyces macrosporus (assembly GCF_039533145.1). Lineage (NCBI taxonomy): Bacteria > Bacillati > Actinomycetota > Actinomycetes > Kitasatosporales > Streptomycetaceae > Streptomyces > Streptomyces macrosporus. Next base: position 237,531 of record NZ_BAAASZ010000051.1, read on the forward strand.
GCGGGCCCGGGCGGGACCGGCATCCGGTCCCGGGCTCTCCGCCCTGTCGCCCTCCGTCCCGGCACTGGTCTGATCCTGTGGCCGTCCGCGGGGCGCGTTCCCCGCGCGTTCCCGCGGGTTCCCGCACGTTCCCGCGGGTTTTCCGCACCGCCGCGCGTCGGTCCGCGCCGTCGGGGAACCCGTGCCCCGTCCAGGTCCGAGCGCGTCCCCCGGGACGCGGAACCGGAGGGAGGACGGATGGCCGGCACCCCGCAGTCCCACGGCGAGCCCCTCACCCGTACCGGCGCCCGCGTCCGGAGGCTGTTCCGCCGCGACCGGTTCGTCACCGCGCTGACCGCCCTGGTGGCCGTGTGGGTTCCGGTCTCCGCCCGGGTGCTGGGAGAGTCCTCCTCCGGGCCCTCCTTCGCCGACGCCGCCGCCGCGCGGTGGAACGCGTGGCTGGTGGGCGCCGTGGTCCTCCTCGCCGCCCTGCTGCGCTGGTTCCGGCCGCTGGGGCGCCCCTGGGCGTCCGTCGTGATCGTGCCGGCGGGCGTCTGGTTGGCGGCCGCCACCTTCGTCCTGGACCGCGGGGAGGCCCACGCGGACGTCCTCCGGCTCTCCGACCTGGCCGCCGGGATCGTGCTCGCCCTCTTGGGGCTGCGGAGCCTGATGCTGTACCGGCGGGCCGCCCGCACGACCCGCGCCATGCGCGGTTGACGTGCGCGGTTGACGTACGCGGCCGAGGCGCGAAACGGGCGGGCGCGCCCCCGAGCCCCACATGGAGCCCGGGGACGCGCCCGCCGAGGAGACGGCCGGGTCAGCAGCCGCCGCAGTTGTAGTAGGTCACGTCCCAGTGGTTGCTCTCGCGGAAGTAGATGTTCCCCGAGCCCGACTGGTACTTGCTGCCGCCGATGTAGGTGAAGCGGCTGGTGATGTAGTTGTTGAGGCAGGTGGAGAGGCTGTAGTCGAGCTTGTAGCCGTTCCAGTGGCTGTAGGTGCCGCTGGCGTGGCCGGTCTCCGTGCCGCCCGTGATGTTGAGCGCGCAGCCGCTGGCGCTCTTGAGGGTCTCCGCCCCCTGCACCGTCGCCAGGTTGATCTGCTCGAACGAGGTGCAGGTGGGGTTGTTGCGGTCGGAGCAGCCTCCGCTGGAGGACCAGGTGATGCCCGCCGCCCGGAAGCGGCTGGTCGCCTGGGAGTGCGTCAGCTTGGTCACCAGGGCCGCGGCGGGGGCCTGGACGGAGGTCCCGGCCCGGGTGGCCGCCGGAGCCGCCGTCGTGGCCTGGGCCGTTCCCGGCATCGCGAGCAGCGCCAGGGAGAGCGCCGGCACGCCGATCGCCGCGCGCCACAGGGACGTCTTCATGGGGGGCTTCATGGAGGGCCTTTCCATGGCGGAAGGGGTGTGGGGGTGGTGAGGGGCCACGGGGCTCAGATGCCGCAGGTCGGGGCCGACCAGTAGCGGCTGGAGCGGTGGTCGACGTGGGTGTGGTCGTTGTGGCCGGGGTAGCCCGGGCCGAGGATGCCGTTGAAGCCGTGGTTGCGGGCCTGCTGTGCCAGCTTGCACAGGGTGTGCGAGCCGGCGCCCAGGTCGACGCCGTCACCGTAGAGGTGGCGGCTGTTGGAGGCCCCGCCCACCGCCTCGTTGCAGGCATAGGAGCGGAAACCGCTGGTCACGCGGATCGGCGCGTCGCCCAGGGCGTGCCGCATGGCCTCCAGCTTCCACATGGAGATCAGGGCGTTGCGCTTGGCCGTCGCCGCGCTCACCGCCCCGCCGCTCCAGGTGGTGTTGCACTGGTTGAGCTCGCTGTAGGAGAAGTGGGCCGGGGTGCAGTCCGCGTCCTGGAGGGCGTAGATCTTGCTGAAGGTCTGCGGGCCGGCGACGCCGTCGGCGGTCAGGCCGTAGGCGGCCTGGAAACGCTTGACGGCGGCGGCGGTGGCGGGCCCGTAGCTGCCGTCGAGGGCGAGCACGCTGCCGTAGCCGGGGTAGCCGGAGACGCGGATCTGGAGTTCGGTGACGTCCGAGCCGGACATGCCCTGGGAGAGGGTGCGGTTCCAGGTGTAGCACTCGTCGGCGTGGGCGGTGCCGGCGGTGGTGACCGTGCCGACCAATGCTGCTGCCGCGACCATGACAATACTGAGGACAAGACGGATGGTGCCTCTGAGCATGGTGCCTCCGTAAGGGAAAGCGGGGGGTCGCGTGAGAGAGTGGCGGAGGCGGTCTACTCGCGTCAACACCTTCCGGAAATGCCAATGGGCGGGCCACTGAAAGGCCCGCCCGTCGGCGTTTCCACCGGCCGCTCCGGAGTCCGGACGGCCGGGCGCCCGGCTCAGTCGTTGGGCACCGTCTCGTAGCGCGGCGTGCCCTCGGCCATCTGCCTCAGGACGTCCTTGCGCTCGCGCTTGGAAAGCCGGTCGATGTACAGCCGGCCGTAGAGGTGGTCCGTCTCGTGCTGGAGGCAGCGGGCGAAGTAGCCGGTGCCCCGCACCTTGATCGGCTTGCCCTGGGCGTCCTGCCCGCGCACGACGGCGTAGTCGGGGCGCGCGAGCGGGGCGTACGCCCCCGGAACCGACAGGCAGCCCTCGTTGGAGTCGTCCAACACCCGCCGCTCGGCGGGCAGTTCCTCCAGCACCGGGTTGCAGACGACGCCGACGTGCCGCACCCCCTCGTCGTCCTGGCAGTCGTAGACGAAGACCTTCAGATCGACACCGATCTGGTTGGCCGCCAGACCGACGCCCTCCGCCGCGCGCTGGCTGGCGAACATGTCGTCGATCAGCTTCGCCAGCTCGTCGTCGAACTCGGTGACGTCCTTGCACTCCCGGTGCAGCACCGGGTTGCCGACGACGGTGATCGGACGGGCCGTGCCACGCTCGCGGTGGGCCCGCTCGCGCTCCTCGCAGTCCTCCGTGTCGACGATGAATCCCTCGTCGTCCACCCGCTGACCGGTCTCGTGCTCCGCCATCTTCGCCGTATGCCTTCCTGGGTGCTTCACCACAACCCGTACAGAGTACGGGCACCCGGGCACCCCGCGCCCCGTCGGTCTCAGCAGACCTCTTCCAGATCGCGCCACTCGCGGGTGTCCGGGCTGTCGGCGACCCAGCCGTCCAGCAGTCCGCGCACCAGCCCCGCCGGAGCCGCCAGACCGCACTCGCGCTCGGGCACCCACAGCTCCCCGGAGGTCATGTGCCCCAGCGGCCCCGGATGCCCGGGCACGCTGTGGTCGTGCGGATCGTGCCGGGGCGCTCCCTCGACCTCGTCGCTGGGCATCCGGCTCTCCGAACAGGAACGGCACAGCAGCCGCACCGAGGACGACCAGTCCTCGGCCGCGTAGCCCGCCTCCGCCGCCAGTCGCTCCAGCGCGTCCCGGTCGGCCTCGGTCGCCGCCTCCAGCAGCACCACCCAGGTCGGCACCGGGGAGGGCGCCCACAGTTCTATCTCGTCGAAGACCGGATAGGTGTGCCCCGAGGCCGTGGTCCGCTCGCCGTGCGGCACGCCGTCGTGCAGCACCACCTCGCCCCAGCGGCGCCCGGAGGAGGGCAGGGGGATGTTCTGCACCTCGATGCGGGCCGGGTCCAGTCGCCGCCCCCACACCACCTCGGCCTCGCCCTCGGGCGACAGGCGCACGGCGGCGCTGCCCAGCTCCATGCCGGTCGGCGGGCCCGTACGGCCGTCGTCGTCGGGGGCGGTGCCGGGCGCGGCCGTGTCCGGCACCCGCAGCCCGTACGCCTGCCAGGCGCGCCGGGCCAGCGGCCAGTCCTGCAGGGCCGTGGCGGCGATGCCCACGTTCCACCAGTCCGGCGCCCCGGTGGCCCGGTCCAGGAGGGCGACCGCGCGGAGCCCCGCCGTGCGCGCCTGTTCCCAGTCGTGCCGGAACTTGTGCAGCAGGGCGAGGTTGAACCAGGACTCCGACAGCCACGGCTCCAGATCGGCGGCACGGGTCAGCAGCTCGCCGGCGTCCTCGTAGCGCCCGTCGTCGATGAGCGTGAACGCGCGGTCGGTGGCCAGCCGCCAGTCGGCGGAGGGCCGGTGCCGTGCCTTTCCGAAGATCCTCACGATGTTCCCGCCTGACTCCCGCCTGCTGCTCCCGACCGCTCCTGCGGCCGTTCCGTCGCGGTCCCCGCCGCGGTGTGTCCACCGCGATCTTCTCCCTGCCGCGGTTCCCGGTTCGCATCCAACCATGCCCACCCCGGTGCGCGCTCATTACCCATCGGTCATGGGGCTTTGGGCCGATTCGGAGCGGGAAGCGGCCCTCCGCGCGAGGACGCGGGAGAGCGCCTCGACCACCCGCGGGTCGTGGTCGCGCGCCGGCGCCCCGCAGCCGCTCCGGCGCCGCCGGGGCCGGTTCCGCCGTCTGGGCGTGCCCGGGGCCGTCGGCTCCTCGCAGGCGTTGGCGGTGCGGACGATCCGGGCGGTGACCGGCTGCTCACGGTAGGGGCCGGCCTGCCGCTCCACGGCCGCGGCGACCTCCTCGGGCACCTCCGTCCGGCGCACGACCGCCGCGCCCAGCCGGGCGATCCCGCGCCGCTCGGCGGGTTCCAGCGGTTCGGTGGCACCGCCCTCGATCGGCTCCCGCGGGGAGAGCCGGCCGATGTCGTGGAGGAGGGCGGCGTACTCCAGCAGGGTGAGGTCGGGCTCCGGCAGCCCGTCTCGCGTCCGCACGCCCGGCTGAGCGCCGTCACCCGGTGGGCGTGCCCGGGCGGGGTGTACCCGGCGAACTCGGTGGCGCGGGCGAGCACGGCGGTCGGCGCGGCGTCGTGCACCAGGTGGGGAGACAGGTGCGGACCGTCCGGCCGCGCCGGACGGTCCGTGGCCGGCGGCGTTCGGCGGCGATCAGGACGCCGCACTCCAGGGCCGCCGGCACGGCCCCGTAGGCGGCGCACGGCCACGGGGGTCGCCGTCCGCGCCCGACGAGCGCGCCGGGCACGGGCGACAGGGCGGCGGACGGTGGCGGCGACGAGCGTCACACAGTGGAACGCGCCGCTGTCCGGGCGTGACGGGCGCTCCCCGCGTCGTGGCCGGTGGGAGCCGAGCGGATTAATACGTTCGGGTGATGCGGGACGGGCGGGGACGCCGGGTCGGGCGCGGCGGCGTCAGGGGGTCGGGACGTCGGGGCGCCGGGAAAGGGGCGTCAGGAGAGGCTTTTGCCGGTGTCGCCCTGTGCCTGGACGGGAGAGGCCGCCGGGCTCGCGGCGGGGTCCACCACGGGCTGCTCCGGCACGGCCTGGCCGGCGCGGATCAGCTCGATGCGGCCCATCACCTTGGAGCGGAGGTCGGTCGGTACGTCGTCGTGGCCGCAGCACCGTTTCACCAGCTTCTTCACGGCCTGCTCCAGACCGTACTTCTCCAGGCACGGGGAGCACTCCTCGAAGTGCTGCTCGAACTTCGAGCGGTCCCCGTCGGGCATCTCGCGGTCCAGGTATTCGTAGAGATGGTCCAGGACCTCAGAGCAGTCCGTCTCGTGCGGCTCTCCGCAACTCATGAGCCCGAGCCTTTCCGGTCGTGCGACTCGTCGGGCGCGGCGGCGCCGTTCGCGCCCGCCGGGACCAGTCCGCGCTCGCGGGCGTAGCCCTCCAGCAAGTCGCGCAGCTGACGGCGACCGCGGTGCAGACGGGACATCACCGTGCCGATGGGTGTCCCCATGATGTCCGCGATCTCCTTGTACGCAAACCCCTCGACGTCCGCGAGGTAGACCGCTATCCGGAACTCCTCCGGGATGGCCTGGAGGGCCTCCTTCACGTCCGAGTCCGGCAGGTGGTCCAGCGCCTGGGCCTCGGCCGAGCGCAGTCCGGTCGACATGTGGGACTCGGCACGGGCGAGCTGCCAGTCCTCGATCTCCTCGGCGGCGCTGCGCTGGGGCTCACGCTGCTTCTTGCGGTACGAGTTGATGAAGGTGTTGGTCAGAATGCGGTACAGCCACGCCTTGAGGTTGGTGCCCTCGCGGAACTGGTGGAAGGACGCGTATGCCTTGGCGTAGGTCTCCTGCACCAGATCCTCCGCGTCGGCGGGGTTGCGCGTCATGCGCAGCGCCGCGGAGTACATCTGGTCCAGGAAGGCCAGGGCGTCCCGTTCGAAGCGCGCGTTCCGTTCCGCCTCGGTCTCCACGGGCTCCTGGTGCGCGGCGTCGTCGGTCCCGGTGACCGGACCCACCTCCTCCGATGCGGCTGCTGCGGACCCAACGGCGGACCCACTCGAATCGGAGAATAGACGACGTTCCATCTCCCGCGCCGCTCCGAAGGGGTCCTCCCCGACGAGTCCCGCGAGCTTCACCGTCGCCCAGTCCGTCTCCGCCGCGGTCGTCGGTGTACCCACGGGACGGGACGGGCATGCGATCGAACCCATGGTGGGTGGACTCCCTCTCCTCGCGCGTGCGTGGCCTGTACGTGTCCTGCTCAGACACCAACGCACCCGCTCCGGAAGTCATTCCCGCTCCAGCCACTTCCGCACGGAACCGGTGATCACGGCGAGCGCGGCCTCCTGGGCGCCCGGTCCCGCTCCCCTCTTCGGCACGGCGAAGCCGTGGTCGCCCCCGGGCACCTCGACGACCTCCGTGCCCTCGGGGAACTCGTCGGGCCGTCCGAAGGGGTCCCGTCCGCCCTGGACGACCAGGGTCCGCACCCCGGCCCCGAGCAGCTCGTCGGCCCGGGACCGCTCCGGCCTGCCCGGGGGGTGGAGGGGGAAGGCCAGGGCGAGCACGGCGTGCGCCCCGAGTTCGCCCGCGGTCCGGCAGGCCACGCGCGCCCCGGCGCTGCGCCCGCCGGAGACGACCGGCGGCCCCTCCCGGGCGAGGACGGGCCACACCGCCCGCCATCCCGCGTCGAGGGTGCCGGGAGCGGGCGCCACCTTCTTCCCCGCCACCCGCCAGGGCTGCTCCACCAGGGCGACGGAGATCCCGTGCCCGGGCAGCGCCCCGGCCAGGGCCCGCAGATCGCGTGCCTCGACGCCGCCTCCGGCACCGTGGCCGAGCGCCAGGACCAGGCGCGGGCGCTCCGCGCGGTGCCACAGGACGCGCGCCGGCCCGGCCGGGGTGTCCACCGTCTCGGCCGCCGACGCCGTCGGGGCCGTGCCGTCGTCGTCGATCACGGTCTCAGAACAGCGTCCCGGTCTCGGGGCCGTCGAGCTCGGTCAGCAGCTCGGGGCCGTTGTTGCGCACGTTGCTGACCCCGCTGCCGACCGGGTAGGCCCGCAGGGCGCCGGCGGGCGGCGGAACCAGCAGTTCGCGCACCTCGTCGGCGTCGGTGCGGGCGGGGTCCAGCCACGCGTCCCAGCGGTCGGGGGTGAGCACGAGCGGCATCCGCGGGTGGATCTCGGCGAGCGACCGCGGGCCCTCGTCGCCGGCCTTCGCGTCGGCGCCCGCGAACGGCTCGGTCTCCGCCTCGGTGGTGATCACCGAGCAGGTCACCCACCACGCGTCGGGGTGGTCGTCGGGCAGCGTCCTGTCCCGCCAGAACTCGTAGAGCCCGGCCAGCGCCATCACCGAGCCGTCGGCCGGCGTCACGAAGTACGGCTGCTTGCGCGGCCGCTTCCGCTTGCCCTTCTCCTCCTCCTGCCGCTCGTCCCGGCCGGTGACCCACTCGTAGTAGCCGTCGGCGGGCAGCAGGCACCGCCGCGCGGTGAACGCGCGGCGGTAGGAGGGCTTCTCGTGCACCGTCTCGGCCCGCGCGTTGAACATCTTGGCGGCCGTGTCCGGGGACTTCGCCCAGGAGGGCACCAGTCCCCAGCGCAGCACCCTGAGCTGCCGCACCGGCCGCGGGTCGTCGCCGTCCTTCAGGGGCCGGTCGAGGACCGCGTACACCCGTTTGGTCGGGGCCACGTTCCAGTCGGGGGCCAGGGTCTCGGCCGGATCCCACCGCTCCACGCCGAACAGCCCGACCAGTTCCTCTGCTCCGCGGCTCGCCGCAAACCGTCCGCACATGTCTGCCACCCTGCCACGTCCCGCCGACGGACGGCACGGTGGGCGCCCCGTCCGGTCCCGTCCCGGACCGGACGGGGCCGGACGCGGGACCGCACCGGGCCTCCGGGACGGCGAGCCGGCCGTGACAGACTGCGGGACACCGCCGCGGCGGGACCGGGGAGGCGCGGGGACGGACGACAGGGGACGGGCGACAGGAGAGGGGGCCGTTCGGCACATGGGAGCGGACAGCATCGCCGAGGTGTGGGACCGCGTCGTCGGGACGCAGCCCGATCCGCCCACGGCGGTCGTCGTGGGCACCGGTCTGGTGGCCCTGGCCGTGGTCGCGGCGCGCGGGCCGTGGCGGGTGGCGCGGAACGCGGTGACCATCGCCCACGAGGGAGGGCACGGGCTCGTCGCCCTGCTGACCGGGCGGCGGCTGGAGGGCATACGCCTGCACTCGGACACCTCCGGCCTGACGGTCTCCCGGGGGAGGCCGACCGGGATCGGGATGGTCCTGACGTCCGCCGCCGGGTACACCGCGCCGTCGCTGCTCGGGCTGGCCGGGGCGTGGCTGCTGGCCGACGGGCGGGTCACCGCGCTGCTGTGGGGGGCCACGGCGCTGCTCCTGGCGGTGCTGGTGATGGTGCGCAACGCCTACGGGTTCCTCTCCGTCGTCGTCACCGGCGGCGTGTTCTTCCTGGTGTCGTGGTTCGCCGGGGCGGAGGTGCAGGCGGCGTTCGCGTACGGGGTGGTCTGGTTCCTGCTGCTGGGCGGGGTGCGGCCCGTCTTCGAACTCCAGGGCAAGCGGCGCCGGGGCGAGGCGCCGGACTCCGACGCCGACCAGCTCGCGCGGCTGACGAACGCGCCCGCGGCGCTGTGGCTGCTGCTCTTCCACGCCGTCACGCTGTGCTCGTTGACCGGCGGCGGACGGTGGCTGCTCGGGCTCTGAGGCCGGCGGGGCGCCGCGGCGCCCGTGCGACCGCCCGTGCGGCCGGTGTCCCGCCCCGCCGCGTCCATCGGCGTTCGCGCACGATTCCCGTCCCGTCCGAGCCACTAAAGTTGGGGCCATGACCGACAACACCGCCCTCTGGCCTGCGCCACTCGCCTCCGGCGCCGTCGACGCGACCGTCACCGTGCCCGGATCGAAGTCGGTCACCAACCGCGGTCTGGTGCTCGCCGCCCTGGCCTCCGAGCCGGGCTGGCTGCGCCGTCCGCTGCGCTCGCGCGACACCCTGCTGATGGCCGAGGGACTGCGCGCCATGGGGGTGGGCATCGAGGAGACGGTCTCCTCCAGCTCCGCCTCCGTCCCCGGAGCCCCCGGCGGCACCGGCGAGGCGTGGCGCGTCATCCCCGCCGGACTGCACGGCCCCGCCACCGTGGACGTCGGGAACGCGGGCACCGTGATGCGCTTCCTGCCGCCCGTCGCCACCCTCGCCGACGGCCCGGTGCACTTCGACGGCGACAAGCGTTCCCACGAGCGTCCCCTGCACGGGGTGGTCGACGCGCTGCGCGCGCTCGGTGCCCGCATCGACGACGAGGGACGCGGTTCGCTGCCGATGACCGTGCACGGCAACGGCTCCCTGACCGGCGGCCGGGTGGAGATCGACGCCTCGTCCTCCTCCCAGTTCGTCAGCGCGCTCCTGCTCTCCGGCGCCCGCTTCAACCAGGGCGTCGAGGTCCGCCACGTCGGCGGCCCCCTGCCGTCCATGCCGCACATCCGGATGACGGTCGACATGCTCCGCGCCGCGGGAGCCCAGGTGGACACCCCCGAGTCCGGGGGCGAGCCCAACGTCTGGCGCGTCACGGCCGGGGCGCTGCTCGGTCGGGACCTGGTCGTCGAGCCCGACCTGTCCAACGCCCAGCCCTTCCTCGCCGCCGCCCTGGTCACCGGCGGCCGGGTGACCATTCCCGACTGGCCCGAGCACACCACCCAACCCGGTGACGCGCTGCGGGAGATCTTCACCGAGATGGGTGGCCGCTGCGAGCTGGACGAGCGCGGCCTGACCTTCACCGGCAGCGGCCGGATCCACGGCATCGACGTGGACCTGAGCGACGTGGGCGAGCTGACGCCCGGCATCGCGGCGGTCGCGGCGCTGGCCGACTCCGAGTCGAGGCTGCGGGGCGTGGCGCACCTGCGGCTGCACGAGACCGACCGGCTGGCCGCGCTGACCAAGGAGATCAACGGACTCGGCGGCGACGTCACCGAGACCGAGGACGGTCTGGTCATCCGCCCGCGGCCGCTGCACGGCGGGGTCTTCCACACCTACGAGGACCACCGGCTGGCCACCGCCGGCGCGGTGCTCGGCCTCGTGGTGGAGGGGGTGGAGGTCGAGAACGTCGCGACCACCGCCAAGACGCTCCCCGACTTCCCCGCCCTGTGGAGTGCCATGCTCGGGGGACCCGGGGAGAGAGCGTAAGAGGCCCGGCCGTCATGCGACGTTACGGCAAGCACACCGACGAGGACGACATCAAGGTCCGCCCCAACCGCCGGGGCAGCCGGCCGCGCACCCACACCCGGCCCAAGCACGAGGACGCCGCCGAGGGCTTCGTCCTCACCGTCGACCGGGGGCGGATCACCTGTCTGGTCGAGGACCGCACGGTCGTCGCGATGAAGGCCCGTGAGCTGGGCCGCAAGAGCGTGGTGGTCGGCGACCGGGTGGCGGTCGTCGGCGACCTGTCGGGGGCGAAGGACACCCTGGCGCGGATCGTGCGGGTCGAGGAGCGCTCCTCGGTGCTGCGGCGCACGGCCGACGACAACGACCCCTACGAGCGGGTCGTCGTCGCCAACGCGGACCAGCTCGCCATCGTCACCGCCCTCGCCGACCCCGAACCCCGGCCCCGGCTCATCGACCGCTGTCTGGTCGCCGCCTACGACGCGGGCCTGGAGCCGCTGCTGGTGCTCACCAAGGCCGACCTGGCCCCGGCCGACCCGCTGCTGGAGACGTACGCCCCTCTGGGGGTGCGCCACGTGGTGACCAGCCGCGACGCGCTGGCCGACGGCGGCGCCGACCGGGTGCGCGAGCTGCTGCTGGGCCGGATCACCGCCTTCGTGGGCCACTCCGGCGTCGGCAAGACCACCCTGGTCAACGCGCTCGTTCCGGGCCGCCAGCGGGCCACGGGACAGGTGAACGCGGTGACCGGACGCGGCCGGCACACCACCACCTCGGCCCTGGCCCTGCCGCTGCGCGGGGAGATGTCGTTCCCGCCCTCGGAGGACGGCGGCTGGGTGATCGACACCCCGGGCGTGCGGTCGTTCGGGCTCCACCACGTCGATCCGTCCCGGGTGATCCACGCCTTCCCCGACCTGGAGCCGGGGACGGCCGACTGCCCGCGCGCCTGCAGCCACGACGAGCCGGACTGCGCCCTGGACGCCTGGGTCGCCGAGGGGCACGCCGATCCCGCCCGTCTGCACTCCCTGCGCCGGCTGCTGGCCACCCGGGAGCGCCACGAGGGGGACTGACGCGAGGGGACGCGCCCGGCACGTACCACTCGGTTGGCCACTCCCCTGTGGCCGGCCCTCGGAGCCGCTGGATACTGTTCCGTCATGCCCGACTACCACGATGACCTGCGCCTCGCCCATGTGCTGGCCGACACCGCGGACGCCACGACGATGGAGCGGTTCAAGGCCCTCGACCTCAAGGTCGAGACCAAACCCGACATGACGCCGGTGAGCGAGGCGGACAAGGCCGCCGAGGAGCTGATCCGCACCTCCCTGCAGCGGGCACGGCCGCGTGACGCGGTGCTGGGCGAGGAGTTCGGCAGCGAGGGGCACGGGCCGCGCCGCTGGGTGGTCGATCCGATCGACGGCACCAAGAACTACGTGCGCGGTGTCCCGGTGTGGGCCACGCTGATCGCCCTGATGGAGCGGAGCGAGGAGGGCGACCGCCCGGTGGTCGGCGTGGTGTCGGCCCCCGCTCTGAACCGGCGCTGGTGGGCGGCGCTGGGCCTGGGCGCGTACACCGGCCGCAGCCTGTCCTCGGCGACCCGGCTGTCGGTCTCACGGGTGAGCCGGATCCAGGACGCGTCGTTCGCCTACTCCTCCCTCACCGGTTGGGAGGAGCGCGGCAGGCTCGGCGGTTTCCTCGACCTGACCCGGGACTGCTGGCGCACGCGCGGCTACGGCGACTTCTGGCCGTACATGATGGTCGCCGAGGGGTCGGTGGACATGTGCGCGGAGCCGGAGCTGTCGCTGTGGGACATGGCGGCGAACGCGATCATCGTGCAGGAGGCCGGCGGCACCTTCACCGGCCTGGACGGGCGCGAAGGTCCCCACAGCGGGGACGCGGCGGCCTCCAACGGCCTGCTCCACGAGGACCTGCTCGCCTATCTGGGCGGGTAGCCGACGGGGGACGCGCCGGGGCCCGCGGACGGCCCGCGCGCGACCAACTTGGCCTTGTACGCCTCTTGTTGGGGTCCGAGCGGCATGTGAACATGAGAATCCCCCCGCTTGTGACCTTGTGAATTCCTTCTCTTGGAAGGAATTCCTCCAAGGAGGTGGCACCACAGTCATGCCCACCCTCGTCCGCGACGCCATGAGCACGCTGGTCCTCACCATCGGCCCCACCCACACCCTCCGCCAGGCCGCCCGGCTGATGGCCGCCCGCCGGGTCGGCGCGGCCGTCGTCCTCGACCCCGACACCTGCGGCATCGGCATCCTCACCGAACGCGACGTCCTCAACGCCGTGGGCGCCGGCCAGGACCCCGACCGGGAGCCGGCGCACCTCCACACCACCACCGACGTGGTCTTCGCCGCCCCCGGCTGGACCCTGGAGGACGCCGCGCGGGCCATGACGCACGGCGGCTTCCGCCATCTGATCGTGCTCGACGACCGAGAGCCGGTGGGAGTGGTGTCGGTCCGCGACATCGTCCGCTGCTGGGCGTCCGCGCGCGAGCACGGAAGCGTCGCGGCGGCCTGACGGACCCTCGGCGCCCGCCCCCGCGCCGGGCGTGCCCGGACGCGCCGGAGGGACCGGAGCCCAGTGGCGTCCGGCCCCTCCGGGTCTGTGGCGGCCGGTGGGGAGCACCCGCCGCCGACGGCAGGGCGGCGTCGGCCGCGCAGGGCCTTGTCCGCGGCCTCCGGCCGCCTGCCGTGGTCCTCGTCGGCCCGGCGGACGTCCTCGACGGCCCGCTCGACGACGTCCGCGCGCGAGACCTGCGGGATCGGACCGGCCAGGTCGTCGATCGGCCGGACCGCCGCAGCCGTCGGGCTCGTGGTCCTCCGCACCGGCGCGGCGGCCGTCGTACGGGAAACCGCCCGTTTCCCCTGGATCAGGCCGAACGTGATCCTACATTGGATGTTGTCCACATCAAGAAGGCGCCAAAGACCGTAGGGAATCCGGCCATGGAAGCGCGCTGCTAAGGTGGGAATATGAGTGACCTGCTTCAACGTCTCCGGGATCGCGGCTGGCGTTTGACCGCCCAGCGGCGAGTCGTCGCCGAGGTCCTCGATGGTGAGCATGTTCACTACACCGCCGACGAGGTGCACGCGCGCGCGGCCGAGCGACTGCCGGAGATCTCCCGCGCCACCGTCTACAACACCCTCGGCGAACTGGTCTCGATCGGCGAGGTGATCGAGGTCAGCACGGACGGCCGGGCCAAGCGGTACGACCCGAACGCCCACCACTCCCACCAGCACCTGGTCTGCTCCCGGTGCGGTGTGATCCGTGACGTCCGCCCCTCCGGGGACCCGCTCGCCCTCCTCCCCGAGGAGGAGCGCTTCGGGTTCACCCTCTCCGAGGCGACGGTCACCTACCGGGGCGTCTGCCCCTCCTGCGCCTCCACCGACTGAGCCCGGCCGAGTCGGCCGGCATTCCGAGTCCCGAGACGTCGGCAGGTCCCGCGCGACGGCGCACCCACGCTCGCGCGTCCATCGTCCACACGGCCCGGCGCACGGTTGCCCGACGGACATCACACGCGGCGCACATCACACGCCGCCCATCGCTCACAGCGCGGAAACGGCGGTGGCCCGAATCCCTTGGGGATCCGGGCCACCGCCGCATCAGTAGCGGGGACAGGATTTGAACCTGCGACCTCTGGGTTATGAGCCCAGCGAGCTACCGAGCTGCTCCACCCCGCGTCGTTGTGGCTCAACAGTAACCCCACTCCCGGGAGCAGTGCAAATCGAGTCCCGCGCGGGCGAAGGGACACCACCCGCCCCAGGGGCCACACCGCGCAGGGGGCCACGAGGAGCCGCCGCGCCTCAGGCGGACAGCTCCTCGTGGAGGGCCTCGCTCAGCCGGGCCGCGCGCTCGGCGACCTCCGGCGGCCCCAACTCCACCGCGCGGGCGCACCAGTGCCGACCCGCCGTCAGGTCGCCGCGCCGGGCGCTCAGCAGCGCCAGGCGCAGGGCGGCACGGCCGTGGCCCGCCTCGGCGGCACGGGTCCACCACAGGGCGGCCTCCGGCTCGCTGCCCTCACGGGCCAGCAGCAGCCCGAGGTTGAAGGCCCCGTTCCGGCTGCCCGCCTCCGCGGCGGTCCGGTACCAGTGCGCGGCCCGGACCACGTCGCCGCGCGCCGCCGCGCACATGCCCAACCGGACCTGCGCGCGCCGGTGTCCCTGCTCGGCGGCCCGCTCGTACCACTCCTCGTACTCGGGCACACCGTGCGTGTCGACGCCGCTCCTCGGGGCCTGACGCTCCAGCAGGGCCGCGAGGCGGAAGGCCCCTTCCACGCTGCCGCCGCCCGCCGCGCGGCGCAGGTGCCGCTCGGCGGTGTGGGTGTCGCCCTCGCGCAGCAGCGCGATGCCCACCTGGAGCGCGGCCTCGGTGTGGCCGGCCGCCGCGGCCTGCTCGTACCACTGCCTGGCCGGCCCCTCCTCGCCGCGACTCGCGTACAGGATGCCGAGGTTGAACGCGGCGTCCACGCTGCCCGCCTCGGCGGCCTTGGAGAACCACGGCTCGGCGCCCTCCGCGTCGCCGCGCTGGAGCAGCAGGACGGCGAGCGCGTTGGCGGCCTCGCGGTGCCCGGCGTAGGCGGCGCGCCGGTACCACTGCTCGGCCTGGGCGGTACGGCCCTGGGCGTCGCACAGCAGCCCGAGGTTGAAGGCGCCGTTGACGTCGCCCGCCTCCAGCGCGACGCGGTACCAGCGCTCCGCGGTCTGCCGCTCGCCGCGTTCGGCGTGCAGCGCGCCCAGCGCGTTGGCCGCGTTGCCGTCGCCGTCCTGGGCGGCGCGGCGCCACCACTCGGCGGCGCTCTCGGTGTCGCCCGCGTCGCGCAGCAGGAAGCCCAGCGCGCAGGCGGCGCGTGCCTCGCCGTCCTTGGCGGCGGTCAGATACCAGCGGGCCGCCTCCTGCAACTCGCCGCGCTCCTCCAGGAGCGTGCCCAGCCGCAGCGCGGCACGCCGGTGGCCGCGCGCCGCGGCCTGGCGGTACCACTGCTCGGCCTCGGCGGTGGCCGGCGGCCGACGGCGCATCAGGATCTGCGCGATCCGGTACGCCGCCTCCCGGTGTCCGCGCTCGGCGGCGGCCCGGAACCACTCCTCGGCCCCGTCCTCGCCGCGGTGCTCCAGCAGATCGGCAAGGGCGTACGCCCCCAGGGGGTGGCCGGACTCCGCGGACTGCCGCAGCCAGTACTCGGCGGCCGTCTCGTCGCCGCGCTCGCGGTGGTAGCGCCCCAGGGAGTGGGCCGCCGCGGCCGAGCCGGCGACGGCGGCGACACGCCACCAGCCCGCGGCCTCGTCGGCCTGGCCGCGCTGGTGGAGCAGGACCCCCAGGTTGTTGGCGGCGGCTCGATCCCCGGCCGCGGTGGCGGCCCGCAGATGCGGTTCGGCCCCTTCCAGATCGCCCCGGCGCAGCAGCCGGGCACCGAGCGCGCTGATGGCGTCGACGTCGTGGGGGGCGGTACCGCTCACACCACCACCCACTCCCTCAAACCTTGCCTTGTCCCCCATGAGGCCCATCGTCGCACCACCCGCACCCCGCGTACACCTGGTATACAGCCGCCAGGGAAGTCACTTCAGCGTTTTGTCGACTTCCCGATACGGCTACCACCCAAACACGGAGCGCTGTCATGCGCCCTTTTCTCCCTCCTCACACGCGAAAAACGGGCCCGGAGTCAGTGACTCCGGGCCCGTTTCTCCTAGTAGCGGGGACAGGATTTGAACCTGCGACCTCTGGGTTATGAGCCCAGCGAGCTACCGAGCTGCTCCACCCCGCGCCGTTGTGTTCTCAATCTTAGCACGGCGCGGGAGGAGCCTGCTCACCACCGGTTCACTCTTCCTTGCGTCCCTTGTTGTCGCCGGCCGCGGCGCGCTCGGCTTCGGCGGCCCGCCGGAGGGCGTCCTCCAGATCGTCCTGGGCCTGGCCGTAGGCCTCCCAGTCCTGCTCGCCCAGCGCCCTCTGGCCCGCGTCGAACGCCTCCTGGGCGTCCTGCAGGGCCTCCTGCACCGTCGCGTTCTCGGACGGAGGCGGCGTCGTGGTGTCCTCCTCGGCCGGCGGCTCCTCGCCGCGGTCCTCCTCCCGGGAACCGTCCACGCCGAAGACCACGTCCAGGGCCTCGCCCAGGGTGTTCTCGAACGCCGTCTTCTCGCCGTAGGTCACCAACACCTTCCGCAGCAGCGGGTAGTTGGTGCCCGCGCCGCGGACGTAGACCGGCTCGACGTAGAGCAGCCCGCCCTCCAGGGGCACGGTGAGCAGGTTGCCGTACTCGATCTCCGAGTCGCCGCGCTGGAGGATGTTGATCTCGTTCGCGATCTCGGTGTCGGAGTTGAACCGGCTCTGCACCTGCTGCGGGCCGGACACCGTGGTGTTGGACGGCAGTTTGAGGATCCTGATCGTGCCGTAGTCCTCGCTGCGGGCGTCCGCGTTGACCGCCATGAAGGCGCCCAGCGTCTCGCGCCCACTGGGGTTGAAGGTCGTCGTCAGGGAGAAGGTCTGCTCCTCCTGGTCCGGCATCTTCATGCTGAGGTAGTACGGCGGGACCGCGCTGGCGTTGCCCTTCTTCGTCGGGTCGTCCGGCACCTGCCAGCGCTCACTGCCGCTGTAGAACTGGCCCGCGCTGGTGACGTGGTAGCGCGTCAGCAGCTCGCGCTGGACCTTGAACAGGTCCTGCGGGTAGCGGAGGTGGTCCATCAGCGAGTCGCCGATCTCGCTCCTCGGCTCCACCGTCCCCGGGAACGCCTTCATCCAGGTCTTCAGCACCGGGTCCTCGGTGTCCCACTGGTACAGCTTGACCTCGCCCGAGTAGGCGTCCACCGTCGCCTTGACCGAGTTGCGGATGTAGTTGACCCGGTTCTGCTGGGCGATGACCGAGCGCTGGCCGTCGGTCAGCGCGTCGGCCGTGGTCTCGCCCAGGGTCGTGCGGGACGAGTACGGGTACTGGTTCGTCGTGGTGTAGGCGTCGACGATCCACTGGATGCGACCGTCCACCACCGCCGGGTACGGGTCGCCGTCGATCGTCAGCCAGGGGGCCACCGCCTCGACGCGCTCCTTGGGCGTGCGGTTGTACAGGATCTGCGAACCCTCGCCGATCGCGCCCGAGTAGAGGATCTGCGGCTCGTTGAAGGTCACGGCGTACGCCGCGCGGTTGAGCGGGTTGGACAGGTCGACCCCGCCGTCGCCCTTGTAGCTGTACGTCTTCTCCTCGCTGCCGGAGATGTAGTCCAGCTCCTTCTGCGGGCCGCCGACGATGGAGTACTGCGTGGTCTTCTCGCCGTAGTAGATCCGCGGCTCGTAGTCGCCGAGTTCGCCCTCCGGCGGGAGGTCCTTCTCCACGAAGGCGGGCACGCCGTTCGAGGCCACCTCCGTGCCCTTGCCGGCCACCATGCCGAAGCCGTGGGTGTACTTGAAGTGGTCGTTGATCCAGTTGCGCTCGGTGATGCCGTTGATGTTGATCTCGCGCAGACCGACGACGGTGTCCCGCTCCTCGCCGTCCTCGGTGGTGTACCGGTCCACGTCCAGGGTGGCCGGGAACTGGTAGTAGCTGCGGACCTGCTGGAGCTGCTGGTAGCTGGGCGAGACGACGTTCGGGTCGAGCAGTCGGATGCTGGCGGTGGTGTCCGCCGCCTCCCTCAGCTCCTCGGCGCTCGCTTCGCTCTCGCCCTGGTAGTTCGAGACCTTGGCGTCGTCGATGTCGTAGGCGTCGCGGGTGGCCTCGATGTTCTTCTTGATGTACGGCGCTTCCTTGGCCTGCTCGTTCGGCTTGACCTGGAAGTTCTGCACGATCGCCGGGTAGAGCCCGCCGATCAGGATCGCCGAGAGGACCATCAGGCCGAAGCCGATCACCGGCAGCTGCCAGGTGCGCCGCCACAGGGTGGCGAAGAAGAGCACCGCGCAGATGGCGGCGATGAAGAACAGGATCGTCTTCGCCGGCAGGTAGGCGTTGGCGTCGACGAACCGCAGACCCGTCCAGTTGTCGGTCGCCTTGAAGTCACCGGACTTCACCGCCAGGCCGTAGCGGTCCAGCCAGTAGGCCACCGCCTTGAGCGCGACGAAGACGCCGAACAGCACCGAGAGGTGACCGGTGGCCTGGGACGTCGCCCGGGCGCCCGGGGTGGAGATCCGCAACCCGCCGTAGAGGTAGTGCACCAGCACGGCGGCCAGCAGCGAGAGCACGGTGGCCGCGAAGCCGAAGCTCAGCAGGAAGCGGTACCAGGGGAGGTCGAAGGCGTAGAACGAGACGTCCTTGCCGAACTGGGGGTCCGCGGTGCCGAAGGGAACGCCGTTCACCCACATCAGCCAGGTGCGCCACTGGCCCGCGGCGGAGGCACCGGCGATCAGCCCGACCAGGGCGGTGACCGCGAGCAGAATCCACTTCTTGTACGGGGCGATGCCCATCCGGTAGCGGTCCAGACTCTGCTGCTCCAGCGACATCGCGCTGAGCGGGGGCCTGAGCCGGTGGGCCAGCCAGATGTTGAAGCCGACGGCCGCGGCCATCAGCAGACCGAAGACGGCGAACATGCCGATCCTGGTCCACAGGGTGGTGGTGAAGACGGTGGTGTAGCGGACCGATCGATACCACAGCCAGTCGGTCCAGAACCCCGCGAACATGACGAAGAGCATGGCCAGAACGGCGAGCACGCCCGCTGTCATGAGCAGGGTCTTGGCGCGCCTGGAGGGCCTGCCGACACTGATCCGTGGTCCGGTGGGCCCGCCTGGGCCCCGGTCCGGCATCTGGAAAGCCAAGGTGCGCACCTCGAAGATTCGCAGCGGATGAAACTGGCCCCGAAATGCTAGGGCCCCACCCATGCAACTTACTCAAGCTTTACCCAGTTCCCGTTCCCGGGGTGTTCGGCGGCACGATATGAGGATGAACAACCTCCCCATCGACGGCGCACCGCTCGCCGCCAGCCCGCTCACCCGCGCCGTGCTCGAGATCGACGAGTACGTCGCCGGCCTGGGCTGGGACCAGCCCGCCCGCCTCTTCGCCCTGGTCGACACCGACCGACTGCGCGCCGAGGAGCCCGCCCTCGCCGAACGGCTCGGACTCGACGGCGAGGGCGACGACGCCCCCGTTCCGGCCTCCCTCACCCCGGTCGAGCAGGACGAACTGCCCCCCGGGGTTCCCCTCGACGAGTTCCTCGGCACCATCGCCTGGCCCGACGCGGTCGCCGGGTGCGCGATGACGGTGGAACGGCTGATGCTGCCGCCGTCGGCCGAGGCGTCCGTCCCCGAGAGCCTCCAGGAGGAGGGCGCCGAGGAGAAGCTGGCGCAGTGGGTCGCCGAGCACCCCGACCGGCAGGAGGTGCGGATGACCGTGGCGGTGCTGCGGGACGGCGCCCGCGAGTCGGCGCTGCGGCTGCGCGAGAAGGACTCGCCGACCGAGGTGCTGACCGGTCCGGACCTGGTGCCGGGGCTCACCGACGCCCTGGCCGCCACCTTCGCCGACTGACCCTCCGCCCGCGGGCCGGACGACCGGACGGGCGG
Organism: Streptomyces macrosporus; assembly: GCF_039533145.1. Classification (NCBI taxonomy): domain Bacteria; kingdom Bacillati; phylum Actinomycetota; class Actinomycetes; order Kitasatosporales; family Streptomycetaceae; genus Streptomyces; species Streptomyces macrosporus. Next base: position 257,257 of record NZ_BAAASZ010000051.1, read on the forward strand.
ACGGCCCGCGGAAGGGATCGGAACGGGTCAGCCCGCCGTGCAGCGCGGCAGGCCGGCCTCGTTCCCCTCCCGGATGTCCTCCAGCGCCTCCAGCGCGTCGTCGATCGTGCCGACCTTCACCAGGGTCAGGCCGTCGGGGACGTCGCGGAGCGCGCCGGCGCAGTTGTCCTCGGGGGTGAGGAAGTACTCGGCGCCCTTGTCCCGGGCGGCGATGGTCTTCATCTGGATGCCGCCGATCGGGCCGACCGCGCCCTCCCCGTCGATGGTGCCCGTGCCGGCCACGAACTCGCCGCCGGTGAGGTCGCCCTTGGTCAGCTTGTCCACGATCCCCAGGGCGAACATCAGGCCGGCGCTGGGGCCGCCGACGTCGGCGAGCTTGATGTCGATCTCGAACGGGAAGGTGTGGTCGAGTCCCGCCCGGATGCCGACGATGGCCCGCTTGTCGTCGTCGGCCGCGGTGGTGGTGACGGTGACGTCCCGGCCCCCGGTGGGCTCCTCGCCCTTCTTCTCGGCCGCCTCGGCCCGCTTGGCCGGCACGACGGTGAAGACCACGTCCTCACCGGGCTCGTGCTCGGTCACCAGCCGGGCGACGTCGTCCGGCTGCTCCACCGGCTCGCCGTCCACGGCCCTGATCACGTCTCCGGCGTGGAGCCGCCCCTGGGCCGGACCGCCCTTGACCACGGAGGCGACGACCACCCGCTCGCCGACCGGGATCTCCAGTTCCCTCAGCGCCGCGACCTTGGCGCTCTCCAGCGACTGACTGAACTCCTCGGCGTTCTCCTCCCGGACCTCCTCGGCGGACTTGTCGTCCGGGTACAGGGTGCTGTGCGGGACGACGGCGCTGTCGTCCGCCAGCCAGCCGTAGAGGGCCTCCACCAGGTTCATCCGGTAGTCGGCGCCGGTGACCCGGACGGTGGTCATGTTGAGGTGGCCGGAGGCCTCGTACGTCCTCCTGCCCTCGATGTTCAGCACCGGTTCGCCGTTGTGCTCGCCGAGCGTGTCGACGGTGGGCCCCGGGGACATCTCTGCGTACGGAACCCTGATCAGGACACCGGCGCAGAGCACGGCTATGAGCAGCAGGGTGGCGGTGAGCATCGTCGCGGTCCGGCGTGGCATGCCACGACAGTACGGGAACCGGACGTCAGTCGGCCTCGGGGGCCCGTCCGTCCGGGGTCGCGCGACTCACGGGGCGGTGGCCGTGGGATGGGAGTCGGCGTCGGCCCCCTCCCGCCGGCGGCCGGGGTCGTGGGGGCGCTCCATGGCGGCCCGGAAGGCCTCGTACCCGGCGACGCCGGCCGCGTCCCCGAAGCCGCTGGGCTTCCGTGAGGCCCATACGGCCCACACGGCCGCCCCCACCGCGGCGGCGAACGGAATCAGCAACCAGGCGAGTGCCGCCACAGTGACCTCCCGATCCCTCGAATGCGCCAAACCGGCCTATGAGCAGACTAAATCCCAGAAGACTCAACGGTTCCGGCAGGGGTGCGGTTCCGCAACCGGAAGCCGACCACTCGTCGGCACCGGCCATGCGTGGACTGTTCCCTCCAACCGCCCGGGCATTCCCCGTCGGGGCATGGCACACCCGCCCGACCGTCCCCTCGGGCTCCGCCCTGGGGAGACCCCACCCCTCGGGCGCCGTCCCGGGGAGACCCCACCCCTCGGGCGCCGGTCCTGGAGAGACCCCAACCCTCGGGCTCCGCCCCGGGGAGACCCCGACCCTCGGGCGCCGGTCCCGGAGAGGCGGCGCTACGCGCCGACCCACTCCTCCGTGCCGTCCGTGAAGGTCTGGTGCTTCCAGATCGGCACCTGGTGCTTCAGGTCGTCGATCAGACGACGGCACGCGTCGAACGCCTCGGCGCGGTGCGCGCAGGAGACGGCGACGACCACGGCCAGGTCGCCGACCGACAGGTCCCCCACCCGGTGGACCGCGGCGAGCGCCCGTACGGGGAAGTCGGCGGCCACCTTCTCGGCGACGCGGCGCAGCTCGGCCTCGGCCGTGGGGTGCGCGGAGTAGCCGAGCCGGGCCACGCCGGCGCCGCCGTCGTGGTCGCGTACGGTGCCGACGAACAGCGCGGTGCCGCCCGCGGCGGCGTCGCCGACGGCCGTGAAGACCTCGTCCACGGAGAGCGGGGCGTCACGGATCGCGAGGAGGCGGATCGGATCGGGCGCCGCCCGCTCGCCGGGGTGGTCGTACGTCTGTGCCATGGCGCCATGGTGCCGCACGGGTCCCGCCCACGGAGGGACGACCCCGCCGCCGATCCGACAGCGGTGTGACGGACGTCACACGCGGCGGCGTGCCTTGCGCGCGCGGCGGACCAGGGCCGCGGTGCCCACCAGCGCGACGGTCGCGCCCGCGGCGCCGAGCGTCGTGGCGTCCTTGCGGCCCAGCCGCCGGCCGGCGACCGTGTGCCGGCCGGCGACCTCCTTCAGCAGCTCGGCCAGCACCTCCTCGTTGGTCCACTTCGGCCGCCAGCCCGCCTCGTGCAGCCGGGAGCCGCTGACCACCCAGGGGTGCATGGTGTACGCCAGGTCGCCGGCCGGGGAGGGCGTGAGGCCCAGGCGGTGGAGCCGGGAGGCCGCGCCCAGCGCGACGGCCGAGGGCAGTTCCATGCGGCGGATGCCGGACAGCTCCTCCACCTCCTCCTGCTCCAGCCAGCCGTCGCAGCCGACCGCCAGCTCGCCGTCCACCTTCTCCAGCGCCGCGTACTCCAGGGCGCCGGCCAGGTCCTCGACGTGGCAGAACTGCCAGCACGGCCGGGAGCCGGCCACGACCAGCAGGCGCGGGGACTCGAAGTAGCGGGTCAGGGCCGTGTCCGTGCCGCCGACGAGGACGGTGGGGCGCACCACGGTGACGTTCAGACCGGGGTGCGCGCGGGGCGCGCGCTTGGCGAGCCGTTCGATCTCCAGCAGGTCGCCGACGCCCGTGGCCTCGGCGGTCGCCCGCAGCTCGGCGTCCTCGGCCAACGGCACGTCGTTGTCGGGCAGCGCCCCGTAGACCATCGCCGAGGTGCACAGCACCACCCGGCGCACGCCCGCCGCGGCGGCAGCGGTCAGCACGGTCTGGGCGCCGCGCACGTTGTAGGCGGTACGGGCGGTGGGATCGGTCTCCAGGTCCAGGTCGAGGGCGAGGTGCACCACCACGTCCACGGGGGCGCCGTCGCCGCGCAGCCGGTCGGCGATGGCCGGATCCCGCACGTCCAGGACGTGCCACTGGGCCCCCTCCACGTCCCCGCGGCGCTCGTCGAGGGCGATCACCCGCTCCACCTCCGGCGAGGCCACCAGCCGCTCGGTGAGCAGCGCGCCCACCCCGGACGCGGCGCCGGTGACCGCGATGGTGGGCCGCGCGGCCCCATTACGCGGACCGCGAACGTTTGGCTCCTGGGAACTCACCGGGTTTCTCCCGCGGTTGTCTCTGGTACGACGTGCGCAGGGTCCATCCTGCACGAGAGGTGTCTAGGCTGGACGTAAAGCCCACCACATCGCACACCATCCCACCGTCCCATCCATCAGAGCCGAGGAACCCCGTGAGCGACATCCCATTCGGATTCGGCCTTCCCCCCGAGGAGCCGGAGGAGGGCGACGACGGCCGGAAGAAGGGCGGTCAGGGACCGAACCCCTTCGGGTTCGGCAGCGGACAGGGCGGCGCCGAGAACCCGTTCGCGGCGATGTTCGGTTCGTTCGGCGGTCCCGGCGGCCTGGACCCCAACGACCTGGGCGCCGCGTTCCAGCGGATCGGCCAGATGCTCAGCTACGAGGGCGGGCCGGTCAACTGGGACATGGCCAAGGAGATCGCCCGGCAGACCGTCGCCGCGGGCACCAAGGACGGCGTCAAGGACGCCAGCGTCGGCCCGCGGGAGCGCCGCGAGGTGGAGGAGGCCGTACGGCTGGCCGACCTGTGGCTGGACGGAGTGACCTCGCTGCCCTCCGGAGCCGGCTCGGCGGTCGCCTGGAGCCGCGCGGAGTGGGTGGAGGCCACCCTTCCGGTCTGGAAGGACCTGGTGGACCCGCTCGCCGAACGGGTCGGGGCGGCCATGGGCGACGTGCTGCCCGAGGAGATGCAGGCCATGGCCGGCCCGCTGCTCGGAATGATGCGCTCCATGGGCGGCGCGATGTTCGGCACCCAGATCGGGCAGGCGCTGGGCGTGCTGGCCGGCGAGGTCGTCGGCTCCACCGACGTCGGACTGCCCCTGGGCCCGAAGGGCAAGGCGGCGCTGCTGCCGATCAACATCGCGGCCTTCGGCCGGGACCTGGGCGTCCCCCTGGACGAGGTGCGGCTGTACCTCGCCCTGCGGGAGGCCGCTCACCAGCGTCTCTTCGCCCACGTGCCGTGGCTGCGCTCGCACCTGTTCGGTGCCGTCGAGGGGTACGCCCGCGGCATCAAGGTGGACACCGCCAGGCTGGAGGACCTCGTCGGCCAGCTCGACCCGACGCGCCCGGAGGAGCTCCAGGAGGCGCTCCAGCACGGCATGTTCCAGCCGGAGGACACCCCCGAGCAGAAGGCGGCCCTGGCTCGGCTGGAGACGGCGCTCGCCCTGGTCGAGGGCTGGGTGGACGCGGTGGTGCACGCCGCCGCCGAACCGCACCTGCCGTCCGCCTCGGCGCTGCGCGAGACGCTGCGCCGCCGCCGCGCCAGCGGCGGGCCGGCCGAGCAGACCTTCGCCACGCTGATCGGTCTGGAGCTGCGACCCCGGCGGCTGCGGGACGCCTCGCGGCTGTGGGCCTCGCTCACCGACGCCCGCGGGCTGGACGGCCGCGACGGGCTGTGGGCGCATCCGGACATGCTGCCGACCGCCGAGGACCTCGACGACCCGGACGGCTTCGTCCACCGCGAGCAGCTCGACTTCTCGGAGCTGGAGGGGCTGCTGCGCAAGGGCGACGGCGACGCCGGGCACGAGGGCGACGAGAGCGGCGGGAAGCGCCGCGACGAGCGCGAGGACGACGAGAACGGCGGAAACGGCGCCGACGGCGACGCCCGGTGAGCCTCCACGCGGACGCGGTGCGGGTCCTCGAAGAGTGGCCCGCACCGGACGAGACGCAGGACGCGCTGCGCCAGGCGTACGGCGACCATCTGGTCGCCCACCCGGACGGCATGTGGAAGTCCTGTGCGGACGGGCACGTCACGGCGAGCGCGCTCGTGGTGGACCCCCGCCGCGGCCGGGTGCTCCTCACCCACCACCGCAAGCTGCGGATGTGGCTCCAGACGGGCGGGCACTGCGAGCCCGGCGACACCACGCTCGCCGGCGCCGCCCTGCGGGAGGCGACCGAGGAGTCGGGCATCACCGGGCTCACCCTGCTGCCGGGCGGCCCCGTACGGCTCGACCGGCACCTGACGCCCTGCGCCTGGCACCTGGACGTGCAGTACGCCGTCCTGGCTCCGGAGGGTGCGCTGGAGGTGGTCGGCGAGGAGTCGCTGGAGCTGGGCTGGTTCGCCTACGACGAGGTGGCGTCCGTGGCCGACGACTCCGTCGTGCGGCTGGTGGACCGTACCCGCGCGTTGCTGTGAGGCAGGGCGCGCGGGCACGGTCCGTGCGCCCTGCTCAGTTCCAGCGGTTGCCCTGGTTCTGGCCGTGCGCGCCGTGCGCGCCCATGCCGTACTGCGCGCGCACGCCCTGACCGATCGCCGCGTTCTGCGGGGGAAGCAGCTCGCTGGGCTGGACGAGGGCGTACCCCTGGCCCATGAAGCTCAGCTCCCAGCCCTCCCCCGTGTTGCCGCGCCGCCGGAACACGCTCTGGGAGCTGGTCTGGGCCTGCATCTGCACCCGCAGCGAGCTGGACCAGGCGACCACCGCGTCGGAGTCGGCGTTGACGTACCGGTCCGGGGTGACCTGGAGGGCCAGCGGCCGACCGGAGGTCATCAGGGCGACCTTGCCCTGTCCGGTGATGTTGAGGTTGTACGCGCCGGAGCCGGAGATGCCGAACTGGCTGTCCACCGCGATCACCTCCCAGTGCAGGGAGGAGTCGAGGGCCAGGACGTAGGCGCTGTCGACCGTCAGTCCTTCCGGTTCCACGTCCATGACGTGGATGTACTGGGCGAGGTTGGCCAGGTAGACCGTGCCCTGCCCGGAGCAGCGCATCAGCTCCAGGTTCTCGCCGGTCCTCGCCTGCCTGCGGCGCCGCTCGCGCGACTGGTACTCGCCGTCGAACTCCAGCATCCCCTGGTAGGCGACCATCGCGCCCTTGCGGGCGAGCACGTCGTCGTGACCGCCGAGCAGAACCCGCAGGAGCTGCGGGTTCTGCAGGGTGTAGCGGTCCTGGGACTGGACCTCGGTGTAGCCGAAGAGCGGACTCTGCATGTTCTTCCTTCCCCCTCAGCCCCGGACGCGCAGACGGTCGGTGCTGTCCTCGCTGGGCTGTACGACGACGAACCCCTGACCGGAGAAGGCGATCTGGTACGCCTCTCCGCTGCCGCGGCCGATCAGCGCGCTCGCCTTCATGGTGCGCTTGCCCTTCATCTTCAGGCCGGTCGACCAGGCGACGAGGGCGTCGGGGTCGACGTAGGTCTCGTCCTCACCGCGTCCGCAGTCCACGACGACGGGCGTGCCGCGGGAGGTGAGGGCGACCCAGCCGGTACCGGAGATCCCGACGTTGAACAGGCCCTGCCCGGCGAACTTCGCCAGCCCCTTGACGCGCTCGACGCCCCACTGGAGGTGGGCGTCGAAGGCGAGGAGGTTGGTGCCGTTGACCGAGATCGCCTCGTTGGCGAGGTTGAGGCAGACGACCTCGGCTCCGTAGTCGGCGAGGTAGAGCAGCCCGTCGCCGCTGCACCTCATCAGCGGGGCGCCCTCGCCGGTGAGCCACTGGGAGGCCATCTGGCGGACGGCCGGCGGGTTGGGCTCGTACTGGACGAACCCCTCGTAGGCGATCATCGATCCCGTGCGGGCGAAGACGTCCTGACCGCTCGCCATGGCGATCTTCACCATGTGCGGGCCGTGGTTCTCCATGCGGGCGGTGACCGGGGTCGGGGCGTAGCCCGAGATCACTGGCTGGTTCACGACGGGCTCCCTCAGACCTCGTAGGGCTGGACGACGATGAAGTTGCCGGGCGCACCGCGGAACTGGAGGTTCACGGTCTCCCCGCTGTGCCCCGGATAGGCGTTGCGGCGCAGCCGCACCTGGCTGGAGATGATCACCTGCGCGCCGGCGGACCAGGCGACGACGGCCTGGCAGTCGGCGAAGGTGGTCGGTGTGACGGGCAGGACGACCGGGACGCCCTGGGTCTTGACCACGACGGTTCCGGTGCCCTGGAACTGCATGGTGAACAGCGCGCCGCCGGGAATGCCGTGGCCCTCGATCCGGCGGACCTCGTACTGGAGGCTCTCGTCGAAGGCGAGCACGTTCTCGGCGGAGACGCAGACGGCGTCGCCCTGGAGCTCGATGGGGTGGACGTGCGCGGCGTTCTCGGCGAAGAACACCTGGCCGCGACCGGTGCAGCGCATCAGCTGCATCTCCTGGCCGGTGGCGTTGCCGACGATCCGGCCGGCGAACCCGGCGCCCTTGTAGGAGAAGTCCACCTTGCCCTGGTACAGCACCATGCTGCCCTGACGGGCGAGGACGGCCTGGCCGTCGTGGCTCAGGTCGGCCCGGACGAGCGCCGGGTTCTGCAGGGTCCAGCGCTGCCCGGTGGGCGCCTCGCGGTACTTCTCCAGCGCGACGCCGATCCCGGCCGCGGGCCCCTGCGGCACCGGCTGGACGCCGGGCTGCCCGAAGGGCTGCTGCGGGGCCTGCGGCTGGAAGGGGTTGGACAGGGGTTGCCCGGGGGCGGTGGGGGCCGCGGGCATCGGTGCGGGGGCGGGCGGTCCGGGCGGGGCCGCCTGTCCGGGGAAGCCCGGCTGGGTGGGCATGCCGGACGGGCCGCCGTAGGGGGGCGGGACGGGCGGGCCGGACTGCGCCGGCTGCCCGAAGGGCGGGGCGGCCGGTGCGGGGACGGGGGGCTGGGGAGCGGGAGCCGGTGCGGGGACGGGGGCCGGTGCGGGGGCCTGGGGAGCCGGTGCGGGAGCGGGAACGGGGTTCGCCGGGGGCGCGAAGCCCGGCGCCGGTCCCGCGGGCGGGGCGAATCCCGGCGCGGCGGCGGGGGCGGCCGGGGCCTCGGGCGCGGACTCCTCCGCGACCTCGCCGCCGAAGTTCTTCAGCAGCGCCTCCAGCCCGCCGTCGAAGCCCTGCCCGACCGCCGCGAAACGCCAGACGTCCTTCAGGTAGATGTCGCCGAGCATCACGGCCCGCTCGGTGGTGAACTCCGAGCCGTCGAACGCGTACCGCGCGACTTCCTCACCGCCCGCGACGATTCGCAGATAACCGGGATCGATCTGGGACATCTGTCCGGCGCCGTCGATCGTCGCGGTGAAAGAGAGCTTCTTGACGTGTGCGGGAATGCGGTCCAGCGTCACCCTGAAGGATTCGGTGTCGCCCGCCTGCGCGCCCAGGAGCTGAATCGCTTCCTCCGGCGACTTGGGCTGGTTGAAGAAGACGAAGTAACGGTCGTCGGAGAGTCGCTCATCGGCGTCGAGGCCGAAGCAGCTGATGTCGAAGGTCAGTCCCGGAGCCGAGATCCGCACCCCTACGTACAGATCCGTTCCGGCGGTGAGATCGCCGATCTTGGCCTTGTGGCCGCGTTGGAATTCCCTGGCCATGCGTAACGACCGTCCCCCATCCGATGCGATGATGTGCGTTGCGCCAGGCTAACGGTTCCCTCCCCCGCCTCACTCGCCTCGGGCGCAGGGAACATTCGGCAACCGGTCGGCGGCCACCACGCCCTCCAGGAATCCACGCGCCCTTTCGGTGCGCGGATACGCCTCCAACAGCCGCCAGAATCGCGGGCCGTGACCGGGGACCAGCAAATGCGCCAACTCGTGCAGGAGGACGTAGTCCAGAACGTAGTCCGGCATGCCCTGGAGCCGGTGGGAGAGGCGGATGCTGCCCTCCGCGGGGGTGCACGAGCCCCAGCGGGTGTTCTGGTTCGTGACCCAGCGCACGGTGGCCGGGCGGGCCCGCCCCTGGAGGTACTGCTCGGAGAGCCGCGCCGCGCGCGCGGCCAGTTCGCCGTCGTCGAGCATCCGCCTGCTCTCCTGGGCGGCCAGTTTGTCGAGCATGACCCGCACCCAGCGCCGCTCCTCGTCCTTCGACATCCGGGCCGGGATGAGGACGATGGTGCGGCCGCCCTCGCGGTAGGCGGAGACCGTGCGCCGGCGGCGTGAGCTGCGGCGGACCTCCACCGGGCCCGGCCCGAGGCCCGTGCCGTCCGCCACCACGCCGTCCACCACCGCACTGGTCGGCTCGGATCCGTGGTGCGGTGGTTCGGTGCTGTTCAGCGGGTCGGCGGGCACGCCACGACGTTACCCGCTGACATCGGCGGAAGTCCCCCCTCCGGGGCGCTTCCGGGGGAAACACCCCGCCGTGCGAGCCGTCCCGCGCCCCGGGGCGCGGGACGGCTCGCACGGCGGCCGGCACGGCACCACTGGGCCACCGGTATGACAAACGCCGCGCCCTGTGGACAACTCTCCGCGGCGGTCGGGGCGGGGGGCGCATCCTGGGCCCGTCGTTGGTCGGCGAGCGGTCGCGGGAGAGCGCCGACCGTGGTTCCCATGGGTTTCAGGGGGTCTGGCATGCATCCGATGATCAAGCCGGCGCTGCGGCGCGCCTGGCGGGACCGGCACACCGTGCAGTACGGGGTGACGCCCGCGCACGCGGTGCTGCTGGGGCCGGTGGACACCGCGACCGGCAGTTTCCTGGACCTGATCGACGGCACCCGCAGCCTGCCGCAACTCCGGGAGGCGGCGGAGACGATGGGCCTCGGGGCGGAAGCGGCCGACCGGCTGGTGGCGCGGCTGGAGGCCGCCGGGCTGCTGGACGACGCCACCGCGCACCGACGGGCCGCGGTCCACGTGGACGATCGGCTCCGTCCGGACCTGGGCTCGCTCTCGGTGCTCCGGCCGGAGCCGGGCGGAGGGGTGCGACGGCTCGCCGCCCGGGCGGCGAGCCGGGTGCAGGTGCGCGGCGCGGGACGCGTCGGGGCGACGGTGGCGGCGCTGCTGTCGGCGGCCGGAGTGGGCCAGGTCGACGTGGTGGACGGGGGCTGCGTGGCGCCGTGGGACACCGCACCGGGCGGCATCGCGGCCGAGCGGACCGGGGAGCGACGGATCTCGGCGGCGGGCAAGGCGGTACGACGGGCGGCCCCGGGAAGGCGTCCGTCCCGCCCCGGACCCGGGGAGCACGAGCCGGGCCTCGGTCTGGTGGTCCTGGCGCCGCGCGACGGGCTGGCCGCCTACGCGCCCGATCCCACCGCGGTCGAGGAACTGGTCGCCGACGGCCGACCCCATCTGTACGCCGGGGTGGTCGAGGGCACCGGCTTCGTGGGGCCGCTGGTGCTGCCGGGGGCCACGGCGTGCGCGGAGTGCCTGCTGCGCGGGCGTACGGACCGGGAGCCGACGTGGCCGCTGCTGGTGGCGCAGTGGCGGTCGGCGCGCCGGTCGGGGATGCCCGCCTGTGACGTGGCGCTGGCGACGGTGGTCGCGGGGGCCGCCGCCTCCTGCGCGCTGGGTTTCCTGGACGGGGACGGAAGCTGGGCGACGAACTCCCGGCGGCAGTGGGTGCTGCCGGAGCTGCGCTCCGAGTCCGAGCCGGTACCGGCCCACACGGAGTGTCCGTGCGGTGCGGCTTCCGTGCCCGATGGCCTCCCGCTCTCGGCCGATGGGGGTCGGCGGTCCACAATGGCCACATGACCGCTGTCCTCGGCGCTGCCACCTGGTCGTGCTGTCGGGAAGTTGGAGGGGCACATGTCGGATCTTCCGCGTAAGGCCGTCACCCGTACCGCCAAGCTGGCCGCGCTGCCACTGGGGATAGCGGGACGCGCGACCTGGGGGCTGGGCAAGCGGATCGGCGGATACTCCGCGGAGCTGGTCGGAAGCGAGTTGCAGCAGCGCACCGCCGAGCAACTGTTCAAGGTCCTCGGAGAGCTGAAGGGGGGTGCCATGAAGTTCGGCCAGGCGCTGTCGGTCTTCGAGTCGGCGCTCCCGGAGGAGGTGGCCAAGCCGTACCGCGCGGCGCTGACCAGGCTCCAGGAGGCGGCGCCGCCGATGCCCGTGTCCACCGTGCACGCGGCGCTGGCCGAGCGGATGGGCGAGGACTGGCGGGACCTGTTCGAGGAGTTCGAGGACAAGCCCTCGGCCGCGGCCTCGATAGGTCAGGTGCACCGCGGCGTCTGGCACGACGGGCGCCCGGTGGCGGTGAAGGTGCAGTACCCGGGTGCGGGCGAGGCGCTGCTGTCGGACCTGAACCAGTTGGGGCGCTTCGTCCGGCTGCTGGGGCCGCTCATTCCCGGCGTGGACGTCAAGCCGCTGGTCTCGGAGCTGCGCGACCGGGTCAGCGAGGAGCTGGACTACGGCCTGGAGGCGCAGGCGCAGCGGACGTACGCGGCGGAGTTCGCCGGCGATCCGGACGTGCGGGTGCCGGACGTGGTGTACCAGTGCGACCAGGTGCTGGTGACCGAGTGGATGGACGGTGTTCCCCTGTCCGAGGTGATCAGGGACGGAAGCCGGGAGGAACGGGACCGGGCCGGGCAGCTGCTGGCGCGCTTCCTCTTCTCGGGCACGGCCCGCACGGGGCTGCTGCACGCCGATCCCCACCCCGGGAACTTCCGGCTGCTGACCGAGGACGCCCCCGACGGCCCGCCGGAGAAGTGGCGGCTGGGAGTGATGGACTTCGGCACGGTCGACCGGTTGCCGGAGGGGCTGCCGCCCACGATCGGCGTCGCGCTGCGGATGGCGCTCGACGGCGATGCCGAGACGGTGTACGAGCTGCTGTGCGACGAGGGCTTCGTCAAGCCGACGATCGAGCTGGATCCGGAGGCCGTGCTGGACTACCTCCTGCCGATCATCGAGCCCGCGCAGGTGGACGAGTTCACCTTCTCCCGGAACTGGATGCGCGAGCAGGCGGCACGGCTCGCGGATCCGCGTTCTCCCGCCTACCAGTTGGGCAAGCAGCTCAACCTGCCGCCCTCGTACCTGCTGATCCACCGGGTGACGCTCAGCACGATCGGAGTGCTGTGCCAGCTCGGCGCACGGGTCGGGATGCGCGAGGAGATGGAGGAGTGGGTGCCGGGTTTCCTGCCGGAGGAGGACGGTGAGGCGGACTTCGACGGCGCGGAGGACGAGGCGGAGGTGACGGAGACCTCCGCCTGAGCGCCCGGCCCACCTCTCGGGGCGGGCCCACGTCTCGGGGGCGGCCCCGTCCACCGGTCCGGGACGCCCCGGAAGGCGGACGTCCGGTCCGGGTGTTCCCCGAGGTGCCCGGCAACGGAGGAACCGGGGCGGTGTCGCCCCGGTTCCCCGGTCCCCCGTGGTCGGTTCTCGTCGCCGGCCGCCGGTCACCGGCGGCCGGCCGTCAGCGGCGGCCTTCGCCGGTCACTGCATCACGGCCAGGGCCAGCGCGCGGCGGGCCCGCAGGGAGGCCCGCTCGGCGCGGCGCTGCATGCGCCGGGCGACGACCAGCCGATGGGCCCGTTGTTCCGACTCGGCCTCCCGCACGCGTTCGTGCATATGGGCACGGGCCAAGGCTTCTGGGATGAGTTGCATGTCGCGGGTCCTGTTCTGGAGCGAGGCGATCGTGTCGGAATGCTTGCTTGCGTGGTTCTCGCTGTTGAGGGTCATCACGGGCTCCCGTTCAGGGAAGGGACGCAGCGCGGGACCGTGCGTCGCGGGTCGGTCGATCGTGCCGGCGGTGCTCATGCCGTGACCGGGTTCTTGCGGGGGCGACCACGCGGCCGCTTGCGGGGCACGACAACGCCCTGGACGAACAGCTCGCCGCCCCAGACGCCCCAGGGCTCACGGCGGTCCTTGGCCCCGGCGAGGCAGGCTTCGCGCAGCGGGCAGGTCCGGCAGAGGGACTTGGCGTACTCCACGTCGGCCGGCGACTCGGCGAAGAAGACCTCCGGGTCGTAGCTGCGGCAGGGCACGGCCACACCGAGACGCTCGATGGCGTCGTCGAGCTCGGTGAGCGTGGTGAGGGCTGTCAAGGAGTCCTCCGTGGGGTCGGACGGTCGGATCGGGTCGGGCTGTACTGACGGGGCGTGCGTCCGGATGTGCACGGCTGTGAGTTCCTCGTCTGTGTCGTCTCTTCGACCCGGCTGGTGGCCGGGCCACTTGGGGAAAACAGAAGGGCCGCGGATCCCGGTGTGGGTTCCGCGGCCCTGGAAGGTGCCGACCTGATCGTGCCGATCAGGCTGGATCTCTCCAGGGTTCGAGCCCACGGAAGGCCCACATCGTGTGGTGCTGCGACTGCTTCTGTCCGTTTTCGGCACCGTTGGCCGCGTCGGTAAAGACATAGGCATCCGCCTGTGCCACCGTCACTGCCTCGGGTGCCTGGGTCGGTCGCTCGCCGCCGCGCTCACGAATCGGCAGAACCACACGGGACGCCGGACGCGCGACCGTGACACCGGAGACACCGGTGCCGGACAGGCTGGAGCCGAGCAGGCAGGAGGCAACGGCCTCGAGACCGATCAGCTCTTTGGTGATCAGGGTGGTCATCGAAGCTCGCCTCCTCTCGGCGTCGTGAGGGATCGACGGGTGCGTCGATCCGGGTGTTCAAGAGCTAGTACAGCATGGATGGGGTGGGACGAGTAGCCCTCGCCGCCATCCATGTCCGGAAGGCTATGAGGGTTTACACGGCCCGCGCAAACTATTTTTCCGGCAGGTTCGTAACAGCCTCTGTGACAGTTTCCGGAGCCTCTTCGTCCACTTGTTCGTGCGACTGCTCTCCGGCGTCCGTACGGGCGTTCGCGTCGACCTCCTCGCCGGCGCACAGGGCCAGCACGTCGGCGCCGAACCGCTGGAGCTTGCGTCCGCCCACGCCCGGGATCCGCGCCAGTTCGGCCTCGTTGTCGGGCAGGGTCTCGGCGATCGCCATGAGGGTCTTGTCGGTGAAGACGCAGTACGCGGGCTGACCCAGCTCCCGGGCCCGGACCGCGCGCCACTCCCGCAGCCGCTCGTACAGCTCCTCGTCGAGGTCGGAGGGGCAGTCCTCGCAGCGCATCAGCTTCATCTCGCCCGGATCGGTGAGGGTGCGCCCGCAGACCCGGCACCGCACCGGACCGCGCCGTCTGCGCGACCGGCCGGCGCCGCGCTCGACGCCCCCGCCGGCACCCGGACGGCCGCCGCCCGTCGGGGAACCGGGGCGCAGCCCTTGCAGGAACCGGCTCGGGCGGCGCCCGCCCCGCCCGCCCGGCGAACGGGACAGCGCCCAGGACAGGGAGAGGTGCCGCCGGGCACGGGTGACACCGACGTAGAGCAGCCGGCGCTCCTCCTCGATCTGCTCGTCGGTCCTGGCGTAGGTGATCGGCACCGTCCCGTCCGTCAGCCCGACCAGGAAGACCGCGTCCCACTCCAGGCCCTTGGCGGCGTGCAGCGAGGCGAGGGTGACGCCCTCGACCGTGGGGGCGTGCTGGGCGTTCGCCCGCTCGTCCAGCTCGGCCACGAAGTCGGCCAGGGTCGCCTGCGGCCGGGCCCGGGCGAACTCCTCGGCGAGCCGCACCAGGGCGGCCAGCGACTCCCAGCGGTCGCGCACGGCGCCCGATCCGGCGGGGGGCTCGGGCGTCCAGCCGGTGCCGCCCAGCACCGCCCGCACCTGGGAGGGCAGGTCGACGGCGTCGGCCAGCAGCGTGTCGTTGCCCCCGGCGCGCGCGGCACCGCGCAGGGCCAGGCCCGCCTCGCGCACCTCGGGGCGCTCGAAGAACCGCTCGGCGCCGCGCAGTTGGTAGGGCACCCCCGCGTCGGCGAGGGCCTGCTCGTAGACCTCGGACTGGGCGTTGACCCGGTAGAGCACCGCGACCTCGCTCGCGGGGACCCCGGCGTCGATCAGCTCCCGGATGCGGCGGGCGACGCCCTCGGCCTCGGCGGGCTCGTCGGCGTACTCGGTGTAGACGGGCTCCGGCCCGGCCTCGCGCTGGGAGACCAGTTCGAGCCGGTGCTCGGCGGCCCGGCCCCGCGCCTGCGCCAGCAGCCCGTTGGCCAGGTGCACCACCTGTGGCGTGGAGCGGTAGTCGCGCACCAGTTTCACCACCGTGGCGTGGGGGTGGCGGACACGGAAGTTCAGCAGGTGGTCGGGGGTGGCTCCGGTGAAGGAGTAGATCGTCTGACTGGCGTCGCCGACCACGCAGATGGAGTCCCGGTCCCCCAGCCACAGCTCCAGCAGCCGCTGCTGGAGGGGGCTGACGTCCTGGTACTCGTCCACGACGAAGTGCTGGTACTGCCGGCGCACGGTGTCGGCGATGTCGGGCCGCTCCTCCAGGATGCCGACCGTGAGCAACAGCACGTCCTCGAAGTCGATCACCGCGCGCTCGCGCTTGAGCTGTTCGTAGAGCCCGTAGATCCGGCTGATCTCGGCCGCGTCCCGCGGGGCCTCGCGCGCGGACTTGGCGACCGCCGCCGGGTAGTCCTCCGGCACGGTCTGCGTGACCTTGGCCCACTCGATCTCGGCCGTCACGTCGCGCAGTTCGTTGCGGTCGAGCCGGATGCGGCAGCGCGCCGCGGCCTCCGCGACGAGCTGGACCTTGCGCTCCAGCAGACGCGGCAGATCGCCGCCGACCGCCTTCGGCCAGAAGAACTGCAACTGCCGCAGGGCGGCGGAGTGGAAGGTGCGGGCCTGCACGCCGTTGGCGCCGAGTTGACGCAGTCGCCCGCGCATCTCCCCCGCCGCGCGGTTGGTGAAGGTGACGGCCAGCACACTGGCGGGCGGGTACATCCCGGCCCGCACCCCGTACGCGATCCGGTGTGTGATGGCCCGGGTCTTGCCCGTACCGGCCCCCGCCAGCACGCACACCGGGCCGTGCAGTGCCGTGGCCACCTCGCGCTGCTCGGGGTCGAGCCCTTCGAGCACCGCGTCCGGCGAATCGGGGACGGCTGGGAACAGAGGGGAGGGCGTTGCTGCTGTCACCCCGCCATGCTGCCAGGTCCCCGAAGGGACCCGTGACCGTTGTCCACAGGCCGTGGACATTCCTCGTACCCGTGCCCCGCGCGGAGTTCGAGGGCGCGCGGACGGACGGCGGACGGCGGCCGGGAGACGTGGCTCACGGCGGAGGAGGCCCGGAGCCGGGAATGGTCCCGCGCGGTTGAACGTTCCAACGATGCCAACACCCCGAGACGAAGGAGCGCGAGGGACCCATGGCGGGAACGGTGACGATGTACAGCACCACCTGGTGTGGCTACTGCCGGCGGCTCAAGAGCCAGATGGACCGCGAGGGGATCGCGTACACCGAGGTCAACATAGAGCAGGACCCGGAGGCCGCGGCCTTCGTCGAGAAGGTCAACAACGGCAACCAGCTCGTCCCGACCGTGCTCTTCCCCGACGGGTCGGCCCTCCCCAACCCGTCGATCGCACAGGTCAAGCAGAAGATCGGCGCCTGATCGGGCGCGTGCCCGATTCCGGGGCGGCTCTCACGGCCGGACGAGGCCGTGGGGCCGCCCCGCGGCGCGTCCGCGGCCGGGCGACGCGCGGCGGGCGTCAGCCCGTCCCGCGGGCCGCCGCCTCGTCGAACGCCTTCCCCGCCGTCTTCTCCGCCGCCTCCTCCAGCGCCCTCTCCATGAGCACCTCGGCGGCGTCGACGGCCGCCGTGAGGGCCTCGGGGGACGCCTCCAGTCCGGCGACGACGCCGTCGACGCCGCGCAGTCCGGCCCGCGCCAGCAGCGTCTTCTCGTTGGTCACCCACTCGCCGCGGGCGGCGAGGACGGCGTGTCCCGCCTGCGCGGCCGCGGTGGCGAGGGCGCCGGCGACCTCGGTGAGCCGGCCGCGCGGCGCGTGGTTGGCCCTGGCGTAGGCCAGGGTGAGGCGTGCGGCGCCCCGCCAGTGCTCGGCGGCCGTCCTCCGCAGCGCCGGCGGGTAGGACGGGCGGGGCAGCTCGCCGCGCAGCACCCGGTTGACGGCCAGTTCGGCGACCACCAGATAGCTCGGAATGCCGGCCAGGTGGAACATCAGGGACTCGTGGTGGAAACGGCCCTGTTCGGCCTCGGCGATCTGGTGTTCCACGACGTCGAGGTCGCGGTAGTGCACGTCGGTCCGGCGGCCGTCGATCGTCAGCCAGGCGCCGCCGTTGAACACCCCTCCGCCCCAGGCGCCGAGTTCGGAGACCTCTCCCGGCCAGCCGATCGCCCGCAGGTCCTCCGGGTCGAACCCGCCCCGGTAGTAGACCGCCAGGTCCCAGTCGCTGTCGGGCCGGTGCGTCCCCTGGGCGCGGGAGCCGCCGAGCGCCACGGCGCGGACGCCGGGGAGCGCGGCGAGCCGGTCGGCCACGTGGTCGAGGAACGTACGGTCGTCCATGAGGCATCCCTTCCGATGGGGTCCGCCCGTGCCGTGCCGGTGTGCGGCGGATCACGTAAGGCCGGGTCGGGTGACCGGACCGCGCCGCCCGCCCCGCACCGCCGCCGTCACGGCAGCGGCTCTCCGTACCACAGCTCGATCAGCCGGGCCGCGATGGAGATGCCGGACGGCGGCAGGACCTCGCCGGAGGCGAACGCGGCGCGCAGCTCCTCGCGCGAGAACCAGCGGGCCTCCTCGATCTCCTCGCCGTCCACCCGGATCTCGGTGGAGGTGGCGCGCGCCACGAAGCCCAGCATCAGGCTGGACGGGAAGGGCCACGGCTGGCTGGCGACGTACTCCACCTCGCCGATCGTGACGCCGACCTCCTCGCCGGCCTCCCGCACGACCGCCTGCTCGATGGACTCCCCCGGCTCCACGAAGCCCGCGAGCGTGGAGAAGCGGCCTCTGGGCCAGTGCACCTGGCGGCCCAGCAGCGCGCGGTCGTCGGCGTCCGTCACCAGCATGATCACGGCGGGGTCGGTGCGCGGGTAGTGC
The DNA here is from genome assembly GCF_039533145.1 of Streptomyces macrosporus. Lineage (NCBI taxonomy): Bacteria > Bacillati > Actinomycetota > Actinomycetes > Kitasatosporales > Streptomycetaceae > Streptomyces > Streptomyces macrosporus. The sequence goes on from NZ_BAAASZ010000051.1 coordinate 275,088, forward strand.
TCGGCCCCGCAGGCCGGACAGCGGCGGATGTGGCCGGCCGCGGCGATGACCGTGCGCTCGCCGCAGCGCGAGCAGAAGCGGTGCATCCGCTGCCAGTTCTCCAGGGCCACCGCGTGCACCATCAGCTGCGCGTCGCGCTCGGAGAGCAGTGCGCCCGCCTCCCGCAGCCCCGCCGGGCGGGCCGCGTCGTCCATCCGGCCCGGCAGCGAGTCCTTCTGGAGCGCGAAGTAGCGCACGCCCTCCTCGTCGATCCCCAGGAAGTAGCGGTGCGCCTCGGTCAGCGGGGCGTCGAAGGAGGGCATGGTCACCAGCTCGGCGCGGCCGTCGTCGGTGTCCTCGACGAGCACCTGTCCGCCGGAGACCACGAAGCAGCGGGTCGTGGGGTGGCTCCAGGCCGCCGCGAGCCACGCCTCGTCCACGCGGTGGTGGGCGGCGCGGTCGATGCCACCGGTGGCGGTGAGCGTGATCGGACGGTGGGCGTCGGTGTGGTCGGGCCAGGTGATCACGGCTGCTTCCAACTTCCCCTGCGGCGTGAGCGGTGGTTCGGGTGCGTGCTGCAGCGGGCCGGTGCCCGGCTGTGGGGAAAGCAGGGTGCCCGCGGACCCCGCGGACGGGGTACCGGCCTGTGGTGTGCGCGCGGACCGCGGTGTCCGCGAGCGGCCGGGGCGGCGCTCATGTCCCCGAGCCTATCCGGCCGTCCCGCCCGTCCCGGAATCGGCCGCCGCCCCCTCCTGGGCACTCGGCTCCCCGCCTTCGACCGATACGCCCTCGTTGCCCCTTTCTTCCTCTTCGAACTTCTCGCTCTTTTCGCTCTTTTCGCGCTTCTCGTCGGCGAGGCTCCCCTCGTCCGGTCCGTGCAGCAGCAGGTGTTCCAGCTCGGCCCGGCCGGGCAGGTGGGCGGGGCGGACCAGTTCGCCGCTGCGCACGTACAGGAAGGCGGCGCGCACGGCCCGGAGCGGCAGCCCGTGCCGTTCGGCCCAGGCGAGGCGGTAGACGGCGAGCTGGAGGGGGTCGGCGGCCTTGGAGTGGCCGGTCTTCCAGTCGACGATCTCGAAGCCCCGGCCGTCCTCGTCCCGGTAGACCGCGTCGATCCGGCCGCGGATCACCCGCCCGGCGAGCACGATCCGGAAGGGCGCCTCGACCCGGTACGGGGTGCGGTGGGCGTAGGGGGTGCGGGCGAACGCCTCCTTGAGCGCGGCCAGGTCCTGCTCGTCGGCGATCTCGGTGGGGGGTCCGCCGCCGTACGCCTCCTCGTCCTCCGCGCCGCCCGGCAGTTCCTCGGGGCCGAGCAGGGGCAGTTCCAGCTCCTCGAAGCGGGACTGCACCCAGGCGTGGAAGCGGGTTCCGCGGCGGGCCGCGGCGGGCCGCGGCGGTTGCGGCATGGGGCGGACCAGGTCCTTCGCGAAGCCCTGGGGGTCGTTGGCGAGGCGTACGAGCTGGGTCGCGGAGAGCGTCGCGGGCAGCGGCACCTCGCGCACTCCCGACCGTGCCCGGCGCAGCTCCGCGGTGAGCGCCTCCAGGTCCCGGTCCCAGGAGGCGACGGTCCGCGCCTCCTCCGGGGTCAGTTCCCGCGGGGCGTCGGTCTCGTCCGCCGGGGCCGTCCGGGGGCGGGGCAGCGTCGGGTCCGTCGGCCGCCCGCCCGTCCCGCCCTCTCCGTCCGGACGGTCCCGCCCGTCCAGGTGGGACACGACCAGGTCGGCGGCGGCGCGGCGGCGTGCCAGGGCGTCCTCGTCCAGCGGCAGGGGCCACACCCGCTCCTCGGCCGCCTCCGCCAGGGCCGGGTTCTCCTCGCCCTCCTCGGGCTCCTCGGCCCAGTGCTCCACCTCGCCGTGCCGCGGGTCGGCCTCGCAGTGCTCGCGCAGGGCCTCCAGGAACGACGAGGGGCCGCGCGGCGTCTTCTGGCTCGGTCCCCACCAGTGGCCCGAGCCGAGCAGCAGGGAGCGGGGCCGGGTGAAGGCGACGTAGCCCAGGCGCAGCTCCTCGGTGTACTGGTGCTCCTTGACCGCCGCGTCGTAGCTCTTCAGGTCCCTGGCCGTCCAGCCCTCCAGCTCCGGCAGGGTGGCCGCGTCGCCGCGCAGGGCGGGCGGCAGCACCTTGGGCCGGGTGAGCCACGAATCGCGGGCCTGCTCGCTGGGGAAGTTCTTCCTCACCAGGCCGGGGACGGCCACCACGTCCCACTCCAGCCCCTTGGACTTGTGCGCGGTGAGCACCTTCACGGTGTTCTCGCCGCCGGGCAGCGAACCGTCCAGACCCTTCTCGTACTCGGCGGCGGCGCGCAGGAAGCCGAGGAAGGCGAGCAGGGTGGACTGCCCGTCCAACGACGCGAATCCGGCCGCGATGTCCAGGAAGGTGCCCAGTGTCTCGCGGCGGCGGGCGGCCAACGCGTGCGGCGAGGCGGAGAGTTCGACCTCCAGGCCGGTGACGGAGAGCACCCGGTGGAGGACGTCCATCAGGGGGTCGGCGAGCGAGCGCCGCAACTCCCGTATCTCGGCGGCCAGTCGGGCGAAGCGCACCCGGGCCTCGGGCGAGAAGGGCAGCGAGTCCTCGTGGCCGGCGGGGTCCAGGAAGGTGTCGAGCGCGTCGGCCAGCGAGATCACCTCGGCCGGGTCCGTGCCCTCCACGGCGGCGGCGAGCCGCTTCTCGACGTCCACCTCCCCGCTCTCGGTGCGCGGCCCGCCGGGCACCAGCAGCCGGGCGCGCCGCCCCAGCAGGGCCAGGTCGCGCGGGCCGATGCGCCAGCGCGGGCCGGTGAGCAGCCGCACCAGGGAGGCGTTGGCGGTGGGGTCCTGGAGGACCTCGCACATGGCGACCAGGTCGGCGATCTCCGGCAGGTGCAGCAGTCCCGACAGGCCGACGACCTCGACCGGGACGTCGCGGGCCACCAGGGCGCCCTGGATCTCGGCGAAGTCGACGGCGGTGCGGCACAGCACGGCGATCCCGCCGGGCGGGGTGCCGGTGTTCACCAGGTGGGCGATGGAGTCGGCCAGCCACGCGATCTCCTCGGCGTGGGTGCGCAGCAGCGCGCAGCGCACCAGGCCGTCGCGCTCGGCGCCGGGGGCCGGGCGCAGCGCCTCCACACCGGCGTGGCGGGCGCGCAGCGGCGCGGCCAGGGTGTTGGCCAGGTGGAGCAGTCGTCCGCCGCTGCGGCGGTTCTCGCTCAGGGCGTACCGGCGGGCGGGGGTGCCGTCGGCGTGGGGGAAGTGCTCGGGGAAGTCGTCGAGGTTGGCCACGGACGCGCCGCGCCAGCCGTAGATCGCCTGGCAGGGGTCGCCGACCGCGGTGACCGCGTGGCCGGTGCCCCTCCCCTCCCCCGACGGGGCCGCCCCCCGGCCGAACAGCCCGGAGAGCAGGACGCGTTGGGCGACGGAGGTGTCCTGGTACTCGTCCAGCAGCACCACGCCGTACTCCTCGCGCAGGATCCGCCCGACCTCGGGGACGTCGCGCGCCAGGCGGGCCGACAGGGCCATCTGGTCGCCGAAGTCGAGCAGTTCGCGTTCGCGTTTGCGCCTGCGGTACTCCTCGACGAGCCCCAGCAGTTCCAGGCGGCCCCGCGCGGTCTCGGGCACCTTGCGCAGGGTGGCGTTGGTGAGCTTCACCTCGCCGCTCTCCAGCAGGGCCAGCAACTCGGTGTCGTACTCCCGCAGCCTCTCGGGTTCCACCAAGTGCTCGGAGAGTTCGGCGTCGAGCGCGAGCAGGTCGCGGACGAGTTCGCCGACGGACTTGGTCAGCGCCGTGAAGGGACCGGGCGCGGTGCGCAGCACCGAGGCGGCGAGCTGGTAGCGCGTGGCGTCGGCCAGCAGGCGGGCCGACGGCTCGATGCCCAGCCGGAGGCCGTGCTCGGTCAACAGCTGTCCGGCGAAGGCGTGGTAGGTGGAGATCCGCGGCTCGCCGGGCGCCTGGTCGGGGTCGGCCGGATCGGGGTCGAGCACCCCGGCCTTGGTCAGGGCCGTGCGGACGCGGTCGGTCAGCTCGCCGGCCGCCTTGTTGGTGAAGGTCAGGCCGAGCACCCGCTCGGGCGCGACCTGTCCGGTGCCCACCAGCCAGACCACGCGGGCGGCCATCACCGTCGTCTTGCCCGAGCCGGCTCCGGCCACGATGACCTGCGGGGCGGGCGGAGCGGTGATGCACTCCAACTGCTCGGCGGTGAAGGGGATGCCGAGCAGCCGCCTGAGGTCGTCGGGGTCGGTGAGCTGTGCGGGCACCCGCAAGACGCTAGCGCTCTCCGCCGACAGCCGTGGCGGCGCACCGGTCGAAGGGGACGGACCGGTTCCGCCGGACGTGGCGGACGCGGCGGCCAACTTCCCTCCCCGGCGGGCGAGTTCGTCCGCGTCGACGGTCGCGCCCGCGTCCGGCCCGCCGCCCCGGTCCGGTCCGTCACGGCCGGTGAGGTCGGTCACACCGGCCGGCGGCGCCCGTCACTCCACCACGTGGCGCCCCTCCGGCCGGGCGCTGCACGCCCCCTTGAAGGAGCAGGTGTCGCAGTGGCGTCCGGGCGAGGGGGTGAACCGCTCGTCCAGGACACGGCCCGCGGCGTCGGCCAGCAGGTCCCCGACCCAGTCGCCGTCGCCGTCGCCGTACGAGGGCAGGGCCCGCTGCCGCTGCACGGCCGGAAACGCGTCGCCGCCCTCCTTCTTCGGCGCGCCGATCCGCAGCTGGACCAGTTCCGCGCCGCCCGGCTCCAGCCGCTCGCCGGTGCCGTCGAGGGCGCCCTCGCGCACCGCGAGCTGGTAGACGGCCAGTTGGGGGTGGTGCTCGACCTCGGCGGCGGTCGGCTTGCTCTTCCCCGTCTTGAAGTCGACGACGTACGCCCGGCCGTCCGGGCCGCGCTCGACGCGGTCCATGGTGCCGCGGATGCGGACCTCGTGCTCGCCCGCCCGGAGCGTCACGTCGAAGCCGTGCTCGGTGGCGACCGTCTCGCGGCCGAGGTCGCGCTCCATGACGTGCCAGCGCAGGAAGCGTTCCAGGGCGGCACGGGCGTTCTCCCTCTCCTGCCGCGACTTCCAGGGCGCCTCGAAGGCGAGCGAGTCCCACACCGAGTCCAGCCGCTCCAGCAGGACGGACAGGTCGGCGGGGGTGCCGCCGGAGGCGACCTCGTCGGCCAGGACGTGCACCACGTTGCCGAACCCCTGGGCGGCGGTGGCGGGCGGCTCGGCCTTCACCTCGCGGCCCAGGAACCACTGGAGGGAGCAGGTGGTCGCGAGCTGGTGCAGGGCACTGCCCGACAGCGTGACCGGCCGGTCCCGGTCGCGCAGCGGCACCGTCGAGCGGGTCGGCTCGTACAGGCCCCACCAGCGGTGCGGGTGCGCGGCGGGGACGAGGGCGTTGCCGTCGTCGTCGCGCAGGGCGGCCAGCTTCGCCAGCCGCTCGGCGGCCGCCTCGCGCAGCGCGGGGGAGGCGTCGGGGTCGACGGTGGTGGCGCGGAGTTCGGCCACCAGCGCGGAGACGGACAGCGGCCGTTTGGGACGGCCGGTGACGTCCCTGGGCTCGACGCCGAGTTCGGTCAGGAAGCGGGAGGGCTGGTCGCCGTCCTCCGCGGCGGCCTTGACGGCGGTGACGACCAGGCGGTCGGCGGCGCGGGTGGCCGCCACGTAGAACAGCCGGCGCTCCTCGGCGAGCATCGCGCCGGGCGTGAGCGGCTCGGCCAGCCCGTCGCGGCCTATGCGGTCGGGTTCCAGCAGGGAGCCGCGGCGCCGCAGGTCGGGCCAGAGCCCCTCCTGCACCCCGGCGACGACCACCAGCCGCCACTGCAGGCCCTTGGAGCGGTGCGCGGTCATCAGCCGCACGGCGTCGGGGCGGAGCGCGCGGGGGGCGATGGTGTCGCCGGCGATGTCCTGGGCGTCCAGCTCCTCCAGGAAGTTGAGGGCGCCGCGTCCGCCGACGCGCTCCTCGGCGCGGGCGGCGGCGGCGAACAGCGCGCAGACGGCGTCCAGGTCGCGGTCGGCGTTGCGGCCGGCGGCGCCGCCGCGCAGCGCGGCCCGCTCCAGTCGGTCCGGCCACGGGGTGCCGCTCCACAGGTCCCACAGCGCCTGTTCGGCCGTGGCGCCGCCGGCCAGCGCCTCGCGCGCCGCGCGCAGCAGCAGTCCGAGCCGCCGGGCGCCGCGCGCGTAGGACGGGTCGTGCGCCACCAGCCGCTCGGGCTCGGCCAGCGCCTCGGCCAGCAGTTCGTCCGAGGGGCGGGGCACGGCGCGGCCCGCGGCCCTCTCCTCCTCGCGCAGCGCGCGGCCCAGGCGGCGCAGGTCGGCGCCGTCCATGCCGCCGAGCGGGGAGGTCAGCAGGGTGAGCGCGGTCTCCACGTCGATCCAGCGCTCGGGCACGTCGGCGCCGGCGGTGTCGGCCGCGGCGGCCTGCGCCGCCACCCGCAGCGCGGTCAGCAGCGGGGCGACGGCGGGCTCCTGGCGCAGCGGGACGTCGTCCCCGTCCAGCTCCACCGGGACGCCGGCCGAGGTCAGCGCGCGCCGCACGGAGGGGAGCGTGCGGTGTCCGGCGCGGACCAGCACGGCCATCTCCCGCCACGGGACGCCCTCCTCCAGGTGGGCGCGGCGCAGCAGGTCGGCGATGTTGTCCAGCTCGGCGCCCGGGGTGGGGTAGGTGAGGACCTCCACCCGGCCGCCCTCCCGCACGGCGATCTGCTCGCGGTGCGCGCGGACGGCCTCGGCGGGCAGCCGGGTGAGCGGCATGCGGCGGGCGATCCGCCGGGTGGCCTCCAGCAGCGCCGAGCCGGAGCGGCGGTTGACGCGCAGCACCTCGACCGGGGCCGGCGTTCCGTCGCGCCGGGGGAAGATCCGCGGGAAGTCGAGGATGCCGTTCACGTCGGACCCGCGGAAGGCGTAGATCGACTGGTCGGGGTCGCCGAAGGCGATCAGGGTGCGACCGTTCCCGGCCAGCGCGCGCAACAGCCGCACCTGCGCCGGGTCGGTGTCCTGGTACTCGTCGACGTAGATCGCGTCGTACCGGGCGGCCAGCCGCGCCCCGACCTCGTCCCGCTCGGCGAGCAGCACCGCGCGGTGCACCAGCTCGGCGTAGTCGAGCACGCCCTGCAGGTCCAGCACGTCGAGGTACTCGGCCATGAAGGCGGCGGCGGCCCGCCAGTCGGGGCGGCCGGCGCGGCGGGCGAAGGCGTCCAGGGCGTCCGGTCCCAGGCCGAGCTCCCGGCTGCGGGCCAGGACCGCCCGCAGCTCGTCGGCGAAGCCGCGGGTGGTCAGGCAGGCGCGCAGCTCGTCGGGCCACCCGGCCCGGCCCCGTCCGGCCCCCTCCAGGTCGGCCTGTCCGGCCAGCAGCTCGCGGATGCGCAGGTCCTGCTCGGGGCCGGACAGCAACCGCAGCGGTTCGGCGAACAGGTCGGCGTCCTGATGGGCGCGGACCAGCGCGTAGCAGTACGAGTGGAACGTCGTCGCCTGGGGTGTGATCCCCCGCGTCCGGGCCGCCATCCGGTCCCTCAGCTCGACCGCCGCCTTGCGGCCGAAGGTCAGCACGAGGATGCGCTCCGGGTCGCCTCCGCGCCGCATCCGCTCGACGACGGACTCCACCAGGGTCGTGGTCTTCCCGGTGCCGGGTCCGGCCAGGACGAGCAGCGGCCCGTCCCGGTGGTCAACCACCGCGCGCTGCCGTGCGTCCAAGGCAGGGAGACGCACCGGACCGGGCGGGGTACGCACCAAACGGTACGTATCGGACTTATGGGAGGAACTCACGTGGATCGCCGGTTCTGGTCGCTGTGCTGGACGGTGCAGACGGTACGCCAGTCGGCACACGAGGCGCAGCTTGTCTCGTTCGTACCCGGTTCGGACGGCTCGCCGGCCATACGGCGAAGCCATGACGGAAGCTGGTACGCGTGAGGAGTCCTGCGCGAGGGGCGTCAGCCGCCGGCCCCGCCGCCGGCCCCGGCGGCGCGGTCGTCCACGTCCTCGTCCACGCCCCTGTTCACGTCCCCGGCCACGTTCCCGTCCCAGCGGGCCCGGCGCATGTCGAGGCGCACGTCCCCCGGGACGCGGCCCGACGCGCCGGCGGTCCCGCGCAGCGGGGTGCCCTCCCGACGGTAGTGCTCCAGGGCCCGCGCCTCGTGGCCGGGCAGCAGCACCCCGTCGGCCCGGACGACGCGCCACCAGGGCACCGCGCCGCCGTAGAGGGCCATCACCCGGCCCACCTGCCGCGGCCCTCCCTCCCCCAGCCACTCGGCGATGTCGCCGTACGTCATCACCCGGCCGGGCGGGATGCCCTCCGCCACGGCCAGCACCCTCTCCGCGTACTCCGGCAGCTCGCCGACGGGCCCGTCCATGGCCGCCATGGTGCCCCATGCCGCCGACAGCCCGCTCCGGTTCGACGTCCGGGCGCGGGGGTACCGGCACGACGGACGGGACGCGAGGACCTCCACGACACGCGCAAAATCCGCCTTCCGTGGAGAAAAGAGACCTCGTGCACCTCTCCGGGCCCCCCTCGTGCCACCATTCCTCCCGGCGGTGACAGGTGATACGAGAGCAAAAAGAGACAGAAGAGCAGGGCGGGCCTCCTCCACGGGAAGAGCCCCGCTCCGATACCGCCGTGCGCCACGCGGGTCACCGGGCGGCCGGCGCGGACGAGTCGGGCCCGGACCACCTGGACGGCGACGAGCCGATCCTCCCCGCCCGGGTGCACCGCCCCTCGGACCTGCTGCGACTGCTGCTGGGCATCCTCGGCATCGCGGTCGTGCTGGTCGTCGCCGCCTTCGCCCACGGCACCACGGCGGGCCTGGAACAGGACATCGACAAGGGCGCGGGCCAGGCTCCGCCGCTGCTGATCAGCTTCGCCGGGTTCGCCTCCAGCGTCGCCGTGCTCATCGTGCCGGTCGCCTTCGCCGTCGAGCGGCTGATCAAACGGGACGGGCTGCGGATCGCCGACGGCGTGCTCGCCGCCGTCCTGGCGCACGGCGTCTCGCTCGCCACCGACCTGTGGGTCGCCGAGCACGCCCCCGCGTCCATCCAGAACGCGCTGACCGAACCGGCCCCGGGCGGGGGGCTCACCGATCCGGTGCACGGCTACCTCGCCCCCGTCATCGCCTACATGACGGCCGTCGGCATGGCCCGCCGCCCCCGCTGGCGCGTCCTGCTGTGGGTGGTGCTGCTGCTGGACGCCTTCGCGGTGCTGGTCGGCGGCTACACCACGCCGTTCTCCATCCTGGTCACCGTGCTGATCGGCTGGACCGTCGCCTACGGCACGCTCTACACGGTCGGCTCCCCCAACGTCCGCCCCACCGCCCAGCAGCTGCTGGGCGGGCTGCGGCGCGTCGGCTTCAAACCGGTCCGGGCGCTGCGCGAGGACTCGCCCGAGGCCGACCGCTCCGAGCAGAACGACCGGGGCCGCCGCTACCTGGTCACCCTGGAGGACGGCCCTCCGCTCGACGTCACCCTCGTGGACCGCGAGCAGCAGGCGCACGGCTTCTACTACCGCGCTTGGCGCCGCTTCGCGCTGCGCGGCATCACCCAGCGCCGCAGCCTCCAGTCGCTGCGCCAGGCCCTGGAGCAGGAGGCCCTGCTGGCGTACGCGGCCATCGCCGCCGGCGCCAACGCCCCCCGGCTCATCGCCACCTCCGAACTCGGCCCCGACGCGGTGATGCTCGTCTACCAGCACATCGACGGGCGCAGCCTGGACACCCTGCCGGACCAGGAGATCACCGACGAGCTGATGCGCGCGGTCTGGCGGCAGGTCCGGGCCCTCCAGTCGCGGCGGATCGCCCACCGGCGGCTGGAGGACGACGCGGTGCTGGTGGATCGTTCCGGCACGGTGTTCCTCACCGACTTCAGCGGCGGCGAGATCGCGGCCGGCGACCTCGTGCTGCGGATGGACGTCGCGCAGATGCTGACCACCTTCGGCCTGCGCGTCGGCGCCGAGCGCTCGGTCGCGGCGGCGGTGGCGGTGCTGGGTCCGGACGCGGTGGCCGACAGCCTCCCGCTGCTCCAGCCGATCGCCCTCAACCGCAACACCCGCGCCACCCTGCGCCGGCTGGCCAAGGAGCGCGCCCAGCGCGAGCGGGAGGCGGCCATCGAGGCGTCCCGCGCCGGCCGGGAGGCGGCCGGCGAGGGGGAGGCCGGGGAGCTGGAGGCCGCCGGCGGCAGGTCGCCGCGGGCGGAGAAGCACGCCGAGCGGGCCGAGAAGCGGGCCGTCTCGGAGGCGCTGGAGGAGGCCCGCGAGGAGGACCTGCTCTCGCAGATCCGCCGGCAGGTGCTGCTGGTGCGCCCGCAGGCGCCGGTCCAGCCCGCCCGCCTGGAGCGGGTCAGGCCGCGCACCGTGGTCAGCTTCGTCGCGGGCGCCCTCGCCGCGTACTTCCTGCTCTCCCAGCTCACCCACGTGGACTTCCGGCAGGTGGTGGGCGGGGCGAACTGGGGCTGGGTGGCCGCCGCGCTGTTCTTCGCCGCGCTGACGTACATCGCCGCGGCGATGAGCCTGCTCGGCTTCGTGCCCGAGAAGGTCCCGTTCGTGCGCACGGTGATCGCCCAGGTGGCGGGCTCCTTCGTCAAGCTGGTCGCGCCCGCGGCGGTCGGCGGCGTCGCGCTCAACACGCGCTTCCTCCAGCGCGCCGGGGTCCGGCCCGGCCACGCGGTCGCCAGCGTCGGCGCGTCCCAGCTCTTCGGCCTGGGCTGCCACATCATCCTGCTGCTCGTCTTCGGCTACCTGACGGGCACCGAGCACACCCCGACCCTCTCCCCGTCCCGCACGGTCATCGCGGGGCTGCTGACGGCGGCCGTGCTGGCCCTGATCGTGGCGGCGGTGCCGGTGCTGCGGAAGTTCGTCGTCGAGCGGGTGCGGGCGCTGTTCGCGGGCGTCGTCCCGCGGATGCTGGACGTCGTCCAGCGCCCCCAGAAGCTGCTCAGCGGCATCGGCGGGATGCTGCTCCTGACGGTCTCGTTCGTGATGTGCCTGGACGTCTCGATCCGGGCCTTCGGCGGCGAGCTGAGCTACGCGAGCATCGCCGTCGTCTTCCTCGCCGGCAACGCGCTGGGCTCCGCCGCGCCCACCCCGGGCGGACTGGGGGCGGTGGAGGCCGCCCTGATCGCGGGCCTGATCGCCTTCGGGCTGGAGAAGGAGATCGCCACCCCGGCGGTCCTGCTCTTCCGGCTGATGACCTTCTGGCTGCCCGTCCTCCCCGGCTGGCTCTCCTTCACCCACCTGACCCGCAGGGAAGCGCTCTGACTCCGAGGAGCCGCGCCGCGGTGCGACCGGCGCCGGGAGCACCGGACCCGTCGGCCCGCACATGCCGGCGCCCATCGACACGCATCGGCGCCCACTGACGCGGATGCCAGGGAAACCGCCGGTATCGCCTTGCTCCTGCCAACCGATACGCCCTACCGTCTTGCACATGCCTTCCTACTCCATGGGTCGGGCGGCGCGGCTGCTCGGGGTCAGCGCCGACACGGTGCGCCGCTGGGCCGACTCCGGACGGCTGCCGACGCGCCGGGACGACCACGGCAAGCGGCTCGTGGAGGGTGCGGACCTCGCCGCCTTCGCCGTCGCGCTCGCCGCGGACGGCGCGAGCGGCGGCGAGGAGGACGAGCCCCGCACCAGCGTCCGCAACGCCTTCCCCGGGATCATCACCGCCGTCACCCTCGGCGACGTCGCCGCCCAGGTCGAGATCCAGGCCGGACCCCACCGGCTGGTCTCCCTCCTCACCCGGGAGGCCGTGGAGGAACTGGGGCTGACGGTCGGCATGGAGGCCGTGGCCCGGGTGAAGGCCACCAACGTGCACGTCGACCGGGTCTGAGGCGGCCCGCCGTGACCTCCGCGCCCCTCGCCCCGCGCCCCCGGCGCCACCGTCTCCGCGTCCGGCTCGCCGCCGTCCTCCTGACCGTCCTCGCCCCGCTGACGGCCGCCTGCGGGGGCGGCGCGCTCGCCGGCCCGGACGACGACGGGCGGACGACCGTGACGGTGCTGGCGGCCTCCTCCCTCACCGACGTCCTCACCGAGGCGGGCGCCGCCTACGAGGAGGAGCACCCCGACGTCCGGCTCCGCTTCTCCTTCGCCGGGTCCCAGGAACTGGCCGCGCAGGTCCGCCAGGGCCTGCCCGCCGACCTGATCGTCACCGCCGACACCGCCACGATGGACGCCCTGCGGAACGAGACCGGCCCCTCCACCGTGATCGCCCGCAACCGGCTCGCCATCGCCACCGCGCCCGGCAACCCCCGGGGCGTCGACTCGCTCGACGACCTCGCCCGCGAGGACGTCTCGGTCGTGCTCGCCGACCCCGAGGTCCCCGCCGGCCGGTACGGGCGGGAGCTCCTGGAACGGTGGGGGGTCACCGTGCGGCCGGTCTCCCTGGAGCCGAGCGTCCGCGCCGTGCTGAGCAAGGTGGCGCTGGGCGAGGCCGACGCGGGGCTGGTGTACGTCACGGACGCCGCCTCGGCCGGGGACGAGGTCCACGCCGTCCCCCTCCCCGACGACCGGAACGTCGCCGTGCGCTACCCCGCCGCACCGCTGGAGGACGCCCCGCACCCGGAGGAGGCCGCCGACGTCATCGCGTGGCTGGGCACCGAACCGGCCCGCCGCGTCCTGCGCGACGCCGGCTTCCTGCTGCCGTGAGCCGACCCGCCGACCGCCGCGGCCCCCGTGCGCGTCCGCCCGTGGCGTTCGTCCTGCCCGCCGCGCTCGCCCTGGTCTTCCTGGCCGTCCCCCTGGCCGGGGTGCTGGCCCACACGCCCTGGCCGGACCTCGTCGGACACCTCTCCTCCCCCGCCGTGGCCCGGGCGCTGGGCCTGTCCCTCCTGGTCTCCGGCTGGGCCCTGCTGCTCTCGTTCGTCCTGGGCGTGCCGCTGGCCTGGCTGCTGGCCCGGGTCCACTTCCCCGGCAAGGCGCTGGTGCGCTCCCTGGTGCTGCTGCCGATGGTGCTGCCGCCGACCGTCGCGGGCGTCGCCCTGCTGCGCGGTTTCGGACGGAACGGGCTGCTGGGCGGGGTGCTGGAGGTGCTCGGGGCGACGCTGCCGTTCTCCACCGCGGGCGCGGTGGTCGCCGCCGCCTTCGTGGCGATGCCGTTCCTGGTGATCAGCCTGGAGGGCGCCCTGAACGGGCTCCCTCCGCGCTACGAGGAGGCCGCCGCCACCATGGGCGCCACCCTCCCCCAGACGCTGCGGTACGTCACCCTGCCCATGGTGATGCCGTCGCTCGCCTCGGGCGCCGCCCTGTGCTGGGCGCGGGCGTTGGGCGAGTTCGGCGCGACGATCACCTTCGCGGGCAATCTCCCGGGGGTCACCCAGACCCTGCCGCTCCAGGTGTACCTGCTCCTCCAACGGGACCCGGCCGCCGCGACCTCGGTCTCCCTGCTGCTGCTCGCCGTGGCGGCGGCCGTCCTGATCGCCCTGCGCGGCCGCTGGCTGGGCCACTCCCGCTGAGCCCCCGCTGAGCCCCCTCGGCACCTCCTCGGCCGCCCTCCGGCACCGGGGACCGGCGGGTGTGTCCGCCGCAGAACCCGCCACAGAACAGGAAGCGGCCCCGGAGAGAGGGTTCTCCGGGGCCGCTTCCGCGTGTTCGCGCGCCCGCTCCGCGGGCCGCCGATCAGTAGACCGGCTTCTCCGGCTCGATCTGGTTGACCCAGCCGATGACGCCGCCGCCCACGTGGACCGCGTCGGCGAAGCCCGCGTTCTTCAGGACCGCGAGCACTTCCGCACTGCGGACACCCGTCTTGCAGTGCAAGACGATCCGCTTGTCCTGCGACAGCTTCTCGAGGGCGTTGCCCATCAGGAACTCGTTCTTCGGGATCAGACGGGCGCCCGGGATGGAGACGATCTCGTACTCGTTGGGCTCGCGAACGTCGATGATGTCGATGTTCTCGCCCTCGTCGATCCACTGCTTGAGCTGCTGCGGGGTGATGGTCGAACCCATCGCCGCCTGCTGGGCCTCGTCGGAGACCACGCCGCAGAACGCCTCGTAGTCGATCAGCTCGGTGACCGTCGGGTTCTTGCCGCAGATCGCGCACTCCGGGTCCTTGCGGACCTTGACCTGGCGGTAGGTCATCTCCAGGGCGTCGTAGATCATCAGGCGGCCGACCAGCGGGTCGCCGACCCCCGCCAGGAGCTTGATCGCCTCGGTGGTCTGGATCGACCCGATGGACGCGCACAGCACGCCCAGTACGCCGCCCTCGGCGCAGCTCGGGACCATGCCGGGCGGCGGGGGCTCGGGGTACAGGCAGCGGTAGCACGGACCGTGCTCGCTCCAGAAGACCGACGCCTGGCCGTCGAAGCGGTAGATCGATCCCCACACGTACGGCTTCTTCAGCAGCACGCAGGCGTCGTTGACCAGGTAGCGGGTGGCGAAGTTGTCGGTGCCGTCCACGATCAGGTCGTACTGGGCGAAGATCTCCATCACGTTGGAGGAGTCCAGCCGCTCCTTGTGGAGGTTGACCTTCACGTACGGGTTGATGCCGAGCACCGTGTCCCGCGCGGACTCGGCCTTGGAACGCCCGATGTCCGCCTGGCTGTGGATGACCTGACGCTGGAGGTTGGACTCGTCGACCTCGTCGAAGTCGATGATGCCGAGGGTGCCCACACCCGCCGCGGCCAGGTACATCAGGGTGGGCGAGCCGAGCCCGCCCGCGCCCACACTCAGCACCTTGGCGTTCTTCAACCGCTTCTGCCCGTCCATCCCGACATCCGGGATGATCAGGTGGCGGGAGTATCTGCGGACTTCGTCGACGGTGAGTTCGGAGGCCGGCTCGACCAGGGGTGGCAGCGACACGGGGACCTCAACAGGGTTGGTCGGTGGACGGTTGTTCCACTCGTAACACTGCCACGCCCGATCTCATTCCGAGACACCCGGTCCGAGCCGCGAGACGATCTCATCCCAGTAACCGGGCATCGCCTCCCAGGGGTCCACGGCCTCCCCGTCGCGCCCCCGGCGTGTACGGTCCGTGAACCACACCGTGCCCGCCCCCTGCCAGCGGGCGATGCGGACCGCCTCCTCCAGATGCGTGCGGGGCACGCCGTGGACCAGGTGGCAGAAGCGATCCGGCGGATGGTCCGCCGTCCACTCCGCCACCTGTGACCAGCGGTAATCCGTCCAGGACCCGGAGAACGTCACGAGCTGGTCGCCCACCTCCGCATAGCCGGGGAAGGGATGCGTGCCGTGGCCGAGGACGAGGTGGGCGCCGTCGCCCAGGGCACGCAGCGTGGTCGCCACCCGGCACACCTCCGGCAGGGCGGCCCGGTCGCCGGGGCAGCGGTCCAGGTAGAAGCCGTCCACCCCGTACCAGTCGAGGAAGCGGTGGGCGTCACAGACCAGCGGCCCGAAGTCGCGGACGCCGTACCGCAGGTCCAGCCGGCCGAGCAGCCGGACCCCGGTCCCGCGCAGGGAGGACGCCGTCGCGACGCAGTACGGGTCCGGGCGCGTGCCCGGGCCGTCCGCCACGTCGAGCACCGCCCAGTGCACCGGCACCCCCGGGCGGGTCAGCGCGGCCCACTCGCCGGGCGCCACCAGGGGGTGCGCGTAGCCGGGGACCCCGACGCCGAGCCGCCCGGGGGCTCCGGCGGCCGGGCGGCGTCTGCCGGAGCTGGTCAGATACGACACGCCGCCTCCATCCAGATGTCCGCCAGCGACTCCTCCAGGCCGATCCGGGGCCGCCACCCGAGCCGGTCGCGCGCGCTGCGGACGTCGGCCTGCTGCCAGGGGCCGCAGCCGTCGGGGTAGGGCGGGGGGAGCTGCGGGCCGCCGCCCGGCGCGTGCGCCTCGTCCGGCTCGTACACCGCCCCGGTGTAACCGGCCACCCGGGCCAGCACGGAGATCACCTCCCGCAGCCGCACCGCGCGTCCGGTGCCGATGTTGACCACCCCCTGGGCGGCCGAGAGCGCGGCGGCGTGCACGGCGCGCGCCACGTCCCGCACGTCCACGAAGTCGCGCTGGACCCCGAGTCCGGCGAGCCTCAGTTCGCCCTCCCCCTGCTGCATCACCCGGCGCATCGCCTCCGCGAGGCGTCCCAGCGGCGAGCCGGTGGGGGTGCCGGGGCCGGTCGGCGAGAAGACGCGCAGCACGATGGCGTCCAGGCCCGAGCCGAGGACGAGCTCGCTGGCGGCGAGCTTGCTGACGCCGTACGGGCTGCCGGGGCGCGGTACGGCGTCCTCGCCGGTCGAGGAGCCGGCCGGGGAGGGCCCGTACTCGGCGGCGCAGCCGAGGTGGACCAGTCGCGCCCCGCAGCCGCTGCGGCGCAGGGACTCGCAGATGGTGGCGGTGGCCACGGTGTTGTGCCGGATCAGTTCCCGGGCGCCGCCGCGGGTGGCCCCCGCGCAGTTGATGACGACGCCGGGGTGCACCGCGTCCAGGAAGCGGGTGAGCGCCCCCGGGCTGCCGGTGGACAGGTCGAAGCGGACGTCGGCGTCGTCGCCCCGGCCGAGCGCGGTGAGCTGGACGGCGGGGTCGGCGAGCAGACGGTCGGCGACGTGGCGGCCGAGGTATCCGTTGGCTCCGATCAGCAGCACTCTCATCGGGCGTCCTCCCGCGCTGGTGCGGTGACGCCTGTGGCGCGCGGAACGGTCATGGGGTGTGCTCCTTCAGGTGGTGCGCGGCGCACGCCGGTTCGTGCGCCGGCGCGGATCGTGGGGGAACGGTCTGCGGAAGCGGGTCACGGCCCGTCCCGGTGGTGGGCGGAGGCGCCCGTGAGGGCCCCGGCGGCGACGGCCGACAGGGCGAGGGCCGCGGCGGCGCAGGCCACGGCGGGCACGACGGCCGGTCCCCAGGCGGCCACCGCCGCCTCGACGGGACGGCCCAGGGGCTCCAGGCCGGGCCGGCGGGCCACCGCCGCGGCGGCGAGGGCCGCGGCCTCCAGGAGGCAGGCCGCCGCGATGCCGCCCGTGGCGGCGGTCGGGAAGCCGTGGGAGGTCAGCAGCACCGCGACGAACAGCAGCGTGCCGAACGCGGTCGCGGCGACGACGGGGGCGCCGATCGCGTCGCCCACGGCACCGCCGTCCCAACCGCCGCTCCAACCACCGCTCCAACCGCCGCCCCGACCGCCGTCCACGGCGACGTGGGCGGCGGTGAGGACGGCGAGCAGGGTCGCGGCGAACACCGCGACGACCACGGCGAACAGCGGACGCGTCCGGGCGGCGAACTCCTCCAGGCTGCGGCCGGCGCGGAGCCGCCGTCGCGCCCCCGCGGCGAACCAGTGGGCGCACCACACGGCGGGCGCGACGGCCACGGCCAGGCCGAGCGGCACCCACCGCTCGGCGAGCGGCGCGACGGCCACGGCCCCGTCGCCCAGCGCCTCGGCCGGCAACCGGTCCCCGACGAGGGCGTGGCCGACCAGCCAGCAGCCGCCCAGCACGGCGGCCCGGGGCGAACGGGCGCCCCACGGGCCCGGGAACAGACGCAGGCACAGCCACGCGGACACCGTCACCGCCAGGAAGCCCGCCGCCAGGAGGGCGGTCCGGACGGCCGGCGGGGCGCCCCCGAGCAGGGCCGGGGCGCTCAGCGTCGCCGCGCACAACCCGCCGGGCAGCAGGGGCCGGAGCGCCACCCGGACCCGTCCCGCCCCCCGCCGGCGGGGCTCCGGGGCCGAGGTGGTCGGGGACGGGGCCGCCGTGGCCGGAGCGGTCGGGGCCGGAGCGATCGAGGCCTCGTCCGCGCGGGGCGTCCTGGCGTACAGCTCCTCGGCGAGGGAGAACACGTCCCGGTGCCGGTAGCGCGCCGCGGTGCGGTCGGTGATCCCGTGCGCCTCCAGGGCCGCGGCGATCTCCAGCGGGTCCACGGCCCGTTCGCACAGTTCCCGGTGCCGGTGCAGCAGGGTGCGCACGGGGTCGGCGGGCCGGTGCGGTCCCGGCGGGCGGCTCATCGGCGCTCCCGCGGTGGACCGGCGGGCGCGCCCACCGGGACCGCCGTGCCGCCGGAGGTCGTGTGGGCCCAGCTCGGGCCGCGGACGGAACGCCCGCCGGGCCCGGCGTCGGCCGCGCCCCGGCCCGTGGTCGACGCCCAGCGACCGGGGAGGTGTGCCTCGGGCGGGTGGGAGAAGGGCCTCGTCCCGGCGAGCGGCTCGTCGGTCTCCGGACGGTGCGAGAGCAGCTCCAGGTAGATGCCGCGGAACGCCGTGAGGTTCTGCTCGGTGGTGAACAGCTCCAGCGCCCGGGCCCGGGCGGCGGCGCCCAGCCGGGCGCGCCGGGCGGGGTCGCCCAGCAGGGCCGTGCAGGCGGCGGCCAGGGCCCGGGGGTTGCGCGGCGGCACCACGAGCCCCGTGCCGCCGATGGCCTCGCACACCGCGCCGACGTCCGTGGAGACCGTGGCCCGCCCGGAGAGCATCGCCTCGACGAGCGGGACCGGGAAGCCCTCCACGACGCTGGAGAGCACGGCGACGTCGGCCGCGGCGTAGGCGTCGGAGAGCCGGGGCACCTCGGGGTCGCCGATCCGCGCGAAGCAGACGGGGTTGTCGCCGACGCCGTGGAGGTCGGCGGCCTCGTCGGGGAAGAGCTGCGCGGCCAGCGCGCGGCAGTGCGCCAGGTACGCCTGCGCCTCCGGGTCCCGTCCGGGCGCCGGGCCCGGACCGTCGGCGCGTTCGGCGATCAGCAGCCGGGCGCCGGGCACGGTCCGGCGGACCTCGGCGAAGGCGTGCAGCAGGCAGACCAGGTCCTTGGCGGGCTCGATCCGCCCGACCCACACCAGCAGCGGCTCCGGCCTCTCCTGGCCGCCGTCCTCCTCGATCCCGGCGAACGGCGAGGCGTCCATCCCCGGGTAGACGGTGCGCAGCCGGTCCCGGTCCGCCCCGCACCGGACCTGCCAGCGCCGGACGTGGGTGTTGCCGGGCGTGATCAGTTCCGCCCGGCGGTACGCCTCGTGCGCCAGACGCGCGTGGAACGAGGCCAGCAGGGCGCGTACGGGCGCGCCCACGGCGTCCGGGGCGACGGCGTGGGCGGCGCTGGTGAGGTAGTGCTCGCGCAGCCGCACTCCGTACTCGGTGACCAGCAGCGGCGTTCCGAAGAGGCGTCGGGCCAGCAGCCCCGGCAGCGCGGCGGGGCCTCCGCCCACCGCGTGGCAGACGTCCACCGCCGCCAGCCCCCTCTCGTCGTACCAGTCCGCCGAGAGGGGGCGCAGCAGACGTTCGAACTGTTCCGTGACGGTGAGCAGGTCGACCGGCGCGGCGGCGCGCACGGCACGGAGCGCGCCGGGGGCGCGGCAGGCGCTCTCCAGCAGACGGACCGCCTGTTCGGAGCGGAGCGCGGCGGGAAGTCCGCCGTGATCGCGGGCGAGGTCGGCGAGTCCGTGGAGCCCGCCGGCGAAACGGTCCGCCTGAGGGGCGGCCCCCTCGTCCCCCGGTTCCGCGCAGACGGCGGCGACCAGTTCCGCGAAGTGCTCGCCGAACCGCCGCCGCGCGCGCCGCCCGTACCCGCCGCGGCGTCCTTCACGGCGTCCGTCGCGGCGTCCGGCGGCCCCGGGGGCCGGGCCCCACAGCGGCGCGGTGCGCACCCGACGGACGTTGTCCGGCAGCGGGGGCCAGGCGCCCTCCCGCTGCCGCTCGCCGCGGCCGAGCGCGTAGACCTCGAACTCGTGGCCCCCCAGCCCGCGCACCAGCCGGTCGCACCACACGACCGAGTCACCACCCGGGTACGGATAACCACCCTCCGTGAGCAGTGCGATGCGCACGTGTTCACCCCCGCTCCATCCTCCAGGCCACCGGTCGTCCCCGTGGCATCGCGGGAAGACGTTATGCGCGGGGAGGGGCGGCACGATGGACGGTTGTCCGTCACACCACCGGAAGGGGTGAACTACCGTGACTTTTGGCACGGTTGAACGTTCGACCGGTTAGTGCGCGGCCTTGTGCGCCCGGCGGTTCCGTGCACCCCGGTTCCGTACGCACCCCGCGGGCACACGTCCGCACGGGCCCGCGCGCGAGTCCGCGGGGCCCGTGCGTCGGGGGCCTACGCGTTCGGGAAGGGCCAGGCGTTGGGGCGGCACGTCGCCCCGTCCGTGGTCAGGTACTTGGTCTGCTGCATCATCACCGGGGCCAGGGCCCCGTCCTCGGGGCAGCCGACGTGGTCCTTGCCCAGCCGGTGGCCCACCTCGTGGTTGATGAGCATCTCCCGGTACTGCCGGATCCTCTCCGGACCGAAGGTCTCCGAACCGCGCGCCCACCGGTAGGCGTTGATCATGACCCGCTCGGTCGCCGCCGAGTCGCACGAGACGTTGTCGACCGTGGTGTCCAGGCCGGACTTGGCGCACCACTCGGCGGTGGTGGCCGGGCTGGCGAGCGTGATCACGAAGTCGGCGTCGTCGTCCCCGGAGACCCGCTCGAAGGCGCGGGCGCCGCCGCGGCTCCAGCTGCGGTCGTCGTTGAGCGTGCGGTGGACCGCCTCGGCGAACAGTTCGCCGTCGAGCGGCAGCCCCTTCTCGACGTCCACCCGGTAGCGGAGGACCGGCCCGGGACCGGGCGCCCGGTCCCGCCCGGGGACGGGGACGAGCTCGCCCGAGCCGTCGGCGTCCGGGGCCAGGTCGTAGAGCCGGTCCATGCGGTCGTCGTACGTGGCGGGGGACTCCTGTCCCGACGGAGGTCGCGAGGGGGTGGGCCGGGCGTCGGAGCGGGAGGAGTCCTGGACGCTCATGCGCTCGCCCTCCCCGCTCGCCCCGGGCCGTTCCTGCACGCCGCCCCGGGAGTCGGCGACCTGTCCGGCCACCACGACGGCGAGCACGGTGGTCACGGCCGCCGCGGCGATCCCGGTGAAGGCGCGGCCCCGACCGCTCCCGTCCTTGCCGGCCTTCCGGCCGTCCCCGGCCCCGTCGCCGCCGTCCCGGTCGCTCCCGTCGTCCGGGGCCGGCGCCGGAGGCACCGGGGCGGTGTCGGTCCGCGGGCCGGCACTGCCGAAGACGTCGTCGTCGAAGGCCTGGACGTACTCCTGCCGCGGCATCCGCCCGACCCCGTGCGCGGCTCCCCGCGGCGGCTCGGCCACGGGTCTCCGCGCGGTGTCCGGGGCGCCCTCGCGCTGCTGGGGCACCCCCCAGCCGCCGCCCGGCTCGCGCTGTTCGGGGTGGCCGCCGCGGACCGGGGGCCACTCGGACGGCGCGTACGGCGCCCCGGCCCCCTCGTACGCCGGCGCGGCACGGCCCCCGGCCGGGGTGTGCACCGGCGCTCCGTGGCGCGGCACGCCGCGCGGCGGGGTCGGCGCCGGATGGGGACGCGGGACCTCCTCCCGGACGACCCGGACGGCGGGCCCGCTCTCCGCGGCCGTGGTCGTCGTCGGCTTGCCGGCCTTCGGCCTGCCTCGGCGGCTGTGACGTCCCACGCCTCGTCAACCCCTGCCCGTGTCGGTGTCTCGCAGCAGCTCCCGGAAGGCGCCCGCCACCGCCTCGGGGTGTTCCATCATCGCGACGTGTCCCGCCTCCGGCAGCGCCAGCAGGCGGGAGTCGCGGAAGGCCACGCTCGCCCTGCGCGCCATGCGGAAGGAGACCAGCTTGTCCCGTCCGCCGTACACCAGCAGCGTCGGCGCCAGCACCCGCTCGGCCTGGCGCCACAGCGCGTGCTGGCCGCCGAGGGTGTAGGCGTTCACGATGCCCCGCGCCGACCGGGCGAGCGAGTCCCAGAAGTACGGCAGCGCCAGCCGGCGTTCGTACTCCGCCACGGCCGCCTCGAAGTCCTCCGGCGACACCGACGTCGGGTCCCCGTAGCACAGGGCGAGGACCTCGCGGGTGCGGCGCTCGGCGGTCCAGCGTCTGGTGAGCCGCCCGTAGAGCGCCACGGCCCCGGGCACCGCCAGCAGGGCGGTGGGGATCGCGCTGCGCTGCGGGCGCAGCTCCGGCAGAGCGGGCGAGACGAGGGTGAGGGTGCGCACCAGGTCGGGGCGGACGGCCGCGACCCGGGTGGCGATCGCCCCGCCCATGGAGTTGCCGAACAGGTGCACCGGTCCGCGCGCGGTCGCGTCGAGGTAGCGGATGACGGCCCGCGCGTGCCCGGAGACCGAGTAGTTGCCGTCGTCGGGGGGCGGCGAGTGGCCGAAGCCGGGCAGGTCGACGGCCTCGCCGTCGACCGTGTCGGCCAGTTCCCGCATCAGCAGGGACCAGTTCTGCGAGGAACCGCCCAGTCCGTGGACGTACAGCGCCGGGGGCAGCCCCGCGCGCGTCGCCGGACGCCCCCGCACCGCCAGCGTCAGACCGGGCAGCGACACGGACCGCAGGGTCTCGCCCTCCCCGGCTCGCCGCGACCGCCCGGTGGGCGGTACCTCGAACGGGGCCGCGGCGTGCGAATCCGACTGCTCGGTCGATGACATGGAGGCAATGTTACGAGACGATCACTGCCGCCCTCACGTGTTCGGGGTCACACCGGTTTCGCTTCCGGACATCACCTCTCCTAGGCTCGTGTGGAACGCCCCCACCGTGGAAAGAGGACCGTCATGCCTGTTGACCCCACCGATCCGGACACCTTCGAGGACGAGGAGACCGAGCAGCCCGCGGCGGAGCGGTTCGGCGTCGAAGCGCCGGTGGCCGACGCCGCCGAGCAGCACACGGACGCGTTCCGCCACCGGGACGTGCCGCTGCTCGGACGCGACCTGCCGGAGGCCAACCCCGCGGACGCCGCCGAGCAGGCCCTCGTGGTCGAACTCGACGAGGACGATTACCGCTAAACCGCTACATCGCACGTTCGAGGCGCGGATTTCTGTGCCCGTCCCGCGCGCGGGAGGTTTACCCAAAAGTACGATGGCGGACGCAGCGCACACCGCGCACGGAGCGACACCGTCCCCGGCCCCGCCCGGGCCCCGTCGGGAGGGTGTCCCCAGGGAAACCCAGGAGGCGAGCGTGACAGCCATCGAGCAGACCGAGGCACGCCCGCGTGGCACACGCCTGCCGCGCCGGGCCCGACGCAACCAGTTGCTCGGTGCGGCGCAGGAGGTGTTCGTCGCCCAGGGCTACCACGCCGCGGCCATGGACGACATCGCCGAGCGCGCGGGTGTCAGCAAGCCGGTGTTGTACCAGCACTTCCCCGGCAAGCTCGACCTCTACCTGGCCCTGCTCGACCAGCACTGCGAGGCGCTGGTCCAGTCGGTGCGCGCGGCGCTCGCCTCGACCAGCGACAACAAGCAGCGGGTCGCGGCGACCATGGACGCGTACTTCAGGTACGTGGAGGACGAGGGCGGGGCCTTCCGCCTCGTCTTCGAGTCCGACCTGACGAACGAGCCCGCCGTCCGCGACCGTGTGGAGAAGGTCAGCGTGGACTGCGCTCGGGCGGTCAGCGAGGTGATCTCCGAGGACACCAGCCTGCCCCCGGACGAGGCGATGCTGCTCGCCATGGGGCTGTGCGGGATGGCGCAGATCACCGCGCGGTACTGGCTGAGCGACGGGCAGAAGATCCCGCGGGACGCCGCGACGAAGCTCATCTCGTCGCTGTCCTGGCGGGGCATCGCGGGCTTCCCGAAGCAGGCGTAGGGCCCGGCCCGGGGGCCGGAACGGAACGACGCGGACGGCGGAACGGGCGGGGCACGGCGGGGAAGACGGTCCCGTCCCCCGGTGTTCGCTGTCGGCGTGCGGTCCCGGGCGGCTCCGTGTCCCGGTGCGGGCTAATGTGGCTGGGTACGGCGCGGCTGGCCGCGCACTCCGCCCCGGCTTCGCCAGGGGGAACAACACACCGTTCGGAGGGACATAGCCGTGGAGGTCAAGATCGGCGTGCAGCACGCGCCCCGCGAGATCGTTCTGGAGAGCGGGCAGACGGCCGAGGAGATCGAGCGCACCGTCGCCGATGCGCTGACCGGCAAGTCGCGGCTGCTCAGCCTGGTGGACGAGCACGGCCGCCGGGTGGTCGTCCCGGCCGACCGGCTGGCCTACGTCGACATCGGCGAGCCGAGCGGCCGCAAGGTGGGCTTCGGAGCGATCTGAGCCGGGAAGGCGGCGCGCGGGACCGGTGAGGATCCCGTGGAGAATCGGAAAAACGGCGACCGGGCGGGAATTCCGTCCGGTCGCCGTTTCGTCCTCCGCCCCCGCGGGGTAGGACCGAGTAGCCCGATGTGCACGCCCCACCGGCTCGCGGGAGGACCTTTTGATCTGGGAAGTGCTCGGTTCCGCGCTCCTCGGCCTCGCAGTCGCCCTCGTCGCCGCCCACCACTTCGCGGACAGGTTCCGCGACCGCTCCCTGGTGCTGGCCACGGGACCGGCCGCGGCCGTCGCCGGCGGCGTGATCACGCACGTGGTCCTGGGTCCGGGGCACCTGCTGCCCGCGCTGGCGGTCGCCGTCCTGGTCGCGACCGCCCTGCTCTCCCTGCTGGTCCGCCCGCGCGGCGGCGCCTCGGCCTCCGGCCGCCCGAGCGTGGGCGCGGTCTGAGCCGGGCGGTCGCGACCGCTCCGGTCGGGTCCGGTCAGGCCGCCAGCCCCAGCGCGGCCATGCGCTTGGTGTGGGCCTCGGTGATCCGGGAGAACATCCGGCCCACCTCCGCGAGGTCGAAGCCCGCCGCGACCCCGCCGACCAGCATCGTCGACAGCGCGTCGCGCTCCGCGACCACCCGCTGGGCCTGCGAGAGCGCCTCGCCCATCAGCCGGCGGGCCCACAGGGCGAGCCTGCCGGCGACGCGGGGGTCGGCCTCGATGGCCGCGCGCACCTTCTCCACCGCGAAGCCCGAGCGCCCGGTGTCGTCCAGCACCGCCAGCACCAGGGCCCGGGTGTCGGAGTCCAGGCGGACGGCGACCTCGCGGTAGAAGTCCGAGGCGATCGAGTCGCCGACGTACGCCTTGATCAGGCCCTCCAGCCAGTCCGACGGCGCGGTCAGCCGGTGGAACTCGTCCAGTGCCGCGGCGAACGGCTCCATCGCCGCCGTCGGGTCCTCGTCGATCTCCGACAGCCGGTTCCGCAGCCGTTCGAAGTGCTGGAACTCCGCCGACGCCATGGAGGCCAGCTCCGCCTTGTCCTCGAGGGTCGGCGCCAGTTTGGCGTCCTCCGCGAGCCGTTCGAACGCGGCCAGCTCGCCGTAGGCCAGCACGCCCAGCAGGTCCACGACGGCCGCCCGGTACTGCGGGTCGGCGGAGGCACGGGCCCAGTCCTGGGCGGCGATGTCCCTGGGGCCCTCGGGTTCGGCGGGGGATGTGTCAGACGTCTCCATGCTGCGCACAATAGCCCGCCCGACCTGCCCGGGAGCCCTCCAGGGCGGTCCGCGCCGGGCCCTCGGCACGCCGTCGGCCGGTGAAGGCCCAGGTACACGGACGCGGTTTGGGGGTACAGTGATATTGGGCCCGCTTACCGAGAGCGGGTTCAACGCATACTGTGTTCCCCGGGCTCTTGGGGACGTTTCCCCGGGCCCATGCAGCGGATGCCCGGTCGGTGGCCCGATCGGCTCCGACACGACCGCCCTCCACGCGGACCGTGCGCGGGAGCGTGGCACCACAAGCCACGGGTCTCCGTCCGGACCGCGGTGAGGGGCCCGCTCGCGCGGTACGAGCGCTTGAGCGAGAGCCCGTGGTCCTGCGCCGCGAGGCCGACCGACAGCCCCACGGGCTGTCGAACGTCCGGCGCGGTACGACCCGCCCTGCTCCGCTGGGGTGCGCCCTCGCTCCCTCCCGTCCCGCGTCTCACGGAAGAGGCAAGCATCCTGACCACCACATTCCGAGAGCTCGGGATCCTTCCCGAGACCGCCGAGGCCCTGGAAGCCGTCGGCATCACGTCCCCGTTCCCCATCCAGGAGATGACCCTGCCGGTCGCCCTCTCCGGCGCCGACGTCATCGGCCAGGCCAAGACCGGCACCGGCAAGACGCTCGGCTTCGGCCTGCCGCTCCTGGAGTCCGTCGTCGTCCCCGCCGACGTCGAGGCCGGCCGGGCCGCGCCCGAGCAGCTCACCGACGCCCCGCAGGCCCTCGTGGTCGTCCCCACCCGCGAGCTGTGCCAGCAGGTCACCAACGACCTCCTCACCGCGGGCAAGGTCCGCAACGTCCGGGTGGTGGCGATCTACGGCGGCCGCGCGTACGAGCCGCAGGTCGAGGCCCTGAAGAAGGGCGTCGACGTGGTCGTCGGCACCCCGGGCCGGCTGCTGGACCTGGCGGGCCAGCGGAAGCTCGACCTGGCGCACGTCCGCACGCTCGTGCTGGACGAGGCCGACGAGATGCTCGACCTGGGCTTCCTGCCGGACGTCGAGAAGATCATCCAGCTCCTGCCCGCCAAGCGGCAGACGATGCTGTTCTCGGCGACCATGCCGGGCCAGGTCATCGCCCTCGCCCGCCGCTACATGTCGCACCCCACGCACATCCGCGCCACCGCGCCGGACGACGAGGGCGCGACGGTCGCCAACACCACGCAGCACGTCTTCCGGGCGCACTCCCTGGACAAGGTGGAGATGATCGCCCGCATCCTGCAGGCCGAGGGCCGCGGACTGGCGATGATCTTCTGCCGGACCAAGCGCACGGCCGCCGACGTCGCCGAGCAGCTCACCCGCCGCGGCTTCGCCGCCGGCGCGGTCCACGGCGACCTGGGCCAGGGGGCGCGCGAGCAGGCGCTGCGCGCCTTCCGCAACGGCAAGATCGACGTGCTCGTCTGCACCGACGTCGCCGCCCGCGGCATCGACGTCGAGGGCGTCACGCACGTGATCAACTACCAGACGCCCGAGGACGAGAAGACCTACCTGCACCGCATCGGCCGCACCGGCCGCGCGGGCAACACGGGTACGGCCGTCACGCTCGTCGACTGGGACGACATCCCGCGCTGGCAGCTGATCAACAAGGCGCTGGAGCTGGACTTCAACGACCCGCCGGAGACGTACTCCACCTCCCCGCACCTGTACGAGGCGCTGAGCATCCCCGAGGGCACCAAGGGGGTGCTGCCGCGGGCGGAGCGCACCCGTGCCGGACTAGCGGCCGAGGAGGTCGAGGACCTGGGCGAGACCGGAGGCCGTGGTCGCGGCCGGGGCCGCAAGGCCGCCGAGGAGCGGCCGGCGCGCACCCCGCGCCAACGCCGCCGCACCCGTGGCGGCGCCCCCGTGGACCAGGCCGGTTCCGCCCCGGCCGAGCCGGCGGAGCAGGCCGCTCCGGAGCCGGACGGCGCCGAGGCCGCGACGGGCGAGCCCCGCAGGCCCCGCCGGCGCCGCCGCACCCGTGGCGGGGCGCCCGTGCCGGTGGAGGCCCGGACCGGTGCCCAGAGCGCGCCGGGCGGCGAGAGCGCGCCCGCGGACGGACCGGCGGACTCCTCCGCCGAGCCCCGCAGGCCGCGTCGTCGTCGCCGTACCCGCGGTGGCGCGGCCCGCTCGGCGGCGGCTCCGGAGGGCGCGCAGGAGAACTGACGGCACCGTCCGCGGACACCGCCGACGCGGGGTCGGCACGGGGTCGCTAGCCTCACCGCATGAGCAAGCCGCCGACCCTCACCCTGCCCCGCGAAGCGCGGGCGTACCGACTGGCGACCGCGCGCGGCGACTTCGCCGTGCACGACGCCGGCGAACCGCGCTCCGGAACGGCCTTGCTGGTGCCGGGATTCACCGGCAGCAAGGAGGATTTCATCGCCCTGCTCGCCCCTCTGGCGCGGCAGGGCTTCCGGGTGGTGGCCGTGGACGGCCGCGGGCAGCACGAGACCGGCGGCCCGCGCCGGGAGTCCGCCTACGCCCAGGACGAGTTGGCGCTGGACGTGCTCGCCCAGGCCGAGGCGCTCGACGGGGACGTCCATCTGGTGGGGCACTCCCTGGGCGGACTGATCGCCCGTGCCGCCGTGCTGCGGGACCCGGCGCCCTTCGCGTCGCTGACCATCATGAGCTCCGGCCCCGCCGCCATCTCCCCCGCCCAGCAGGCCCGTACCAGGATGCTGCTGGACGCGCTGGCGGCGATGGACATGGAGGAGGTCTGGCAGGCGATGCGCGATCTGGACCCGCCGGAGGCCGCCGACGCCGCCACCCCGCCCGCCATCGGGGAATTCCTGCGCCGCCGTTGGCTGGCGAACGTCCCCGAGCAACTCGTGGCCACCGGCCGCCAGTTGCTCACCGAGCCGGACCGGGTCGCCGAACTGGCCGCCGTCCCCCTGCCCAAGCACGTGCTGTCCGGCGCGGTGGACTACGCCTGGCCGGTGCCGCTGATGGACGAGATGGCGCGGCGGTTGAGAGCCCGGCGCACGGTGATCGAGGGGGCCGAGCACTCCCCGGGCGCCGAGCGTCCGCGGGAGACGGCGGACGCCCTGGCCGCCTTCTGGCACGCCTGCCGGGCGGTCGGTCCGGAACCGTCCCGGTCGATCACCCGTTTCCCTGGATGAACTGCGTGACGCCGTTGGCGATCTGCTGGACGGCGATCGCCGACAGCAGCATCCCCGACAGGCGCGTGACCAGGACCACACCACCGTCCTTGATGACGCGGATGATCAGCAGCGAGTACCGCATCACCAGCCACAGCACGAGGTGGAGCACGGCGATCGCCGACCACACCGAGAGCTGACCGGCCACCCCGTCCGCGTGCTGCACGGCCAGGATGACGGAGACGATCGCGCCGGGCCCGGCCAGCAGGGGCATGCCGAGGGGGACGAGCGCGGCGTTGACGTCCTTGGTCTGCTTGGGCTCGTCGCCCCTGCCGGTGAGCAGGTCCAACGCGACCAGCAGCAGGAGGAGTCCGCCCGCGACCATCAGCGCGGGGATCGACACGTGGAGGTAGTCGAGGATCTGCCGGCCGAGGACGCCGAAGAGGGCGATCACGCCGAAGGCGACCAGCGTGGCCTGGAAGGCCATTCTCCGCTGGACCTTGACCGGGCGTCCGGAGGAGAGGGCGAGGAAGATCGGGATGATGCCGGGCGGATCCATGATCACAAAAAGCGTGACAAATACGGAACCGAAGACAGCGAAATCGAACACGGTGATGCCTTGCGCGGTGCCTTGTGGGTCGCTTGTGGGACGTCGGACGGGGGTCAGGCGGAGACGGGTGCCGCACCCGACCCCCGGGCGGCGATCTCGGCGTAGACGTCGGGATCGGTGGTGTGCTCCCCGAGCCGGCAGGTCTTGCGGGTGCCGTGGTAGTCGCTGGAGCCGGTGGCCAGCAGGCCGAGGTCGCGGGCGAGACCGCGCAGACGGTCGCGGGTCGCGGCGTCGTGGTCCATGTGGTCCACCTCGATGCCGTCGAGTCCGGCGGCGGCCAGTTCGGCCACGGCGCTCTCCGGCACGCACTGTCCGCGCTTGACGGCCAGGGGGTGCGCGAAGACCGCGACCCCGCCCGCGCCCTTGATCAGGCGGATGGCCGTGAAGGGGTCCAGTTCGTGCTTCTCGACGTACGCCCGGCCGTCGTTGGCGATCCACTCGGGGGTGAAGGCGTCCGAGACGGTGTCGACCACGCCCAGTTCCACCATCGCGGTCGCGATGTGCGGGCGGCCGACCGCGCCCTCGCCGGCGATCTCGGCGACGCGCTCCCAGGTGACGGGCACGCCCAGGTCGCGGAGCCTGGCGACCATGGCCTTGGCGCGGGGGACCCGGTCGTCGCGGACCAGCTCGCGTTCCCGGGCCAGTTCCGGCTCGGTCGGGTCGAACAGGTAGGCCAGCATGTGGAGGCTCACGCCGTCCAGCCGGCAGGAGAGTTCGGCGCCGGGGACGAGGGTGAGGCCCTCGGGAAGGGCCGCGGCGGCCTCGGCGTGGCCCGCGACCGTGTCGTGGTCGGTCAGCGCCACCACGTCCAGCCCGGCGGCCGCGGCGGCCCGCACCAGCTCGGCGGGGGTGTCCGTGCCGTCCGAGGCGGTGGAGTGGGTGTGCAGGTCGATGCGCACGGCAGGGCTCCCACGGTGGACGGCTGAAACGGACGCTTCAGAATTTCCGAATACGGACACTTCAGAATAGAGCACCGTCGTACGGCGCCCTCGGGGGCCGGCGACCACCGGGGACCGCCCGGGACCGGGCCCGTGCTCAGGGGTGGGTGGGCTCCTCCAGCAGCCGGGGAGACAGCGCCCCGCACGGCACCAGGTCCACCTCGGCGCCCGCGTCCCTCAGGTCGGTGAGCACCAGCTCGTCGTACATCAGCAGCCCGGACCGCTCGGGCCAGACGATCGCCCACAGCCACAGTCCGCACGCCTCGCCGGCGAACACCGCGCGGTCGGCGGGGACGCCGCCCACGTGCCACAGCGGGGTGGGGCGGCCGGCGGCGAGGACCTTCGTGTGCGGGGGCTTGTCCACGTCCATCAGCGGCCCGGGGTCGGGGCCGGGCACCCCGGCGTAGCGCGCCCCGAGTCCGACGCCCAGTTCCTCTGCGACGAGCAGGAGTTCGCCGGGGCCGCCGAGCGGGCCCGGCCCGGAGCAGGCCACGGCGGTGGCCCGGCCGCCGCTGCGGTCGTCGCCCGCGTAGGCGATCCCGGTGAACAGCCAGCCGATCGGGAGGGGCCAGGGCATCCACACCGGGACCCGGGCCCGGTGGAGAACGACGCCGAGCGCCTCGACGCTCGGCGGGAGGATCGGTTGCAGCGGGTACACCGTGCCGTGCACGCCGCACTGCCAGGAGTCGGCGAAGAGACCGGGTGCCCGGACACGGCCGCCGCACTTCGGGCAACTGGGTTCGCCCCTCATGGAGCACCACGGTCCTCCCCGGGCGCCCTTCCGTCAAGGACGATCACTCGGACGGATCGTGTGGACACACGCGCCTCCGAGTTCCCGTCAGTTCCCGTCGGGCCGCTTCGGATTCCTTCGCTTCCCGACCGCTCCCGCACGGCGGGATCCGCTCGGCCCGCCGTCCCGGTCCGCCGGTTCAGTCCGTCAGCGGCACGGACGCGCGCCGGGGGTCGCGCAGGTCCGTTCCGTTCGCCAGCCACCGCTCCTGCAACGCCGCCGCGCCGTGCACGCGCTTCCAGGCGGCCTCGTTGGGCGTCATCGGCAGCAGGGGCAGGAAGCGGACGGGGTCCATCGGCGGGTCCAGTTCCAGGTCCTCCACCAGTCCGCCGGGTTCGCCGACCAGCACGGAGGTGAAGGGCGCCCGCGGCCACAGCGGCTCGCCCACGTCCAGCGAGGCGCCCGGCGCCACGACCACGCCCTCGACCTGGGGGGACGCGGCGAGCACGGCGAGGGGGCGGAGCACCTTGTCGGTGTCGGCCAGTCCCGCACGCACCGTCAGCACCAGCTCGGCGCGGGGCCCTCGCCCGGGGTCGACGACGGTGGCGGTGGGGTCGGTCATGGGCGCGGCGGACATCCCCAGGGTGACGTACCGCACCAGGCCGTTCCCGTCGCCGTCGGAGGCCGGGAAGCGCAGCACCTCGATCCGGTCGGCGCCCAGGAACGTCACCGCGGCCCGGGCGTCGGGCTCTCCCAGGGTGGTGCGCAGTCTGGCCTCGACCAGCTGGAGAACGTGTGCCATACGGCGAGCATAGATCGTGTATGGATCAGGCAAAGAGGGTACGCGAAGGCTCTGGTGCAGAACGGAGAGGCTTCCGCGGGTGCTACCGTTGGCTGTTGGTCAAGGCGTGTACAGAGATTTCCCCCAGCGGGGACCGGCCGGAGGAGGTGGGGCTGCGATGGATCCGAGTCGACCGTGCAGTACCGGCTGCTCTTCCGTACGGCAGCCCCGTCTCCGCGCCTGAGGGCCTTCCTCCCCCGCTTCCCAGCGGCGAAACCTCCGGAAGACCTGCTTCTTTCGTGCGGATCGGCTTCGCGGAAGAGCGTGTGAGTCCTGTTCGACCGTCGTTCTCAGCGATTGCCGCCCGTACGCGCGGTCCGCGTGGTGCCCGCTTTGCAGACCTCCGGCTCTCCTTCCGCCCGTAGGTCCACATTCCGGGCAGCGCTGCGCCCGTCCGTCGGCGGCTCGGCACGCGAAGGAGCCCAGCATGTCGATGATCCGTGACCTGCGCGCCGCGGTCCGTCCCACCCTCCGCCGGGGCGGCCGTTCCCCCTACCCCTACGCCCAGGGCGGCGCCGGCGAAACCACCGCCACCAGCGCCGTCGTGGACTGCGCCGTCTACCGGGACGGCCGTCGCGACTCCCACCGCGTGTCCCCCGCCGAGGCCCTGCGCGCGCTGCGGTCGCGGGACGGCGAGGGGAGCGGGGCGTTCGTGTGGATCGGTCTGCACGAGCCGAGCGAGCAGGAGTTCTCCGGCATCGCACGCGAGTTCGGCCTCCACCCTCTCGCGGTGGAGGACGCCGTGCACGCGCACCAGCGGCCGAAGCTGGAGCGGTACGACGACAGCCTGTTCACCGTCTTCAAGACGATCCACTACGTCGAGCACGACGAACTCACCGACACCAGCGAGGTGGTGGAGACCGGCGAGGTGATGTGCTTCACCGGCCGGGACTACATCATCACCGTTCGGCACGGCGGCCAGGGGTCGCTGCGCACGCTGCGCCACCGTCTGGAGGACGACCCCGAGCTGCTGGCCAAGGGTCCCTCGGCCGTGCTGCACGCCATCGCCGACCAGGTGGTGGACGGCTACCTGGCGGTCGCGGGCGCGGTGCAGGACGACATCGACGAGGTGGAGATCCAGGTCTTCTCGGAGAGCGCGGGCAAGGGCCGGCGCGGTCGCGACGCGGGGCGGATCTACCAACTCAAGCGCGAGGTGCTGGAGTTCAAGCGGGCGGTCTCGCCGCTGCTGCGGCCGATGCAGCTGCTGAGCGAGCGGCCGATGCGGCTGATCGACCCCGACATCCAGAAGTACTTCCGTGACGTCGCCGACCACCTGACCCGGGTGAACGAGCAGGTGCTGTCCTTCGACGACCTGCTCAACTCCATCCTCCAGGCGAACCTCGCCCAGGCGACGGTCGCGCAGAACGAGGACATGCGGAAGATCACCTCGTGGGCGGCGATCTTCGCCGTCCCGACGATGATCGCCGGGATCTACGGCATGAACTTCGAGTACATGCCGGAGCTGGAGTGGAAGTACGGCTACCCGACCGTCATGGCCGTGATCCTGGGCATCTGCTACGCCATCCACCGCGGCTTCAAGCGGAACGGCTGGCTCTAGCGGCGGCGGACGCCGGCGACGGTCAGCGCCCGGCCCTGGTGTTCGCCCGGACCACCAGGGCCAGGCCGACCAGGATCACCGCCAGCGCCCCGTAGACGGCGGGCGGCGGGGTCTGGCCCAGCCACAGCGCCGCGATCAGGGCCGCGCCCGGGGTCTCCAGCAGGATCGCCGTGGAGGTGACCGACGGTCCCAGGCCGCGCACCACCCGGTTGATCAGCGAGTGGCCCAGCAGTTGCGCGGTGACGGTGAGCAGCACCAGCTTGAGCCAGGTCTCCGCGCTGTAGCCGCCGCCGAGGTCCGCTCCGGTGACCAGGCAGGCGCCCAGCAGCAGCACGGCCGTCGTGGTGTAGCAGACGTAGGTGTACGCGGTCGTGGAGACCGTGCGGCGCACCTCGGCGCCGAGCAGGACGTACCCGGCCGCCGCCATGCCGCCCCCGAGCGCGAGGGCGTCGCCGGCCAGGGCCCGGGGCGAGAGCGACAGGTCGACGCCGGTGAGGAGCACCACGCCGGCGAAGGCCACGGCCGTGCCCGCCCACACCAGCGCGGGCGGACGGTGCCCGCGCAGCCGCAGCAGCAGGGTGGTCCAGATCGGGGTGGTGGTGACCAGCGCGGTCGAGGAGGCGACCGAGGTCATGTGGAGGCTGGGCAGCCACAGCCCGAAGTGCACGGCGAGCAGCGCCCCGGCGGCCACGGCCAGCAGGACGTTCCGGCGGCCCATGGAGCGCAGCTCGGCCCGGTGTCGGACGAGGGCCGGCACGGTGAGCGCGCCGACCGCCATCGCGTTGCGCCAGAAGGCGATGGCCAGGGCCGGCGCGGCGGTGGCCGCGATCAGGGGCGCGGAGAGCGAGATGCCCGAGACGGCCACCGCCAGCAGGAAGAGGTCCAGGCCGGTGCCCGGAGGACTCGCGAGGACGGCGCCGGACACCTGGCTCGGGAGGGAGGTGGGTGTCTCGGCGGTGCGCACGGGGCTTCTCTCCTGGGGTCGGGCCGGGGTGCCGGGGATGGTCGGGATTCGCCGTGTACGGGCACGACGCATCCCAGCGTAAGGCGCGTGGTCGTGCCGCGGTACTGACCGTCCGGGTGCCGGACCCGACCGGCGGGGCGGACGGCGGGCGGGTCGGCGGTAGGGTCGCCGTATGGCCACACCGTCCACCCCCGCGTCCGTCCCCGCGCTCGACCGCGCGTTGATCGAGGAGTCGGCGAAGAAGTCCGCCCTGGTGTGGGTGCGCGGCCCCCAGGGACCGGACCGTCCCCTGTGGCACGCCTGGCACGACGGGGCCGTCTGCCTGGTGGGCGACGGCCCCGGGGAGCAGCCGCTGGACGGCCTCGGGCTCGTCCACGGCGGCACCGCCACGGTGACCGCGCGCAGCAAGGACAAGGGCGGGCGGCTGGTCGTCTGGCCGGCCCGGGTGGTGGAGCTCCCCCCGGGCGGCGAGGAGTGGCGGGCCGCGGTCGCCGAACTGGCGGGCAAGCGGCTCAACGCTCCGGACGCCGGCACGATCGCCGAGCGCTGGGCGCGCGAGTGCCGCGTGGTGCGCCTGGAGCCCGCCGGAGCGCTCGTCGAGGGGCCCGGCGCGATGCCGGACGGCTCGCGGGCCGCCGCTCCGCTGCCGACGACGGCGACCACGCGGGGGCCGGTCCCGGCCGGGCTGCCGAAGCTGCTGCTGCGCCGCGCCGGGCGGCGGGGCCGCCGGAGCGGGTGACCCCGCCTACTCCGTCACCGCGAGCTTCCTGCCGTAGTCGACGACCTCCTCCTGCTGCGGGGCCCGCAGGGTGAACTCCTTGTCCCACTCCAGCAGTTCGACCACGCCCGCGTCGCCGCCGCGCTCCAGCCGCAGCGGATAGGGCCGGCCGTCCAGGGCGACGCTGAGCACCCCGCCGTTGCCCTGCGCGGCCCGCACCTCTATCGTCCGCACGCCCTCGACCTCGCCGCGGTCGCCGGTCTCCCGCTTGCCCTGGAGGACGAGCAGCCCGTCCAGCAGCACGTCCTTGTCCGTGAAGCCGCTGAGCTGCTTGTAGGCGGGGTCGTCGGGCGGCACCTTGACGTACTTGCCCTCCAGCTTGCGGGCCGCCGCCAGGTCGGTCTCGCTGGGCTCCTTGTCGCCCTGCTCCTGGTGGACCCAGAAGTCCGCGTTGGCCTTGAGGTAGAGGTCCTCGTCGACCCGCAGCAGCTCGAAGCGGGGACCGCCCTTGGCGGAGACCTCGCCGAGGCCGCCGTTGCCCTTGAGCCGCATGTCCAGCCGGTACGTGCGGCCCTTGCTGATCACGCTGCCCGACAGCCGTACGGACTCGGCGGACTCGGCGGCCTTGCGCGCCTTCTTCTCGATGTCGGCGGCGGGAAGTCTGCCGATCCCGTTGGTTCCCGCGTCCGGGTCCTCCGAGCCGCATCCCGTGAGCACGAACACCAGTGCCGCGAGGACCGCCCCCACCGCCGCCGCACTCCGGGCACGAACACCGTGGACCCACGCAGTCACGTCCGCTCTTCCTCCTGAAGTCGGGGGCAGGACCGCACCTTACCGGGGGTACCGGCTCCGGACGGAAGGCGGCCGTCCGGCCGACGTCCCGTACGGGACCGGACGTGGCGCGTTAGCCTGAAAGCCGCATTCAGGTCATGTCGCTCATGCTGCACCCGGCCTCACATGGGTACACGCACACACGGCACACGGAACAGCACGAACGAGGAGCGGAGGGCAGGCATGGCGCTGGGCGCCTCGCGGGTCTTCGTCTCGCACCTCTCCGGCGTCGCCGTCTTCGACCCCGTCGGGGACCAGGTCGGACGCGTACGGGACGTGGTGGCGATGCTGCGCGTCGGCAACCTCCCGCCGCGCGTGCTCGGGCTGGTCGTGGAGGTGGTCAGCCGGCGGCGCGTCTTCCTCCCCATGACCCGGGTGACCGGCGTGGAGTCGGGACAGGTGATCACCACCGGCGTGGTCAACATGCGGCGCTTCGAGCAGCGGCCCGCCGAGACCCTGGTCCTGGGCGAGCTGCTGGACCGGCAGGTGACGCTGGTCGAGACGGGCGAGAGGGTCACCGTGCTCGACGTGGGCCTCACCCGGCTGCCGGCCCGCCGCGACTGGCTGATCGACAAGGTCTTCGTGCGGCGCGGCAAGGGCGGCCCGCTGCGGCGGCGCGGGGAGACGCTGACCGTGGAGTGGTCGGCGGTGACCGGTTTCTCGCTGGACGAGGAGGAACAGGGCGCGGCCAACCTGCTGGCCGTCTTCGACCAGCTGCGCCCCGCCGACCTCGCCAACGTCCTGCACCACCTGTCGGCCAAGCGCCGGGGCGAGGTGGCCGCCGCGCTGGACGACGACCGGCTGGCGGACGTGCTGGAGGAGCTGCCGGACGACGACCAGGTGGAGATCCTCCGCAAGCTCCAGGACGAGCGCGCCGCGGACGTGCTGGAGGCGATGGACCCCGACGACGCCGCCGACCTCCTCTCCGAGCTGCCGGAGAAGGACATGGAGCGGCTGTTGCGGCTGATGGAGCCGCAGGACGCCGCTCCCGTACGGCGGTTGCTGACGTACGAGGAGCACACCGCGGGCGGCATCATGACCACCGAGCCGATCGTGCTGCGGCCCGACGCCACGGTGGCCGACGCCCTGGCCAGGATGCGGGTGGAGGACCTGTCGCCCCCGCTGGCCGCGCAGGTGTACGTGTGCCGGCCGCCGGAGGAGACCCCGACGGGGAAGTACCTGGGGATGGCGCACTTCCAGCGGCTGCTGCGCGAGCCGCCCGGCACGCTGGTCGGCGCGGTCGTGGACACCGACCTGCGCCCGCTGTCGCCGGACACCCCCCTGGCCACCCTGACCAGCTACCTGGCCGCGTACAACATCGTGGCGGTGCCGGTGGTGGACGAGAGCGGCTCGCTGCTGGGCGCCGTCACGGTGGACGACGTCCTGGACCACCTGCTGCCGGACGACTGGCGCGAGGCCGCCGCCCTGGAGGCGATCGGGGCGGGCGGCCTGCTGGAAGCCCGGCGGGACGCCCGGGAGGTCCCCGGTGGTCGATAGGGTCGACAAGGAGCGCGACGAGCGCCGGGAGCAGCGCAGGGAGCTCCGGGAGCGCGAGCGGAGCCTGCCCCCGCTCACCGGACGGGAGCGCCGGTTGCGGCTGGACCAGCCGATGGTGCCGCGCCGCGGCCTGCTGCCGGAGTACGACCCGGAGGCCTTCGGGCGGCTGTCGGAGCGGATCGCGCGCTTCCTGGGCACGGGGCGGTTCATCGTCTGGATGACGGTGACCATCATCGTGTGGGTCGTCTGGAACACCACGGCCCCGCCGGCGCTGCGCTTCGACGAGTACCCGTTCATCTTCCTGACGCTCATGCTGTCGCTCCAGGCGTCGTACGCCGCCCCGCTGATCCTGCTGGCCCAGAACCGGCAGGACGACCGCGACCGGGTCAACCTGGAGCAGGACCGCAAGCGCAACGAGCGCTCCATCGCCGACACGGAGTACCTCACCCGGGAGGTCGCCGCGCTGCGGATGGGGCTGGGCGAGGTCGCCACCCGGGACTGGATCCGCTCGGAACTCCAGGAGCTGGTGAAGGAGTTGGAGCAGCGCGGCACCGTGGAGCCGTCCCACGACCGGGAGCACTGACGGGCGCCGGCGGGCACCCACACGAGTGCGGTGACGGGCGTCTCAGCCGGTGCCTTCGGTGCCGTCGCCGGTGCGCCGTACCATCGGGGCATGGCTACTGACACGTCCGCGGCACGCAGCGGAGCCCCCACCGAGGAAGCGGTCCGCGCCGCGCTCGCGACCGTGAACGACCCGGAGATCCACCGTCCGATCACCGATCTCGGCATGGTGAAGTCGGTGGAGATCGGCGCGGACGGAGCGGTCGCGGTCACGGTCTACCTGACCGTCTCCGGCTGTCCGATGCGCGAGACCATCACCTCCTCCGTGACCGAGGCGGTCCGCCGTGTGGCCGGCGTCACGGACGTGGCGGTCTCCCTGGACGTGATGAGCGACGAGCAGCGCCGCGAGCTGGCGGCCTCGCTCCGCGGCGGCCGGGCCGAGCGCGAGATCCCGTTCGCCAAGCCGGGCTCGCTGACCCGGGTGTACGCGATCGCCTCCGGCAAGGGCGGCGTCGGCAAGTCCTCGGTGACGGTCAACCTGGCGGCGGCGATGGCGGCCGACGGGCTGAAGGTCGGTGTCGTGGACGCCGACATCTACGGCCACTCGGTGCCGCGCATGCTGGGCGCGGAGGGCCGGCCGACCCAGGTCGAGAACATGATCATGCCGCCGTCCGCGAACGGCGTGAAGGTCATCTCGATCGGCATGTTCACCCCGGGCAACGCCCCGGTGGTGTGGCGCGGGCCGATGCTGCACCGCGCGCTCCAGCAGTTCCTCGCCGACGTCTACTGGGGCGACCTGGACGTGCTGCTGATGGACCTGCCGCCGGGCACCGGCGACATCGCCATCTCGGTGGCGCAGCTCGTCCCGAACGCCGAGATCCTGGTGGTGACCACCCCGCAGCAGGCGGCGGCCGAGGTCGCCGAGCGCGCCGGCTCCATCGCCGTGCAGACCCACCAGAAGATCGTGGG
Source organism: Streptomyces macrosporus (assembly GCF_039533145.1). Taxonomy (NCBI): domain Bacteria; kingdom Bacillati; phylum Actinomycetota; class Actinomycetes; order Kitasatosporales; family Streptomycetaceae; genus Streptomyces; species Streptomyces macrosporus. The sequence goes on from NZ_BAAASZ010000051.1 coordinate 313,401, forward strand.
GGTCGTGGAGAACATGTCCGGGCTGCCCTGCCCGCACTGCGGCGAGATGGTGGACGTCTTCGGCACCGGCGGCGGCCAGCGCGTGGCCGACGGGCTGAGCCGGACCACCGGCACCACCGTTCCCGTCCTCGGCTCCATCCCGATCGACGTGCGGCTGCGCGAGGGCGGCGACGAGGGCAAGCCGGTGGTGCTGACCGACCCGGACTCCCCCGCGGGCGCGGCCCTCCGCGCGGTCGCGGGAAAGCTGGGCGGACGGCAGCGCGGATTGGCCGGGATGTCGCTGGGGATCACCCCCCGCAACAAGTTCTGAGACGGGTGCCGGGCCCCGGCCCGGCACGGACCCGGACCGGGGGCCCGGATCGGGGCTCGTCGGGGGTTCCGGTCGGAGTCCTCGTGGCAGGCGGTGCGCCGGTGGGTGTGCCGCCTTCGCCGCGTCCGCCGTGTCCGTCCGCGTCCGCCGTGCGCGGTGCCCGCCGTCAGTGGCGGTAGGTGGTGATGTCCTTGATCACCGAGAAGCCGAGTCCGTAGGCGCTCATCCCCCGCCCGTACGCGCCGATGTGCACGCTCTCGTTCCCCCGGCCCGCCAGGACCCATCCGTACTCGGACTCCCGGTAGCGGAACTCGGTCGGGACGCCGTCGACCGGCAGGGTCAGGGTGGACCAGGCGGGGCCGTCCAGGTCGTCCGCCAACTCCCAGGCGATCGCCGTCTGTTGGTCGAGCCACTGCTGTCTGAGCCCGCGCTCCATCCGGGTGGGCCAGGTGCATGACAGCAATCCCGACCCGGCCAGCCAGGCGGCCGACGAGACCGAGGTGGCGTCCAGGACGCCCGTGCCGTCCGGGCTGCTGCGCACCGGGCGGTCGGCGACCGTCACCACGACGGTGAAGCGCTGGTGGTCCGGGCCGGCCTCGGAGCGGTAGGAGGGCTCCTCCCCGTGCCCGGTCGAACCGTGCTCGACCGTGCCGTCGGCCGCTGTTCCCACCCGCATCAGCCAGCGCGGGCCGGTGAAGGCCTCATCGAGGCCGTACCAGGGGAAATCGGCCATGAGATAGCCGTCGATCCCCCGGTCCGGCCCGGACGCGGACGCGTCCTGCGGCTCTGCCCGGCCCGTCGTCTCCATCTGCGCGACGCCTCCTCGTGTGCCCTGTGTCGTGGTAGCAGGCCCGCCCCCCTCGGGCGGCCCGACCTCGGACACAGGGAGAATAGCCGGCCTTGTGCGCCGAATCGGACAGGACCGGGTGTGTTCTACGGGAGGTGGCCCTCCCGGTTCACCGTCGAGGAGTGCGTCAGGTGGCGTCGGCGTCGAACGGCGGGGGGTCCTGCCGGGGTGCCGGGGCGTCCTTGCGGAGCCGGTCGGAGGAGGTGCCCCCCGGGGCCGCCGCGGACGGGGCGGAGGTGCCCGAGGCGCCGCCGGACGGGCTGCCGGAGGTGATCTCCCGGCCGTTGACCGCGTCCGTGACCTCGGCGAGCTCCTGGCGCAGGTCGAAGCTGCTGCGGATCTCCTTCAGGCCCAGGTCGTCGTTGTCCAGCAGGTGCTTGCGGGCGAAGTTCTTGGGGTTGAGGTCCTCGAACTCGAAGTCCTTGAACTCCGGACCCAGCTCCCGGCGGATGTCGTCCCGGGCGCTGTCGGAGAACTCCCGGACCTTGCGGACGAACCGCGCCACGTCCTGGATGACCTTCGGCAGCTTCTCCGGCCCGAAGACAAGGACCGCGAGGATGATGAGCGCGACCAGCTCAAGGGGTCCTATGTCGAAGAACACCGTGCAGCTCCCTCAGATACGTCCACGACCCGTGCGGCCACTGTCACGGTACCCGCCGAGGCCCCGGGGTGGGAGTCGGCGATGCGAACAACGGCCGTCGGCCCCTCCCCCACGTCCCCCACGTCCCTCACGATCCGGTCGCCGACCCGAGCACGACCGTCACGGTCCGCTCCCGGCCGCCGCGCTCGACGGTCAGTTCCAGCCGGTCGCCGGGCCGGTGGCTGCGGATCTTGACGATCAGCTCCTCGCCGCCGCGGACCCGTGTGCCGTCCACCTCGGTGATGACGTCCCCCGCCTCGATGCCCGCCCTGTCGGCCGGTCCGCCGGGGACGACGGGCGTGCCCTCCCCGCCGGGCCCGAGGCCGACGCGGGCCCCCTCGCCGGGGTACTCCATGTCGAGCGTGACGCCGATCACCGGATGGGTGGCCCGACCGGTGTTGATCAGCTCCTCGGCCACCCGCTTGGCCTGGTTGACGGGGATGGCGAAGCCCAGTCCGATGCTGCCGCCGCGGCCGGACTCCGGCAGGCCGTTGCCGGCGGCGCGGATCGCGCTGTTGATGCCGATCACCCGCCCCCTGGCGTCCATCAGCGGACCGCCGGAGTTGCCGGGGTTGATCGGGGCGTCGGTCTGCAGCGCGTCCACGTAGCTGACGTCGCTGCCGTCGCCCTCGCCGCCCGCCGTGATGGGGCGCTCCGTGGCGCTGATGATCCCCGCGGTGACCGTGCCCGCCAGGTCGTACGGAGCGCCGATCGCCACGACCGGGTCGCCCACCCGCACCGAGTCGGAGTTGCCCAGCGGGAGCGGGTGGAGGTCGCGGACGCCCTCCACCCGCAGCACGGCGAGGTCGTAGCCCCTGTCGGTGCCGACGACCTCGGCGACGGCCGTCTCGCCGCCGTGGAAGGTCACCCTGATGTCCCCGCCGCCCTCGGCGGGCTCCACCACGTGGTGGTTGGTCAGGAGGTGGCCGCGCTTGTCGAGGACGAAGCCGGTGCCGGTGCCCTGCTCGCCGGAGCCCTGGACGTGGATGGTCACCACGCCGGGCAGGGCCCGCTCGGCGATGCCCGCCACGCTGTCCGGGGCGCGGTCCGTGGCCTCGGCGGGCGCCTGGGACAGCTCGACGGCGCCGAATCCGCCGGTGCGCTCCGCGTACGCCCCGATCCAGCCGCCCGCGCAGCCGGCGACCAGCGCCAGCACGACGGTCGCGACGGCGGTCCGCGGACGGAGCCGCCGCGGCGGAGCGGCGGGGAGCGGGAACCACGGGACCCGGAGGGTCCGCGGGTCGTGCGCGTCGGGGGCGAGCGGGGGCGGCGGCACCGCCCGGGACGGCGCCGGCGGGGCCCAGGGGTCGTACCGCGCGAACGGTCCGGCCGGGGCCGGCTCGGTCTCCGGCGCGGGGGCCTGGGCCTGGGCCGGCAGGCGGGTGCCGCGCGCGGGCGTCGCCACGGGGCGCTGGACGGGCGGGGCGGGAGCCCAGGGGCCCGGACCGCCGTAGGGCGGCGTGCTGTACGGGTCCTCCCCGTGCAGCGGTTTCGGCCCGGCCTCGGTGGCCTGCGCGCCTCCGGCCGGGTGCGGGGCGGAGGCCCCGCGTGGACGGCTCCACCACGTCGGCTGTGGCTCGGCGGCCTTCCCCTCGTCCATGCTCTCCCCACCTTCGCCCGCGCCCACCTCGTGCACGGACCCACACCACATCTCCACGATTCAAGCAGGTCCGTACCTCCGGGCGGGGACAGACCCGCCGGAGCGGACTCCGCCCCGGCCGGGTGCGGGCGCGGGGAGACCGGTCGGCAGCCGGTCGGCGGCCGGTGTCAGCGGCCGGGGGCGGCGGGAGTCGCGGAGGGGCCCGGCTCCGAGGCGGGGAGCGTGGCGGTGAACGTGCCCGAGGGGGACGTGCCGACGAGCGGCTGTTCCATCGCCCCGTACGGCTCCGTCGGCCCGAGCTCCAGCGGCTGGGCCGCGTAGGGCGTCGGGCGTATCAGGGGCGGGTGGAGCGTGGGGGTCACGTCGAGCACCGGCACCGTCATCAGCCCGTACTGCCGGGCGGTGTACTCGGCCTCCAGCCGCGACACGGACTGCGTGGGCGAGGCCGCCGGCGTCGGCTCCGCCGTGGGGGCGCCGAACGTGTGGGCCTCCTCCCGGCCGCCCTCGTCGGTCCGCCCGCCGTTCCGCACCGAGCCGACCGTGCCGGCCGTGCGCGGCGCGCCGGCGGTCGTGCCGCCGTCTCCGCCCGCGGCCACCGTGGGGCCGCCGGTCGTGCCGGAGGTGAGCGCGCCGCCGATGGCGAAGGCCGCCAGCGAGACGGCGCCGGCCGCGGCGAACGCGAAGCGGCGACCGCGCGAGGCCCCCCGGTCCGGCTCGTGGACGCGGAAACCCCGCTCGGGGGAGAGCACGCTGCGGGAGGGCAGGTACTCGAAGTCCCAGGGAGACACGGACGGGCCCCTCGGCCCGTCCGGCCCCGCCTCGTCGTCCAGCCCCGCGGGCAGCCCCTGGAGCCGCGCGAGCAGCCTCTCCGAGGGGGGCGGGGAGACGGCGTCGGCGAAGACGCTCTTCAGCCTGCGCTGGGCGTCCGCCTCGGCCTTGCAGGAGCGACAGGTGGCGAGGTGGGCGAGGACGCGCTCGCGCGTCTCGTGCCCCAGCTCGCCGTCCACCAGGGCCGCCAGGCGGTCCCCCAGGTGCTGTTCGGCCGGGGTCGGCTCCGTGTCGTAGGGGGAGTCGTAGGGGGAGCCGTATGTGCCGCTCACTCGACGCCGACCTCCCCCCTCGGGGTGCCGGGGAGCGCCCCGGCCAGGGCGCGCTGCTCGGCGCGCGCCTCGGGCGACCGGTGCCTGAGCGCCTTGCGCAGGTGGGAGCGGCCGCGGTGGATGCGGCTGCGGACCGTGCCGAGCTTCACGCCCAGCGTCGCGGCGATCTCCTCGTAGGAGAGGCCCTCGATGTCGCAGAGCACCACCGCCGCCCGGAACTCCGGGGCGAGGGTGTCCAGGGCGTGCTGGATGTCGGCGTCGAAGTGGGTGTCGTTGAAGTGCTGCTGCGGCGAGGGCTCGCGGCTCGCCAGCCGCTCGGCCGCGTCGTCGCCGAGGGCGTCGAAGCGGATGCGCTGCTTGCGCCGGACCATGTCCAGGAACAGGTTCGTGGTGATGCGGTGCAGCCACCCCTCGAAGGTGCCGGGGGTGTACGTGGACAGGGAGCGGAAGACCCGGACGAAGACCTCCTGGGTGAGGTCCTCGGCGTCGTGCTGGTTTCCGGTCAGGCGGTAGGCGAGCCGGTAGACCCGCGCGCTGTGGGTGCTGACGATCTCCTCCCAGGTGGGAGGCGTCCACGCCGGAGCGCCCGCGTCGGTGGCGAAGGTCGCGGTGGTCGCGGAGTCGTCGGCGTGGCGGCGGTCAGCGGTGTCGTTCACGGATTTCGGCTCGCCGGAGGACCTGCGAAAGCGCCTCAGCACTCCCCGGTCACCGGCAGCAGCCGCACCTCCCCTGTCGGCTCTGGTGGTGTCCAGTGGAGCCCCTACCATAGCCACCTCGCCCGTTAGCTCCGGATAAGCTTCTTTGACCGTCTTTTGGTCTTGCGCCATGTACGTTCCCCCGCCGTCCGTCGCATGGCCTCCTCCTTCACCAACGCGCGGTCCCATCTGCGGGTTCCCGACGGCAGCGGATACAGTCACGGTTGCGTGGAACACGGGGACAGGAGAGGGCGATTACCGGCAACCGGCAGACGAGCTGGGCGTTCGCCGACGCGTACGGCGCCGAACACGTCGAGCACGTCGAGCACTCTGCGGCACTGCGCTGGGCACGTGAGCGCGCCCTGGAGGCAGGGCTGCGTCCGGTGTCGGACGGCACGGGCGCGGCGCTGCGGCTGCTGGCCGCCGCCGTGGACGCCAAGGCGGTGGCCGAGATCGGCACCGGGACCGGAGTGTCGGGCATCCACCTGCTGGACGGCATGCGGCCGGACGGCGTGCTGACCACCGTGGACACCGAGCCGGAGTGCCAGCAGATAGCCCGCCAGGCGTTCCGCGCCGCGGGCTTCGCGGCCAACCGCGCCCGCTTCATCCCGGGCCGGGCCCTGGACGTGCTGCCGCGGCTCGCGGACGGCGGGTACGACCTGGTGTTCTGCGACGGCGACCGGATGGAGTGCCTGGAGTACCTGGGCGAATCGTTGCGCCTGCTGCGCCCGGGCGGGCTGGTCTGCTTCGAGGGCGTCTTCGCCGACGGCCGCACCGTCGACTCCTCGGCCCAGCCCGCCGAGGTCCTCAAGCTGCGCGAGCTGCTGCGCACCGTCCGCGACAGCACCGCGCTGCTGCCGTCGCTGCTGCCGGTGGGCGACGGGTTGCTGTGCGCGGTCAAGCGGAACCGCTGAGCCCCGTCCCGCCCGAAGCCCTTTCCCCGGTTCTCCGAGTGCTCTCCGCGGGGTTCCTCCGGCGGCCCCGAGCACACCGAAGCCCCCGGACGCCGGGCGCTCCGGAGGCTTCGGTCAAAGGTGGTGGCGGCGAGAGCGGTGCCGAGGACTCCTCAGCCGCAGGCCTTCTTCAGAGCTTCGCCGAGTGCATCCGCTTCGTCAGGGGTCAGCTCGACGACGAGTCGCCCACCGCCCTCGAGCGGAACGCGCATGATGATGCCCCGCCCCTCCTTGGTCACCTCGAGCGGGCCATCGCCCGTCCGCGGCTTCATGGCCGCCATGCTCGTTCCCCTTCCTGAAACCAGCTGATCTCAGCCGACGACCCAGGTGTCACCGGCGTCGAACACATTGCTTCCCGGCCATTATCCCGCATCACATGACCGCATGACCAACATCGTTCCGTATCCCTTGCGCAACGCGCTCACGCAAAACCACCCAATTCGGGGATCAAGTTGCGATACTGCGCGCTCTTCTTTCCCGCCTCGGCGCGGACGGGTTTGACACACCTCACACGCGCGGCCATATATCGGCCGCCGCCGGTCCTTGCCATGCTGGGCCCATGGCAGACAACGTGCTCTACGAAGTGTCCGAGGGTCTCGCGACCATCGTCCTCAATCGCCCCGACGCCATGAACGCCCTCGACACCGCGCTCAAGGAGGAGTTGCGGGACACGCTGCGGGAGGCGGCCGGCGATCCCGCCGTGCGCGCGGTGCTGCTGACCGGCAGGGGGCGCGCGTTCTGTGTCGGGCAGGACCTCAAGGAGCACGTCGAGACGTTGCGGCGGAGCGGCGGCGACGCCCTGGACACCGTGCGGGAGCACTACAACCCGATCACCCTCGCGATCGCCTCCATGCCCAAGCCGGTGGTGGCGGGCGTCAACGGCGTCGCGGCCGGCGCCGGCGCCGGGTTCGCCTTCGCCGCCGACTACCGCGTGGTCGCCGACACCGCCGCCTTCAACACCTCCTTCGCCGGCGTGGCGCTCACCGCCGACTCCGGCGTCTCCTGGACGCTGCCGCGGCTGGTCGGCCCGAGCCGCGCCGCCGACCTGCTGCTCTTCCCGCGGAGCGTGAAGGCGCAGGAGGCGCTGGAGCTGGGCATCGCCAACCGGGTCGTACCGGCCGACCGGCTGGCCGAGGAGGCCGAGGCCGTGGCCCGACACCTCGCCCAGGGGCCGACGGCCGCCTACGCCGCCATCAAGGAGTCCCTCGCCCACGGCTCGTCGCACTCCCTGGCCGAGACGCTGGAGAAGGAGGCCGAGCTCCAGATCCGCGCCGGCTCCTCCGAGGACCACAGGGCGGCGGTGGAGGCGTTCGTGAACAAGGAGAAGCCCGTCTTCCGCGGTCGCTGACCCCGCTCCGCGCCCCCGTCCCGGTCCGGGTCAGGGCACGGGACGGGGGGCGCGGGCGCAGCAGTCCGCCAGGTGGTCGTCGACCAGGCCGCACGCCTGCATCAGGGCGTAGGCGGTGGTGGGGCCGACGAATCGCAGGCCGCGCTTCTTGAGGGCCTTCGACAGCGCCGTGGACTGCGGGGTGATCGCGGGGACCTCGGCGAGCGTGCGCGGGGCGGGACGGCCGGCCGGGTCGGGCGCGTGGGACCACACCAGGGCGTCGAGCTCCCCCGGCTCCCACTCCGCGACGATCCGGGCGTTGGCCAGGACCGCGTCGATCTTGGCGCGGTTGCGGACGATGCCGGGATCGGCGAGCAGCCGCTCCCGGTCGGCCTCGGTGAACCGTGCCACCTCGGCGATGCGGAAGCCCGCGAACGCCGCCCGGAAGCCCTCGCGGCGGCGGAGGATCGTCAGCCAGGACAGGCCGGACTGGAACGCCTCCAGGCACAGCCGCTCGAACAGCGCGTCGTCGCCGTGCACCGGGCGGCCCCACTCGGTGTCGTGGTACGCCGTGTAGTCCTCGGTGGCCAGGCCCCAGGGGCAGCGGAGCCGTCCGTCCGGTCCGGGCAGGGCCGCGCCCGGGGCGGTCACCGGGGCTCCTCGGGGGCGTCGCCGGGCTTCTCGAACAGGTCGGGACCGCCCATCGCCGCCGCCTGCTCGCCCGCCAGGGACGCCTCCAGCTCGGCGATCCGCGCGTCGCGCTCGGCCAGTTCGGCGCCGAGCCGGTCGAGGACGTCGTCGACGTCCGCCATGCGGTAGCCGCGCACGGCCATCGGAAGGCGCAGCGCCTCCAGGTCCGCGCGGTTCACCGGGCGGTCGGGCGGCAGCCACGCCTCGGCCAGGTCCGGAGGGGCGTCGGCGAGCCCTCCCGTCGCGGTGTGGCCGGGGCCGTCGCCGCCGCCCACCACGGCCAACGCGACCGCGGTGACCACCACGACCAACGCGATCAGCAGAAACCAGAACACGCCATCTCCCCGAGTCCGTCACACCGACGACGGGCACGGCTGCTTCCGTGACCGCCTCCTGTGATCGTGCCACGAGACACCGGCGGCTAGGGTCGGCGGAGGGACATCCGTGCAGTGGCCACACGGGGCCGCGAGGAGAGGACAGCGATGCTGCGTCTGGGACGGCGCGAGTTCGACGAGCACGAGACGGTGGTCATGGCCATCGTGAACCGGACGCCGGACTCCTTCTACGACCGGGGCGCCACCTTCCGCGACGGACCGGCGCTGGACCGGGTCGAGCAGGCGGTGGCGGAGGGCGCCGCCATCGTCGACATCGGCGGGGTGAAGGCCGGCCCCGGCGAGGAGGTGACGGTCGAGGAGGAGGTGCGGCGCACGGTCGGCTTCGTCGCCGAGGTGCGGCGGCGCCACCCGGACGTGGTGATCAGCGTGGACACCTGGCGGCACGAGGTGGGCGAGGCGGTCTGCGAGGCGGGCGCCGACCTGCTCAACGACGCCTGGGGCGGCGTGGACCCGAAGCTCGCCGAGGTGGCGGCGCGGTACGGCGCCGGGCTGGTCTGCACGCACACCGGCGGCGCCAGGCCGCGGACCAGGCCGCACCGGGTGGCGTACGAGGACGTCATGGCCGACGTGCTGCGGACCACCGTCGGCCTGGCGGAGCGCGCGGTCGGGCTGGGGGTGCGGCGGGACGCGATCCTGATCGACCCCGGGCACGACTTCGGCAAGAACACCCGGCACTCCCTGGAGGTCACCCGGCGGCTGGAGGAGATGACGGCCACGGGGTGGCCGGTGCTGGTGTCGCTCTCCAACAAGGACTTCGTCGGGGAGACGCTGGACAAGCCGGTCAAGGAGCGGCTGACCGGCACCCTGGCCACGACGGCGGTGTCCGCGTGGCTGGGCGCGCGGGTCTTCCGCGTCCACGAGGTGGCCGAGACCCGTCAGGTGCTGGACATGGTCGCCTCCATCGCGGGCCTGCGTCCGCCGGCCGTCGCCCGCCGCGGCCTGGCCTGAGCGCGGCCGGGCCGCGCTCAGGCGGGCTCCTCCGGCAGTTCGCGCTCCACCGACCGGTCCGGCGCGGCGAGCTCCTGGGAGACCAGCTTGACCGTCTCGTCGACGTCGTCGGTGAGGTGGAACAGCTCCAGGTCGTGCGGGCCGGCCTTGCCGCCCGCGACGACGGTGTCGCGCAGCCAGTCCACCAGGCCCTGCCAGTACTCCGTGCCGAACAGCACGATGGGGAAGCGGGTGACCTTCCGCGTCTGGACCAGGGTGATCGCCTCGAACAGCTCGTCCATGGTGCCCATGCCGCCCGGCAGGACGACGAAGCCGCTCGCGTACTTGACGAACATCGTCTTGCGCACGAAGAAGTAGCGGAAGTTGACGCCGATGTCGACGTACCGGTTCAGCCCCTGCTCGAAGGGGAGCTCGATGCCCAGGCCGACCGAGACGCCGCCCGCCTCGTTCGCGCCCCGGTTGGCCGCCTCCATGGCCCCGGGGCCGCCGCCCGTGATCACCGTGAACCCGGCCTCCGCCAGGGCCCGGCCGATCCGCACCCCCGCCTCGTACTCGGGCGAGCCCTCCGGGGTGCGCGCCGAGCCGAAGACGCTGATGGCGGGGCCGAGTTCGGCGAGGGTGCCGAAGCCCTCCACGAACTCGGACTGGATGCGCATGACCCGCCAGGGGTCCTGGTGCACCCAGTCCGAGGGGCCGGCGGTGTCCAGCAGCCGCTGATCGGTGGTGCTGGGCTGGATCTGGTCGCGGCGGCGCACCACCGGCCCCAGACGGCGCTCCCGCGGCTCGCCCCGTTCGAACTCCTCGGCCCTGCCCATACGTGTCCTCCCTGTGTCGCTGTGTCGTCCGTCGATGACGTGCAGGCCGCCAGGGTACGCAGGCCCGGGTGACACGAGGGGGAACTCGTCCGGGCGCCCCGGCGACCGGACCGTCGAGGGTCCGTGCCACCGGATACCCAGCGATCAGGCGGTCAGCCAGGCGCGCAGCCGCTCCTCGCAGCGCAGGATCGCCGCGGTCTCGACGTGCTCGTCCCGCCGGTGTGCCACGTTGGGGTTCCCGGGACCGTAGTTGACGGCGGGGACGCCCAGCGCGCTGAACCGGGAGACGTCGGTCCAGCCGAACTTCGGCCGCACCTCGCCGCCGACCGCCGCCACGAAGGCCGCGGCGGCCGGGTGCGACAGGCCGGGCAGCGCCGGCCCGGAGCTGTCGGCCACCACGATCTCGTCCACCCCGCAGTCCGCGAACACCTCGCGGACGTGCTCCAGCGCCTGCTCCTCGGTGAGGTCGGGCGCGTAGCGGTAGTTGACGGTGACGGTGCACTCGTCCGGGATGACGTTGCCCGCGACACCGCCCTCGATCCCCACGGCGTTCAGGCCCTCGCGGAACTCCAGCCCGTCGATCACCGGTCGCCTGGGCTCGTAGGCGGCCAGGCGGGCGAGGATCGGGGCGGCGGCGTGGACGGCGTTCTCCCCCATCCAGCTCCGCGCGGAGTGCGCGCGCTGTCCGGTGGTGCGCAGCTTGACCCGCAGCGTGCCCTGACAGCCGCCCTCGACCCGGCCGTCGGAGGGTTCCAGCAGCACCGCGAAGTCCCCGGCCAGCCAGTCGGGGTGGGCCCGGGCCAGCCGGCCGAGGCCGTTGAGGTGCGCGTCGACCTCCTCGTTGTCGTAGAAGACGAAGGTCAGGTCCCGGTTCGGGGCGGGGACCGTGGCGGCGATCCGCAGTTGGACGGCGACCCCGGACTTCATGTCGGAGGTCCCGCAGCCCCACAGCACGCCGTCCTCCAGCCGGGAGGGCACGTTGTCGGCGATCGGCACGGTGTCGATGTGCCCGGCCAGGACGACCCGTTCGGCCCGGCCCAGGTCGGTCCGGGCGACGACGTTGTTGCCGTACCGGTCCACGCGCAGGTGCGGCAGGGCGCGCAGCGCGACCTCGACCGCGTCCGCCAGCGGTTTCTCGTCACCGCTGACCGAGGGGATGTCGACGAGTCGCGCGGTCAGCCGCGCCGCGTCCTGCGTCAGGTCGAGGACGGCGTCGGCGTCGGGGTCCAGGGGGGCACGCTCCATGACGTCGACCCTATCCGCCCCCCGCGGCGGCCCGTGCGCCCGGTCCTCCGACGGCCGGGCCACATCCGCGGTGGACACCGGTACCTTTGTCGCGTGTCCGAGCGAGCTTCCACTCCGCCTCGCGGCCGGCTGGTGCGCCTCGCCGCCGCGTGTGTCGTGCTGCTCGGACTCGCCGGGTATCTGCTGGTGCGCCACGATCCCGGCGGGTCCGGACCGGCCAGATGTACCGTGACCGCCGCCGGCGACGGCGAGCCGTACGTGATAGAGCCCCAGCAGGCCGCCAACGCCGCGACCATCGAGGCCGTCGCCTCCGCCCGGGGCCTGCCCGAGCGGGCGGTCACCATCGCCCTGGCCACCGCCATGCAGGAGTCGGCGCTGCGCAACATCGACTACGGCGACCGGGACTCCGTCGGCCTGTTCCAGCAGCGTCCCTCCCAGGGATGGGGGACGCCGGAGCAGATCATGGACCCGGTGTACGCGGCCGGGAAGTTCTACGACCACCTGGTGGAGATCCCCGGCTACTCCCGCCTGCCGCTGACCGTCGCCGCGCAGCGGGTGCAGCGCAGCGGCTTCCCCGACGCCTACGCCAAGCACGAGTCCCGGGCCGCGCTGCTCACCGCCGCGCTCACCGGCCGCCGGGCCGCCTCCCTCACCTGCGTCCCCGACGCGGGCGGGAGCACGGTCGCGGGCGACCCGGTGCGGGTGCGGGAGAAGCTGGTCCGCGAGTTCGGCGAGGACGTGCTGCCGGACTCCGCCCGGGTCGGGGGCGGCGGGAGCGGCCGCAGCGCGCCCGACCCGGTCCTCTCCGTCCCGGTCCACACCCCCGCCCGCGGCACCGAGACCGACGTCGACCGGCGCGGCTGGGAGGTGGCGCACTGGGCCGTGGCCCACTCCTTCGAGTTGGGGATCGAACGCGTCTCCTACGGAAAGCGAGTCTGGGAAGCCGACAGGGCGGAGGAGGGCTGGCGCACGACCGAGGACGCGTACCGCTCCGAGGTCGTCATCGTCACCGCCCGGTAGCGTCCGGCGTCACCGCGCGGCGGTCCCGCCGTCACCCGAACGGGGGTCTCGGGCGGTTCCGCGAAAGGGTCCGGGAACCGCCGCGCGGCACTCTTCCCCGAACCCGTCCTTTCCCTTGGGAACACGGGGCTGCGACGATTTTGCGACGGCATTCGTTCTGGCCGGATTGTCCGTTCTCGCCCCCTCCGGACAATGCCCCGCATTGCCAATCCTTTACCCGCGCGACCGCAACTTCCGAGGCATCCGGCGCGATAGGCACGGCGTCCGGAGGGCACCGCCCGGCCGGATGCGCACGACGCCTTTCGGACCCAGCGTCCGGAGGAATTTCCGCAAGCCTCATTCTCCGTCGAAGGAGCAACATGTCCCTCCCCCTCTCGCGCCGGATCGCACGGACCGCGCTGCTGCTCGCAGCGGGCGCCGCCTCCGCAGTCGGTGCGACCGGTTCCGCGAACGCCGCCGAGCTCCTGCCCGCCAAGGACCTGGGCGGGCTGAGCAACCTGGACGGCGCGGACCTGGGCGACGCCATCGACGACACCTCGCGCGACGTCACCGACCAGGCGGGCAAGACCGGCGGCAAGACCGTCAGGAAGGTCGTCCCGGCCGCCGGCGAGACCGTCGGCTCCATGGGCAAGACCGCCCTTCCCACCGCGCAGAAGGCCGCGGGCAAGGCGACCGGCGCCACCGGCTCCCTCCTCGGCGACACCGCCAAGTCCACCGCCAAGGACAAGGGCGGCAAGGGCAAGGCCAAGGCGAAGGCGAAGGGCAAGCTGCCCTCCACCAAGAAGCTGAGCAAGGCGACCGACAGCCTGCCCACGGACATCCTGCCCGGCGTCGACAAGCTGCCGGTCAAGGACCTGCCGCTGGGCTGACGCCCGTACGCGCGCCGACCGTGTGCCGCCTCACGCGCACAGGGCCCGGGAACCGTTCGGTCCCCGGGCCCCTGCCGCACGTCGTCGGCCCGCGCGCGGTACGGCTCGCTCGACGGCTCACGCGGTGAGGCGCCGCACGGCCTCCCCTACCCGTTCGTCCGTCGCGGTGAAGGCGACCCGCACGAACCGCTCCCCCGCCGGGCCGTAGAAGTCGCCCGGCGCCACCAGCACGCCGCGCCGGGACAGCTCCTCCACCGTCTCCCAGCAGGGTTCGTCCCGCGTCGCCCACAGGTACAGCGACGCCTCGCTGTGCTCGATCCGGAAGCCGTTCGCCTCCAGCGCGGTGCGCAGCGCCGAGCGCCGCGCCGCGTAGCGCTCGCGCTGCTCGGCCACGTGCGCGTCGTCGCCGAGCGCCGCCACCGTGGCGGCCTGCACCGGGGCGGGCACCATCATCCCGCCGTGCTTGCGCACCCGCAGCAGTTCGGCGAGGATCCCCTCGTCCCCGACCAGGAACGCGGCGCGGTAGCCGGCCAGGTTGGAGCGCTTGGAGAGCGAGTGGACGGCGACGATGCCCTCGTGGCCGCCGCCGCAGACGTCCGGGTGGAGGACGGAGACCGGCTCGGCCTCCCAGCCCAGCTCCAGGTAGCACTCGTCGCTGAAGACCAGCACTCCGTGCTCGCGCGCCCAGGCGACGGTCGCCTTCAGCTCCTCCTTCGGCAGCACCCGACCGGTGGGGTTGGAGGGGGAGTTCAGCCACAGCAGCCGCAGTCCCTCGGGGTCGACCTCGCGCGGCTCGTCGTAGACGACCGGCTCGGCGCCCGCCAGCCGCGCCCCCACCTCGTACGTCGGGTACGCCAGCCGCGGAAAGGCCACCTTGTCCCCGGCGCCGATGCCGAGCTGGATCGGCAGCCAGGCCACCAGCTCCTTGGAGCCGACGACCGGCAGGACGTGGGTGTGCGCCAGCCCCCGCGCGCCCAGCCGCCGCTCGCTCCAGCCGACGATCGCGTCCCGCAGTTCGGTGGTGCCCCACACCGTCGGATAGCCGGGGCTGTCGCCGGCGGCGACGAGCGCCTCCTTGATCACGTCGGGCACCGGGTCGACCGGGGTCCCCACGGAGAGGTCCACGATGCCGTCCGGGTGCGCGGCCGCGGTCTTCTTGTACGGCTCCAGCCGGTCCCACGGGAAGACCGGCAGACGGGAGGACAGGGGTGGCACTTGTCTTCGCTCTCTTTCCGGGAAAAAACCCGGTCCCGCACGGCGCGGAGCCGTGCGGGACCGGGGTCAGCTCTGGGGCCGCCGTCGGATCACTCGTTTTCCTGCGGCGGCAGCGCGGCGACGAACGGGTGGTCGCGCTCGATCAGGCCGAGCTTGCTGGCCCCGCCGGGCGAGCCCAGCTCGTCGAAGAACTCGACGTTGGCCTTGTAGTAGTCCTTCCACTCCTCGGGGACGTCGTCCTCGTAGAAGATGGCCTCGACCGGGCAGACCGGTTCACAGGCACCGCAGTCGACGCATTCGTCCGGGTGGATGTACAAGGACCGCCGGCCCTCGTAGATGCAGTCGACGGGGCACTCCTCGATGCAGGCCTTGTCCTTCACGTCGACACAAGGCTGCGCGATGACGTAGGTCACGCTGTCGTTCCTCCTCGGTAGGGCGCGGCAGCCGGTCCGGTTTGGCTGGTCCGCGATGGCGCGCGGGAGCGCGGCGTCGTCGATGCCCGCACCTAGTATCTCCGTTCTTGGGCAGGAGACGAACAGGAGGGGTGGTCAGGGCCGTGGAGTTCACCGTGGGCGGACGACTCGAACTTCGTATCAGCGCCGATGACGTGGGCAAACGTGTCTCGGTGCGCAGTCTGACCGGTTCCGGGGGCGCGGGGCCGGCCTTCACCGACACGGTCGGCGTTCTCACATCGTGGGCGGACGGTGTGCTCTCGATCACGCGGCGCGGCGGTGGGATCGTGCGGCTGGAGGAGTCGGCCCTGGTCGCGGGGAAGGTGGTGCCCGCCGCGCCCGCCCGCAGGAGGGGGCCCGCGGCGGACGCGCGGGAGCTGCGGGAGGTGGCGGCGCGCGGCTGGCCCGCGGTCGAGACCGCCCGGCTGGGCGGGTGGACGCTCCGCGCGTCCGGCGGCTTCACCGGCCGCGCCAACTCCGTCCTGCCCCTCGGCGACCCCGGTGTGGAGCTGGACGCGGCCCTGGCGGAGACCGTCCGCTGGTACGGGGAGCGCGGCCTGCCCGCCCTGGTCCAGATCGCCACGGGCGGCACCGACACCGACGAGCTGCTCGGCGCCGAGCTGGAGCGGCGCGGCTGGACGGCCGAGCGGTTCGCCGTCCTGCGCACGGCCGCGCTCGCGCCGCTGGCCGACCGCGAACCGGACCCGCGGGTGCGGCTGTCGCGCCGGCCGGACGAGGTCTGGCTGGGCGCGTACCACCGCGGCTCCTCGGCGGAATCGGCCGAGGACGCGCTGAAGGTGCTGGCCGGCGGCCCGTCGGTGTGGTTCGCCACCGTGCCGGGGGACGGCGCGGAGGGCGGGAGCGCCGCCCCGGCCGCCATCGGACGGTGCGTGGTGGACGGCCGGTGGGCGGGGTTCGCCGCCGTCGAGGTCGCCCCCGGGCGGCGGCGCGAGGGGCTGGCGACGGCGGTCATGGCGGAGCTGGCCCGCGCGGCGCTGGAGGAGGGCGCCTCGGCGGCGTACCTCCAGGTCGAGCCGGAGAACACCGCCGCCTTGGCGCTGTACGACCGGCTGGGCTTCGTCGACCACCACAGCTACCACTATCGCCGTGCTCCCCGGGGCTGAGCGCGGGTACGGAGTGCCACATGGACAGCCATGACAACCGGGACGCCGCGGAGAACGGGAGGGACGCCACGGTGCGGGAGCGCTTCGCGGAGGCCGCGCGGGCCGAGCGCCCCGACCTGGCGCTGCTGTGCCTGCTGATCAACGCCGAGGCCGACGCCGAGGCGGGCGAGGAGGCCGTCGACGCGGCGCAGATCGAGCTGGACCGGCTCACGGGCCTGCTGCCGTACGAGCCCTCGCGCGACCCGCGCGGGTGGGCGCGCGCCCTGGCCGTCCTGCTCGGCGAGAAGCACGGTTTCCACGGTACCGCCGACGACTACCGCAGGTTGGAGTCCTCGCTGCTGGGCGAGGTGCTGAAGCGGCGGCGCGGCCTGCCGATCCTGCTGTCGGTGGTGTGGATGGAGGTCGCGCGCCGGGCGGGCGCGCCGGTGTACGGGATCGCGCTGCCGGGGCACTTCGTCGTCGGCCTCGGGGACCCGGCGGGCGAGCACGTCGTCGTCGACCCCTTCGCGGGCGGCCGGCTGCTGGACGAGCAGGACGTGGAACTGCTGGTGGCCGGCTCCACGGGCGTGGCGCTGTCGGAGGCGATGCTCCAGCCCGCCGGTCCGTTGGAGATCGTGCTGCGCGTGCTGAACAACATCCGCGCGTGGGCGGCGGCCCGCCCCGAGCACACGGACGTCCAGCTCTGGGCGGTGGAGCTGTCGCTCCTGTTGCCGCACCATCCGGCCCGGCTGCGCTACGAGCGGGCGCGGCTGCTGGTCGAGCGGGGCGATTTCGTCGGCGGCGCCCGGGAGATGGAGCGGTACGCCGACACGGTCGCCGCGATGGAGCCGAGCGCCGCCGACGCCATCCGCCGTCAGGCACGAGCGGCCCGTGCCCGGCTCAACTAGCCGGGCGCGGGCCGCCGGTGGCGGTACCGGTCCGGTGCCGGACCGACAACCGGTCCGCGGGGCCGCTACTGCGGGTCGAGTTCGATGACGCCGACCCGCTTGGCGGGGTCGGTCTCCCGGAGCGCCTCGCGCAGCGCGCCCGCGACGTCCTGGGGGGTGACCGGGGTCTTGGTCCCGTTGCCGCGGGTGATCAGGACGCCGTCGAAGGTGCTCCCGTACAGCTCCTCGAGCACCTTCAGGTCGTAGGTGTCCACGAGCTTGCCGTCGACCGGCTTCATCGACAGGAACCTCGGCAGCGACCCGGTGGGGCTGAACGGGATCTCCCTGTCGCCGGCCTTGACCGTGACCAGGCCGGACATCGCCGGCTCGCCGAACTCCCGGATCGCCCGGTCGATCTCCTTCTGGTCCACCTCGGGCTGCTGGAGGGAGACCGGCAGGGTGACGGGGGCCCTGTCGCCCGTGGCGACCTGCTCGCGGTAGGCGCCCTCGACCAGGTCCGCGCCTTGGGCGACGTCCACGGCCTTGTGGGGCTTGCCCGGGACGCCGACGGCCTTGCCGTTGACGAACTTGACCATGCCGTCCTGCGCCTGGCCGTTCGAGACCCCCGCGGTCAGGTCCTTCAGGGCGGCGGTGAGCTTCTCCTCGTCGACCTTGAAGACCGGTTCGGCGTGGCGGGCGCCGCCCAGGAGCGAACCGATGACGGAGACCGGGTTGTAGTCCCGTCCGGAGGCGTTGCGCACGGTGGTCTCGGTGTCGAGCGCCAGGCCCGCGACGGTCGGCTTGAGCGTCTTCTCCTCGCCCTCGACCTTCAGGACCAGCGGCGTGTCCGCGCGCTCGCCGAGGACGGCTTCGAGCTTGTTCATCGCCGTCTGCCGGTCGGTGCCGCCGATCTCCACGCCGAGGACGGTGGTGCCGTTGGGCACGTCGGCGTGGTCGAGCAGCAGGCCGGCGCCGTACGCCACGCCGAGCACGCCGAAGGCCGCGACACCGACCAGGACGAGCTTGGAACGGCCCCGCTTGGCGGAGACCTGCGCGGGCGGAGGCACCGGGGCGCCGGAGTTCCCCGGGGCCGGGGCGGCCCGGCCGTCGTCGTCGGCCGGCGGTACGCGCGGGATGCCGCTGACCAGGGTGTCGCCGGAGACCCGGCCGCCGGTGGGGGCGGGACCGCCGAGGTCGGGCGCCGGGCCGCCGGTCCGCGGGGGCTCGGGCGCGGTGGCCGGTCCGGGCACGGTCGGCTGCGGTCCGGTCTCCGTCGGGGAGGACGCCTGGGGGGACAGCGGGGAGGACGCGCCCGGCGCGGCTCCGGGGTGCCGGAAACCGGGCGGCAGCAGCGGCATGTCGCCGGTGGCCGGCCCGGTGGTGGGCCCGCTGGGACCGCCCGCGACGGGCACGCCGTGCGGCGGGGTCGCGGTGGGGACGCCGTGGGGCGGCGTGGCGGCGGGGACACCGTGCGGCGGGGTGTGGCCCGGCCCCGACGGGGTGCCGTTCGCGCGGTCGGCCGCAGCGAGCGGGCCGGTGTCCGCCAGGGCGCCGATGGGCGAGCCGTGCGGCGGGGTGTCGGTGCGCTGCCGCGGCGGCCCGGCCGGAGCGCCGCCGGAGGCGCCGCCCCTCGGGGGCTTGCGCGGGGCGAACCAGGAACTGGTCGGCCGGCCGCCGGAGGTGGAGGAGGAGCCGCCCGTCGTGGACGAACCCGCGTCCGCGGCCGTGCCGTTCGCGCCCTGGGACGGGATGTCCGCGGCGGAGGGCACCGTGCCGTTCGCGCCGGCGTCCGTCGCGGCGTCGGCCCCCGTCGTCGTCTCGTCCGAGGAGACGGTGTCCTCGCCGACGGGCTTGCGCACGACGACCGGAGGGATGGGCCGGGAACCCGGGATGTTGATCCGGATGCGGGTGGTCAGCGTGGTCTCTGTCTTCGGCTCGCCCGGCCGCGCGGCGCCCCGCCCGGCGGGCTCGCCCGGCGCACCGTCGACCGGTGTGCCGTACGGCTCGGTCCCCGACGGGTACGCGGTACCGCCCCGCGTCTGGGGGACGGAGGACGGACTGTCAGTTTCACGACTCAAAGCAGGATCTCCCGGTTGGATTCGCCGCCCGCCATGGTTCCGATCGGCTCGCACGGGCGGCTCGCCGGCGCGCACCACCTTACTGGGGGTCGCCGCCGCGGACCCCGGGAGTGCCGAATCACCATCCCGGTACGGCCCGTGGCGGGGTCATACCGGCGTACCGTCTGGCGGATTGTGGGCCATTTCCTGGCCTGTTGTCGACCGCCGGCCGACCGTTGTCGACCACTTCACAACCTCTTCACCGCTCCGTCGCGCCGTCCGGAAGGAGGTGTCCGGAGGGTGCGAGCGTGGCGCACATCACAGCGGCGAACATGCCGCCCAGCAGGAAGACGTACGTGCCGAGTCCGGTGCCGAAGAGGAAGTCGCCCTCGGGGCGCGAGGAGGTCGACAGCAGCACCACGAGCATCCATCCGCCCGCGGGGGCCGCCGCGCCCACCTTCGTGCGGGTGAGCCGCGCACCGCCGTAGAACAGCGCCACGGCCCCGCCGAGGGCCAGCAGCAGCCCCAGCGGGAACCAGCCGGCCTGGACGAGCGCGCCCGCCAGGGCCACCACCGCGCCGAGCACGGCCAGCACGGCGTACGCCGCGATCCGTCCCGTCCGCCCGCTCACCGGTCGCCTCCCGCCGCTCCGGCGAACTCGAAGAGGTCGCGCACCGGTTCGGCCGGGACGACGCCGTCGGCCCGGCGGAAGTGCTCCACCCGCAGCAGCGGCTGGCTCAGCCCGTTGGACAGGGCGAAGGACTCGGGAGGCCCCGACGGGGGGTCCGCCACCACGATCTGGGTGGCGTGGGCGCGCATCGCCGCCGCCTTGGCGGCCACCTCGGCGTCGCCGCCCTCGACGACGGCGGCGACCTCGGCGTCGTCCACCACGCCCGGCACGTCGTCGACCGAGGCGGTCTCGGGGAAGGGGCCGTCGCCGCGGGCGCGCAGCCGGGCGAAGCCCTCCTCGACCACCGAACGCGCCGCGCAGTTCCAGTAGACGCACCCGACCCGGTGCGGCTCGCCCAGGTCGGGGCGGTGGGCGGGGTCGGCCGCCAGCTCCACCGCGCGCATCGCCACCCGGTGGGCCTGGATGTGGTCGGGGTGGCCGTACCCGCCGTCGGGGTCGTAGGTGACGAGCACCTGGGGACGCACCTGGCGGATCTCCTCCACCAGGTGGGAGGCGGCCTCGTCGACGTCCGCGCGCCAGAAGCAGCCGGGGCGCTCGTTGGCGGGGGTGCCGAACATCCCCGAGTCGCGGTAGTGCCCCGGCCCGCCGAGGAAGCGGTGGTCGGACACGCCCAACTCCCGCATGGCGTGCCGCAGTTCACCGATCCGGTGGGCGCCCAGGGTGTCCTCCCGATCGGCCGCCAGGTGCGCCAGCGCGGGCGGGATGACCTCGCCCTCCTCGCCCAGCGTGCAGGTGACCAGGGTGACCAGCGCACCCTCGGCGGCGTATCGCGCCATGGTGACGCCGTTGGTGATCGACTCGTCGTCGGGATGCGCGTGGACCAGCATCAGGCGGCGCGCGGGAAGCTCGGTCATGGATCCGAGCCTACGCCGCGCGCCGTCGTCAGAACTTGATGCCGCCGATCATGCCCGCGACGCTGGAGGTCAACTCGCTGATCGTGGGGGCGATGGACGAACTGGCCAGGTAGAACCCCAGGAGCATGCAGACCACGGCGTGCCCGGCCTTCAGCCCTG
The DNA here is from genome assembly GCF_039533145.1 of Streptomyces macrosporus. Lineage (NCBI taxonomy): Bacteria > Bacillati > Actinomycetota > Actinomycetes > Kitasatosporales > Streptomycetaceae > Streptomyces > Streptomyces macrosporus. The sequence goes on from NZ_BAAASZ010000051.1 coordinate 334,273, forward strand.
ATTTCTTGATCAGCAGGAAGACGATGATCGCCAGCAGCACCACCGCCGAAATCGAGAGTGCCACGGCGGTTCACCTCCAAGAGCGTGCGGTCGACACGGAACAGGACGTTTGTACGACAGGGTCTGTCAGGAGCTACATACCCCATCGCGAACGATGCGCAACGGATCATAACTTTCCGTGAGACGGCACGGATCGGTGCACGGGTGCAGAAGAGGGGCGCACACCCGTGTGACCTTGGACACGTCCCCCCGTGGCGGGCCGTCGGGGCACGGTCGCAGGGCCACGGGAGGCGAAGCGGGGAGGCGGTGCGGCGGGACACCGTACGCTCGGCCCATGGTCATGTCGTTTCCACGCCAGCACGCCAGGACGCAGCGCTTCACCCTGGGAGCGCCACGCGCGTTCACCGTGGCCCCGGACGGTTCCCGGGTCGTCTTCCTCCGCTCCCGCGGCGGCACCGACCGGACGAACCTGCTGTGGGTGAGGGACCTGTCCCCGGACGGCCCCGGGGAGCGCGCCGCGGCCGATCCCCGGGCGCTGCTCGGCGGGGCGGACGAGGAGCTGTCCCCGGAGGAGCGCGCCCGGCGCGAGCGGAGCCGCGAGGGCTCGGCCGGGGTGGTCGGCTACGCGACCGACTCCGCCGTGGAAACGGCGGCCTTCGCCCTGTCGGGGCGGCTGTTCGTCGCCGACCTGCGCGCCGCCGTCTCGCGCGAGGTCCCCACCCCCACCCCGGTGGTGGACCCCCGTCCGTCCCCGGACGGTCGGCGCGTGGCCTACGTCGTCGGCGGTGCCCTGCGGGTGGTCGACGTCGACGGCGGGGCCGACCGGGTGCTCGCCGAGCCGGAGGACACCCCCGGCGGCGGACGCGTCACCTGGGGGCTGGCGGAGTTCGTCGCGGCCGAGGAGATGGACCGCTCCCGCGGCTTCTGGTGGTCCCCCGACGGAACCCGGCTGCTGGCCGCGCGGGTGGACGACACGCCCGTGCGCCGCTGGTGGATCGCCGACCCGGCCAACCCCGACAGCGAGCCGGCCGAGGTCGCCTATCCGGCCGCCGGCACGCCCAACGCCGAGGTGACGCTCCATCTGATCGACCTCGACGGCGGGGAGGGCGCGGGCCGCACCGAGGTGGTCTGGGACCGGGCCCGCTACCCGTACCTGGCGCGCGTCCACTGGTCGGCCGCCGGGCCGCCCCTGCTGCTCGTCCAGTCGCGCGACCAGCGCGGCCAGCTCCACCTGACCGTGGACACCGCCACCGGCCGCACCACACCCGTCCACGCGGACGAGGACCCGGCGTGGCTGGAACTGTTCCCCGGCGTGCCGGCGTGGACGCCCGACGGACGTCTGGTGCGGATCGCGGACGAGGGCGGGGCCCGGGTCCTGGTGGTCGGGGACCGTCCGCTCACCTCCGCCGCGCTGCACGTGGAGGCGGTGCTGGACATCGGCGAGGAGGACGTGCTGTTCTCCGCCTCCGCCGGACCGGAGGCGCCCGAGGACGCCCCGGTGGGGGAGATCGCCGTCCACCGCGCCTGGTTCCGCGGCAGCGGCGACCAGGGGGGCTGGGAGCGGGTCTCCCCCGAGGACACCCCGCACGTCGCCTCCGCCGTCCGCGGCGGGGACACGGTGGTGCTCTCCACCGCCACCCTGGACCGCCCCGGCGCGCGCGTGGAGGCGCTGCGCCTGCCCGAGAGCGGCAAGGGCGCCCCGGAGCCGCTGGCGGTGATCGAATCCCACGCCGAGACGCCCGTGCTGACCGCCCGCCCCCGGCTGCTGCGGGCCGGCGGGCGCCGCATCCCCGCGGCCGTGCTGCTGCCCACCGGCCACCGCGACGGCGACGGGGTGCTGCCGGTCCTGATGGACCCCTACGGCGGTCCGCACGGCCGGCGCGTGGTGGCCGCGCACAACCCGCACCTGACCTCGCAGTGGTTCGCGGACCAGGGCTTCGCCGTGGTGGTCGCGGACGGCCGCGGCACCCCGGGCACCTCCCCCGCCTGGGAGAAGGCGGTCGCGGGCGACCTGGCGGGGGTCACCCTCGACGACCAGGTCGAGGCCCTGCACGCGCTGGCCGAAACCCACCCCCTCGACCTGGACCGGGTCGGCATCCGCGGCTGGTCCTACGGCGGCTACCTGGCGGCGCTGGCCGTCCTGCGCCGACCGGACGTCTTCCACGCGGCCGTGGCGGGCGCGCCCGTGACGGACTGGCGGCTGTACGACACCCACTACACCGAGCGCTACCTGGGTCTGCCGCAGGAGCGGCCCGAGGTGTACGCGGCCAACTCCCTGGTCACCGACGAGGGGCTGTCCGCGCCGGCCGAACGGCACCGGCCGCTGATGATCGTCCACGGTCTGGCCGACGACAACGTGGTGGCCGCCCACACCCTGCGGCTGTCCTCGGCGCTGCTGGCCGCGGGCCGTCCGCACGAGGTGCTGCCGCTGTCCGGGGTGACCCACATGACCCCGCAGGAGCAGGTGGCGGAGAACCTGCTGCTGCTCCAGGTCGCCTTCCTCAAGCGGGCGTTGGGGGTGGCGTAGCCGCCCCGGGCGCCCCGGCCCCGAACGCACGGGTGCCGCCGCGGCCGGTGGCCGCGGCGGCACCCGTGGGCGTCCGAGCGGTGCTCGGAGGCTCTCGTCAGCTCTTGGAGGCGTCCTTGGATGTGTCCTTGGAGGCGTCCTTGGCGGTCGGCCCGCCGACGACCGGTCCGGTCGTCTCCTCCGCGGTGGTCGGACCGTCGGCCCCGTCGCTCTCCATGGCGGCGAGTCCCGGGTCGAGCACGATCTCCTTGTCCCCGATGATGCTGCCCTCCTCGGGGAAGTGGCACGCCGTCAGGTGCCCCGGGGAGTTGCCGTCGATCTGCACCAGCGGCGGCTCCTCCAGGGCGCACTTCTCCTGCGCCTTCCAGCAGCGCGTGCGGAAGCGGCAGCCGGAGGGCGGCGCGATCGGCGAGGGCACGTCGCCGGCGAGTCGGATGCGCTCGCGCTGCACCTCCTCGTCGTCGCCCAGCGCCGCCTCGGGCACGGCGGACAGCAGCGCGTGGGTGTACGGGTGCCGCGGCCGGGTGTAGATCGACTCGCGGTCGCCGACCTCCACGATCTTGCCGAGGTACATCACCGCGACGCGCTGGGAGAAGTGCCGGACCACCGCCAGGTCGTGGGCGATGAAGACGAAGGCGATGCCCATCTCGCGCTGCACGTCCTGGAGCAGGTTGACCACCTGCGCCTGGATGGAGACGTCGAGGGCGGAGACCGGCTCGTCGGCCACGATCAGCTTCGGCTGGAGGGCCAGGGCGCGGGCGACTCCGATGCGCTGCCGCTGGCCGCCGGAGAACTCGTGCGGGAAGCGGTTGTAGTGCTCGGGGTTGAGGCCGACGATCTCCAGCAGCTCCCGCACCCGCTTCTCGCGGCCCCCGGGCGGGTTGATGCCGTTGATCTCCATCGGCCCGCTGATGATCGTGCCGACCGTCTGCCTCGGGTTCAGCGAGGAGTACGGGTCCTGGAAGATCATCTGGATCTCGGACCGGATGGGCGCCATCTGCTTGCGCTTGGCGTGGGTGATGTCCTGGCCCCGGTAGGTGATCGTGCCGCCCGTCGGCTCCAGCAGACGGGTCAGCAGACGTCCGGTGGTGGACTTGCCGCAGCCGGACTCGCCGACGAGGCCGAAGCTCTCGCCCTCGTACACGGTGAGGTCGACCCCGTCGACGGCCTGGACCGCGCCGACGGTGCGCCGGATCGGGAAACCGCCCTTGATCGGGAAGTGTTTGGTCAGCCCCTTGACCTCCATCAGGGGCTCGCCGGTACGCGGCGTGGCGCTCTCCGGCCTGGTCAGGGTGAGTTCGTCGCTCATCTCTCGGTCTCCCTAGCCCAGCCGGGGCTTGATCTGCTCGATGAAGTAGGTCTGCTTCTGCTCCGCCGTCAGGTGGCAGGCGGCTCCGCGCCCCTCGGGCAGCAGCGGCCTGTCCTGGCTGCAGGACACACCGCTCGGGACCTTGTCCTTGAACTCGCAGCGGGGGTGGAACGGGCAGCCCGACGGCGGGTTGAGCAGGCTGGGCGGGGTGCCCTCGATCGGCCTGAGTTCCTGGTTGACGTCCCCGGTCAGGCGGGGCATGGAGCCGAGCAGGCCCCAGGTGTACGGGTGCTGGGGAGCGCGCAGCACCTCCTTGGCCGTGCCGCGCTCGACCGCCCGGCCGCCGTACATCACCATGATGTCGTCCGCCATGTTGGCGATGACGCCCAGGTCGTGGGTGATGAAGATGATCGCCGAGCCGAACTCCTGCTGGAGGTCCTTGAGCAGGTCGAGGATCTGGGCCTGGACGGTGACGTCCAGGGCGGTGGTGGGCTCGTCGGCGATCAGCAGGTCGGGGTTGCACACCAGCGCCATGGCGATCATGGCGCGCTGCCGCATGCCGCCGGAGAACTGGTGCGGGTAGTCGTCGACCCTCCGCTGGGGGTTGGGGATGCCGACCTTGGCCAGCATCTCGATCGCCCGCTCGCGCGCCTCGCGCTTGGAGGCGCCCATGTGCTTGCGGTAGGGCTCGCCGATCTGACGGCCGATGGTGTAGTAGGGCGACAGCGCGGTCAGCGGATCCTGGAAGATCATCGCCATCTTGTTGCCGCGCAGCGACTCCAGCGTCTTCTCGGGCGCCCCGGTCAGCTTCTGGCCGTCCAGCACGATCTCGCCGGTGATCTCGGTGGAGGCCGGGTTGTGCAGCCCCAGGATGGCGAGGTTGGTGACCGACTTGCCCGAACCGGACTCGCCGACGATGCCGAGCGTGGTGCCCCGCTCCACGTCGAAGGAGAGGCCGCTCACGGCCTTGACGATGCCGTCCTCGGTGGAGAACCGGACGTGAAGGTCGCGAACCGAGAGGAAGGAGCCCGACCCGGTCGGAGACGGCGCGTCCTCGGTCTTGGTGAGTGTGGTCACGGTCGTTCTCCTAGGACAGACGCACGCGCGGGTCGATGAAACCGTACACGGCGTCCACGACGAGGTTGCAGAGCAGAATGAAGGCGGCACTGACCAGCATGACGCCCATGGTCAGCGGCAGGTCCTTGTTGGTGACCGACTCGACCGCCAGGCGGCCGACGCCGGCGAGGCTGAAGGTCAGCTCCGTCACGATCGCGCCGCCGAGCAGCGAGCCCAGGTCGATGCCGAGGATCGTGACGATCGGGGTCAGCGAACCGCGCCAGGCGTAGCGGAAGAAGACGTACCGCTGGGACATGCCCTTGGCCCTCGCCGTGCGGACGTGGTCCTCCTGCATCTGCTCGATCAGGGTGGAGCGCGACATACGGGTGTAGTTCGCGGTGAAGATCAGCGACATCACGAACCACGGGATCACCAGGCCGAGGAACCAGGCGCCGGGGTTCTCGGTGAACGGCACGTACTTCGGCGCGTCCAGCCAGCCGGTGTTGTAGACCAGGATGCCGAGCACGATCGGGCCCAGGAAGTAGATCTGCATCGAGCTGAAGACCAGCGAGGCAGAGCTGAAGACCTTGTCGACCATCGTGCCCTTTTTCCGGGCGGCGATCATGCCGGCCCCCAGGCCCAGGGTGAGGAAGACGACCAGGCCGCCGACGGTCAGGGAGATCGTCAGGGGCAGCCGGTCCATGATCGTGTCCCAGACCATCCGGTTGTCGTCGAACGACACGCCGAAGCAGGGGGCCTCGCAGTGGCCGACGGAGAAGTCACGTCCCGCCACGATGCCCTTCATGAACTCCCAGTACTGCACCAGCACCGGCTGGTCCAGACCCAGGTTCTTGTGGATGATCGCCAGGGCGTCCGGGGTGCAGTTCTTGCCGCACGCCAGCAGGGCCGGGTCCTGCGGGATGGCGAAGAACAGGAAGAACGTGAAGGCGCTGATGAGGATCAGGATGACGATGGCGCCGACCGACCGGCGAAGAAGGAATTTAAACATGGTGGTGGTTCGCAGCTCTCAGCACGGCGACAACGACGGGAGGGGGACGTGCGAAGCGAAAGCCCGCGGGTGGGTTCCCGGGAGGCGCGAGCCCCCCGGGAACCCACCGCGTGAGCCGATTACTTCTTCAGGTACAGCTGGGACAGGTCGATGTAGCTCTTGACCGTGTTGTACCGGGCACCACCGACGTTGGAGCCGTAGATCTGCAGCTGCTTGGTGTAGTACAGCGGAGCGGCCGGGTTGACCTTCTCCACGATGTACTTGTGCAGCTTGACCCACTCCTTGGTGGCTTCCTCCGGGTCCTGGATCTTGGAGATCCGGTCGATCTCGGAGTTGACGTGCTTGTCGTTGATGTGCGAGTAGTTCGCCGCGCCGTCGGCGATCTGGTCACCGTCGTAGGACGGCGGGATGACGGTGGAGGGGGACGGCCAGTCCTGGCCCCAACCGGTCATGTAGATGTCCAGACCGTTGTTCACCTTGCCGACCTGCTCGTACCAGGTGGCCTGGTCGATGTCCTTCTTCTGGACGTCGAAGCCGGCCTTCTCCAGGGCGGTCTCGATGATGACGGCCTGCTTCTGGCGGTGCGGGACGTTGGCGTAGGCGTAGACGAGCTTCATGCCCTCCTTGCCGGCTTCCTTCAGGAGCTTGCGCGCCTTCTCCGGGTCGCCGTTGGGCTTGTCGAGCTTGCCGTACGGGTCGTAGCCGTCCTCGTAGCCCGGCAGGGTCGGGGCGAGCAGACCGCCGGCGGGCTCACCGGCGTAGGAACCGCCGTCGGGCCGCAGGATCTGGGCGTTGGGCAGCGCGTAGGTGATGGCGTCACGGATCCGCTTGTCCTTGATGCGGTCCATGTTCATGTTGAGCTGCCAGACGTACGGCTGGTAGCCCTGGATGATCCGGTCCTTCGCGTCCTGGACGACCTGCCGGACCTTGGTGGAGTCCACCGAGCCGCTCAGCTGGATGGCGTTGGCGGACTCACCGCGGTCGGAGAGGATGCGCTCGGTCTGGTCCGCGCGGCTGTGGTTGAACGTGATGTTCCAACCGTCCACGAACTGGTGGCGCGCCGGGTCGGTCTTCGGGTCCCAGTTGGTGTTCCGCACCAGCTTCATGGACTTGCCGGGCTTGAACTCGGAGATCTTGTACGGGCCGAGCGCGACGGGCTCCTGGTCGTACTTCTCCTTGGTGTCGTCCTCTTCGGGGACGATGGAGTAGCCGGGCATGGCCAGGGCCTGCGGCAGGTCCGGCTGGGGGTCCTTGAAGTGGAAGACGATCGTCTTCTCGTCCGGGGTCTCCAGGACGGAGTCCGGCAGGTGCTTGCCCTTGTACGGACCGTCCGGCAGCGCCTTGCGGTACTCGGTGCCGGCGCCGGACAGCCACTGCTGGATGTACGTCGGGCCGTCGGTGATGTGCTTGGCGTACAGGCGCTCGATGGTGTGGCGGATGTCCTTGGAGGTGATCGGGTCACCTTCCTCGTCCTTGATGCCGTCCTTGAGCGTGTACGTCCAGGTCTTGCCGCCGTCGGACTGCTTGCCGGAGTCGGTGGCGAGGTCGCCCACGACGGTCAGGCTGCCGTCGTCGGCCTGCTTGTACGTGGTCAGGCCGCGGTGGATGAGGGTGGAGAGCTGGCCCGCGTCGCTGACGTAGATCTGACCGGGGTCCAGGTGGGAGAAGTCGTCCTCCTGGTAGACCCTGATCGTGCCCCCCTGCTTGGCACCCTTGACCTCGGCGGCCGGCCCCTTGGAGTCGGCGGCGTCACCGTACTCGACCGCCAGGGACTGCGCCTTGGCGGCCTCCTTGTCCTTGGTGCCGTTCTCGCCCTTGCCGCCGGTGTTGCTGCCGCCACTGCAGCCGGTCAGCACCAGCGAGCCTGCCGCGAGGGCGACGAATGCGCCCCGCACTGTGCGCGATCGGATGGGATTCATGATGCTTGTTGCACCTGCCTGTCAGTTGGGATCCATCTGCTGCCCTGTCGCGTCCGGTCTCCCGGGTGCGGGGGTGGCAGCCCCCCTCAGGTGGACGTGATCAGCGTCCGGACTTGGGGTCGAAGGCGTCCCGCACGGAGTCGCCGAGAAGGTTGAAGGCCACCACGAAGATCACCATGGCGATACCGGGGAAGAACATGTACGTCGGGTCGTTCTCGTAGATGGTGGCGGCTGTCTTGAACATCCGCCCCCAGTCCGGTGTCGGCTCCGTGTAGCCCACGCCCACGTAGGACAGGAAGGCCACGGAGAGGATCGTCGAGGGAAGCATGTAGGTGGCCTGCACCAGGATGGGAGTGACCAGGTTCGGGAGGAGCTCCTTGCGGATGATCCGCCAGGGCGAGGCGCCCGAGACCTTGGCCGCCTCCACGAACTCGCGCTCGCGCAGGGTGAGGACCTGACTGCGCACCAGGCGCGCCATGCCCATCCAGCCGAGGAGCCACAGGACGATGATGATCGCGCACGCCCGGATGTAGACCGGGGTCTCCTCGGTCGGCGACACGAAGACGGCCACCACCACGGGCATCGTCGCGATCAGGGTGAGCTGGCTGGGGAGGGCCATCATGAAGTCGGTGACCCGGCCGATCCAGTAGTCGACCTTCCCGCCGAAGTAACCGCCGACCAGGCCGATCAGCACACCGGTGGCGACCATCAGGATCGTCACCGGCAGGGCGGTGTACAGCGAGGTCCGCATGCCGTACAGCAGCTGCATGAAGACGTCACGGCCGAGTTCGGGCTCGATGCCGAACCAGAACTCGGAGGACATGCCTCCATTGGGGCCGGCCGGGAAGCCGAACTCGTCCAGCAGCTCGAAGCGCTCCTGGCCGTACAGCGTGTACGGGTCCTTCCCGTAGAGCCAGGAGATCACCGGCGCGAGGGCGGCGATCAGGAAGAAGAAGATCACCACAAAGGCACTGATCACACCGACGCGGTCGCGCTTGAAGCGCAGCCACATCAGCTGGCCGGGTGAACGGCCGGCGAGCTGGCCGTCGCTGGCGGCCGGCTCTTTGCTCAGGCTCTCGGCGTCCGGGCCAGGGTTGTCGGCCCCGACTGTCGCAGCCTGGGTTGGACTCGTCATCGCGTTGCGCCCCCGCGCTGTGGGTGTTGGCGGAACCCGCTCTGTTTCTTCGGCACTGGGAAATGCCATGGGCTGAGCGGACTTTTGCAATCGGTTCCCAGCTCAGTCAAGAGGTCTTGACCCTCCGTCCTTCACGCTCCGCACATCTTGAGCGAAGGTTTCACAGATTGAGGCCCGGACGTGCTTGACACGGTCCGCAGCGGACGGACATACAGCAACATCGGACACATAAAGGCGTTAACAATTCCGCAACAAAGCTGTCGCTGCGCCGATATACGAACGCGCCGTTCTGAACTGCGTACGACCTGTCGATGACCGCAAAGCGGACCGCGAGCGACCGCCCGCGAGAGTGGACACGCGTAGACAGGCCCCGTTCGGAGCGCCCCCCTACCCGTCGCTTCTGCAAACACGGCCTCACCGGCCCGACCCGGAACACAACGGCCGATCCCTCCGGGGTGCGAACACCGGGCGGGCCGCCGCGGACCTCCGCCGCCACCCCGGACCGCCCCGGACCGCGCCGGTCCGCGCCGGGATGCCGGACCCGGGCGGTCCGGGCCCGGCGACCCACAGGGGCCGCGGCGGCCCGTCACGGCCGCGGGGGAACGCGCGACTCCGCGCATGGGGCGTCTCCTCCGGTCCACACTTCTCTCCTCGGAGCCATATCACCCCATAAGTGAGATTTCTCGCCGATACGCCGATCGTCCTCGGGGAGCGGAGCCCGGCCCCCCGGATGCCGGACGGGAACACGGCCCCGGACGGCGGAAAGGGGCGCCCGGACCGATGTGGTCCGGACGCCCCTCGCGAACGCCTCGGGTGCCCCGACACCGCGCGCACGGACGAGGCCGGGGTGTGGCCCCCGGGTGGAGCCGGGGGCCGGGAGAGGAGCCGTCAGGCGTGCTTGGCCCGGGAGGCGGCGCGGGCGCGCTCCTTCTGGTCCAGGACGACCTTGCGGATGCGGACGGCCTCCGGGGTCACCTCCACGCACTCGTCGTCGCGGCAGAACTCCAGGGACTGCTCCAGCGACAGCTTGCGCGGCGGGACGATGGACTCGGCCACGTCGGCGGTCGAGGACCGCATGTTGGTGAGCTTCTTCTCCTTGGTGATGTTCACGTCCATGTCGTCGGAGCGCGAGTTCTCGCCCACGATCATGCCCTCGTACACCTCGGTGCCCGGCTCCACGAAGAGCACGCCGCGCTCCTGGAGGTTGGTCATCGCGAAGGCGGTGACGGTCCCGGCGCGGTCCGCGACGAGCGAGCCGTTGTTGCGGGTCTTCAGCTCGCCGGCCCACGGCTCGAAGCCCTCGTGGATGGAGTGGGCGATGCCCGTGCCCCGGGTGTTGGTCAGGAACTCCGTGCGGAAGCCGATCAGGCCGCGGGAGGGCACCACGAACTCCATGCGGACCCAGCCGGAGCCGTGGTTGGTCATGCTCTCCATGCGACCCTTGCGGGTGCCCATGAGCTGCGTCACGGCGCCCATGTGCTCCTCCGGCACGTCGATGGTCATGCGCTCGACCGGCTCGTGGACCTTGCCGTCGATCTCCCTGGTGACCACCTGCGGCTTGCCGACGGTCAGCTCGTAGCCCTCCCGGCGCATCGTCTCGACGAGGATGGCCAGCGCCAGCTCGCCGCGGCCCTGCACCTCCCAGGCGTCGGGACGGTCGGTGTCCAGCACGCGCAGCGAGACGTTGCCGATCAGCTCGCGGTCCAGACGGTCCTTGACCTGGCGGGCGGTGACCTTGCGGTCCTTGACGGCCGCCTTGGCGTCCGCGCCCTTGCCGGTGCCGCCGCGGCCGACCAGCGGCGAGGTGTTGGTGCCGATGGTCATGGAGATCGCCGGCTCGTCGACGGTGATCAGCGGCAGCGCGACCGGGTTCTCCGGATCGGCCAGGGTCTCGCCGATGGTGATGTCCGGGATGCCGGCGACGGCGCAGATGTCGCCCGGGCCCGCCTTCTCGGCCGGCTTGCGGGTCAGCGCCTCCGTCATCAGCAGCTCGGTGATGCGCACGTTCTGGACCGAGCCGTCGCGCTTCATCCAGGCCACCGTCTGGCCCTTGCGCAGCTCGCCCTGGATCACGCGCAGCAGCGCGATGCGGCCGAGGAAGTTGTCGGCGTCGAGGTTGGTGACGTGCGCCTGGAGGGGGGCGCCCTCCTCGTAGACCGGCGCCGGGACCGTCTCCAGCAGGACGTTGAAGAACGGCTCCAGGCTGTCGCTGTCGGCCGGCACGGTGCCGTCCGCCGGCTTGGTCAGCGAGGCGACGCCGTCGCGGGCGCAGGCGTAGACGATCGGGAACTCGATCTGGCTCTCGTCCGCGTCCAGGTCCAGGAAGAGGTCGTAGGTCTCGTCGACGACCTCGTCGATCCGGGCGTCGGGACGGTCGGTCTTGTTGATGCACAGGATGACCGGCAGCCGGGCCTGGAGCGCCTTGCGCAGCACGAAGCGGGTCTGCGGCAGCGGCCCCTCCGAGGCGTCCACCAGCAGGACCACCGCCTCCACCATGGACAGGCCGCGCTCGACCTCGCCGCCGAAGTCGGCGTGGCCGGGGGTGTCGATGATGTTGATGGTGACGGGGTCGCCGCCGTCCTTGGGGTGGTACTTGACCGCGGTGTTCTTCGCGAGAATGGTGATGCCCTTCTCGCGTTCCAGGTCGTTGGAGTCCATCACGCGGTCGTCGACCTGCTGGTGGGCCGCGAAGGCGCCCGCCTGCTTGAGCATGGCGTCGACCAGGGTGGTCTTGCCGTGGTCGACGTGGGCGACGATGGCGACGTTACGGATGTCGTGGCGCGTGGGCATGCTGGGGGCGCTTCTCCCGGGTGTGTGGATGGCGACGCGACCCGTGCGGCCGCGCGCTCGCCGGGCTGATCATCGCCACGGCACTTCTCTCCCTCCCATGGTACGGCCCGGGCCCGGTGAAGCGTGGGTCCGAAGCCGGCGCCGGCGCCGGCCACGGGGCATCGGCCGCC
>NZ_BAAASZ010000051.1:346217-374251 GCF_039533145.1 Streptomyces macrosporus
GCGGCCGATGCCCCGTGGCCGGGAATTTTTTCCACCGCGGGGAACTCCGCCGCGCCTCCCCCGCCGGGGGAGTGTGACGCTCGACACTGCCCGGACCCGCCGGCGGCGCGCTCAGAACAGGCTCAGCAGCGCCTCGACCGGGTCCGGGGACTTGGTCCCGCCGTCCTGGGGAAGGGAGAGTTCGAACCAGACGATCTTGCCCCGGGGGGTGCGGCGGCTGCCCCAGCCCGCGGAGAGCAGGTCGACGAGTTGCAGGCCGCGTCCGCCCTCGTCGGTGTCGCGGGCGCGGCGGCGGCGCGGCTGGACCAGGCCCGCGTCCCACACCTCGCAGACCAGGGTGCGGTCCAACAGCAGACGCAGCCGGATGTCCCCCTCGCCGTGGCGCAGGGCGTTGGTGACCAGTTCGCTGACGAGCAGTTCGGCGGTGTCGCCGAGGTCGTCCAGCTTCCAGTCGGCGAGCTGACGGCGCGCCAGCTCGCGGGCGCGGGCGACCGAGCGGGGCTCGGAGGGCAGCTTCCAGTCCCCCACCGATCCGGCGGGCAGCCCGTGGATCCGGGCCAGCAGCAGGGCTATGTCGTCCTCGCCGTGGTGGGTCTCCAGGGCGCCCAGCACCTCGTCGCAGACGTCCTCCAGCGGACGTTCGGGGCCCGTCAGGGTGGTGCGCAGGGCCTGGAGCCCCTCGTCCAGCGGCTGGTGGCGGGACTCCACCAGGCCGTCGGTGTAGAGGGCGAGCAGGGCGCCGTCGGGCAGCTCGACCTCCATCTCCTCGAAGGGCTCGCCGCCCACGCCCAGCGGCACGCCCTTGGGGACCTTCAGCAGTCGCGCGGGCAGCCCGCCGCCCGGCTCGACGAGCGCGGGCGGCAGGTGCCCGGCGTTGGCGAAGGTGCAGCGGCGGGTGACGGGGTCGTAGACGGCGTAGATGCAGGTGGCCAGGTAGACCTCGGCGAGGTCGGTGGACCTGCCGCCCGCGGGGAGGGCGTCGGCTCTGCCGGTTCCCTCGCGGCGCCCGCCGCGGGGGGCGCCGAGCCCCCGGGCGATCTCGTCGAGGGCGCCCAGCACCTCGGCGGGCTCCAGGTCCAGCATGGCCAGCGTCCGTACGGCCGTGCGCAGTTCGCCCATGGCCACGGCCGCGCGCAGTCCGCGTCCCATCACGTCGCCCACCACCAGGGCGGTGCGGTGGCCGGGCAGCTCTATGACGTCGAACCAGTCGCCGCCCACCTCGCTCGCGGCGCTGCCCGGCAGGTAGCGGCAGGCGATGTCGAGCCCGGCGGCCTCCGGGTCGTCCGGCGGCAGCAGGCTGCGCTGGAGGATGAGCGCGCGCTCGTGCTCCCTGCGGTACAGCCGCGCGTTGTCGACGCACACGGCGGCGCGGGCGGCCAACTCCGCGCCGAGGGCGGCGTCGCGCTCGCCGAAGGGCTCGCTGCCCTTGGTGCGGGAGAACTGGACCAGCCCCAGCACCCGGCCGCGCGCGACCATCGGCACGGCGAGGGTGGACTGCACCAGGGTGCCCGTGGCGCGCTGGACGCGGGCGGTGCGCAGGGCGTCGGCGTAGGGGGAGCCGGGAGGGTAGCGGTGGATGCTGCCGAGTTCGACGGGCTCGGGGTCGGGATCGCCGGTGGTGTGGTGGCCGAGCGTGATGGGTCCGTCGGAGACGGCGCTGGCGAAGGCCACGCGCCGCAGCGGACGGGTGCCGTCCGGACCCTCTCCCGCGCGGGGGTCCTCGCCGGAGAACACCTCGGGGAACAGGTCCACGGAGGCCAGGTCGCAGAACTGCGGCACGGCGACGTCGAGCAGTTCGCGGGCGGTGGTGTCCAGGTCGAGGGAGTTGCCTATTCGGGCCCCGGCGGCGTTCAGCAGGGCCAGGGCCCGGCGTACGTCGTCCGGCTTTCCCGCCTCGGCTGGAATGTCGCTCAACGCCGCCCCTTCCTGTACCGGTCCGGCACCCGGGCTCAAGGCGCCCGGACACACCGGTCCCGTTCACCGCACGGTCCCCGCCACCTTTCGACGGAGTTCCGAGCCAGTCCCGTTCCTCCTCTCTCCTAACCGGACGGAGTCGACTCGAACCACACGCCGCGGCGGTGTGGCCGTGCGGACCGGCCCGACGGCGAAACCGCTGCCCAGAGCGGAGACACGTTGCGTGGCGCATTTTTCCGGTGTTCTCGATACAGCGTCAAGGCGCAGGTGAGGCCATGGTTCCGGCGGCCCGGCGGTGGGAGCGAGCCCAGTGCCCTCAGGGCAGCGGCAGTTCGAACCAGACGGTCTTGCCGATCGGTCCGTGCCGCGTCCCCCAGCGGCGCGCGCCGCGGGCCACGAGCTGGATGCCCCGCCCGCCCTCGTCGTCCACGCCGGCGGCGCGCTCGCGGGGCGGCGCGGGCAGCGGGTCGGAGACCTCCACCAGGAGGGAGGAGCCGCGCACCATCCGTACGCCGATGGGGCCGTGGGCGTGGCGCAGGGAGTTGGTGACCAGTTCGCTGACCAGCAGCACCGTGTCGTCGACGAGCGCGTCCAGGCCCCAGTCGTGCAGGGTCTTGCGGACGGCGTCCCGGGCGCGGCGCACGGCGAGGGTCTCGGCGGGGAAGGCCCAGGAGGTGACGCTGCCCTCGGGGAGCCCGCCGAGCCGGACGAGGAGCAGGGCCACGTCGTCGACGGCGCCGGGGACGCCGGGGGTGTCGGACTCGTCGCCCGGGTCCAGGCCGGCGAGGACGTGGTCGCAGACGTCCTCCAGGCAGGCCCGGACCGGGAGGCTGCCGAGCAGGGACACCAGGCGGTCCAGCCCCTCGGTGATGTCCTCCCCCCGGTGCTCGATCAGCCCGTCGGTGTAGAGGACGAGGACCGCCCCGTCCTCCACGGTCGGGCTCACCGGCTCGAACTCCACGTCGTCCACGCCCAGCGGGGGGCCGACCGGGACCTCCACGGGGACGACGTCCCAGGTGCCGTCGCCCGCCGCGGTGAGCAGCAGCGGTGGCACGTGTCCGGCCACGGCGAGGGTGCAGTGGCGGGTGGAGGGGTCGTAGACGGCGTAGAGACAGGTGGCCATCAGGGGTTCGTCGGGCCCCTGGGCGAGGTCGTCGGCGAGGTCGTTGACCCGGCGCAGCAGTTCGTCGGGCGGCAGGTCCAGCCCGGCCAGGGTCCGCACCGCCGTGCGCAGCCGGCCCATGGTGGCCGCGGCGCGCAGCCCGTGGCCCATCACGTCGCCGACGACGAAGGCGACCCGGCCGCCCGCCAGGGGGATCACGTCGAACCAGTCCCCGCCCGCCTCGGCGTCGGCCTCGCCGCCGCTGTTGCCGGGGACGTAGCGGTAGGCGACCTGCACGCCGGGCGGGGAGGGGACGCGCTGGGGCAGCAGGCTGCGCTGGAGCATCAGGGCGCTCTCGCGCTCGCGGGTGTAGAGGCGGGCGTTGTCCAGGCTGATCCCGGCGCGTCCGGCCAGTTCCGTGGTGAGCGCGAGGTCGTCGCGGTCGAAGGCGACGCGCCCGCCGCCGCGGCCGAGCACCAGCAGCCCCAGGACGGTGCCGCGGGCGCGCAGGGGAACGGCCATCAGGGAGTGGATGCCCAGGTCGAGGGCGACCCGGACCCGGGGGTCCTCGGGGTGGCCGGCGGAGAGCAGCTCCTCCTGCGACATCACCAGATGGGGTACGGCGGAGGTGAGCACCTTGCCGAAGATCGAGCCCGACTCGAAGGCGATGTCCTGTCCGATCCGCAGCAGGTGCTCGACGGCCGGGCCGCGGTCCTTGGCCTCGGCGCCCAGTTGGAGCAGCGGGATCTCCGGCGGCTGGTCGGGGTGGGGCAGCTCCCCGCCGTACGCGACGGCGCCGTGCAGCATCACGCTGGAGTAGTCGGCGAAGCGGGGCACGAGGGAGTGGGCGAGCTCCTCGGCGATCCTGCGGACGTCGAGCAGGTCGCCGAGGGCCACCCCGACGTCGTCGAGGAGTTTCAGCCGCTGGCGGGCGCGCTCGATCTTCTGCATCGCGTCGCGCCGCTCGGTGACGTCCATGATCGTGGAGCTGATGCCGAGCACGCGCCCGTCGCGGCCGGTGAGCCTGCCGTACGACACCGAACGCCAACTGTGTCCGTCGGGGCCCAGGATGACGGTGTCCACCACGGACCGGCCGGTCTCCAGCACGAGCTTCTGGATCTGGGCGAGGTCGTCGGCCATGCGCCTCGGCAGGACTTCGTGGAGCGTCCTGTCGAGGATGTCGGGGATCGGCTTCCCGATGATCCGGGACAGCGCCTCGTTGACGCGGACGTACCGCTGCTCGGTGTCGAAGATGGCGATGCCCAGCGGGGAGGTGGCGAAGAGGGCGTCGAGGGCGGCGAGGTCGTGCTCGACGGCGCGCAGCCGGGAGGTCTCGACGATGTTGGCCAGAATGAACGGTTTGCCGTCCGACGGAGTGAGCAGGGAGGCCCGGGCCTCGACCTCCACGGTGTGACCGTCGAGGTGGCGGACGCGGAGGGTGCCGCGCCAGTACCGCTCGTTCCGGAGGGCGGCGTAGATGCCGCCGGCCTCCACAGAGGCGGTGATGGAGGAGGCGTCGGGGACGAGGTAGTCGCCGTAGTAGCGGCCGATCATGCGTTCGGCGGGCCAGCCGAGGATCTCCTCGACCGTGGGGCTCCACAGCAGCACGTGCCCGTCGGTGTCGAACATGACCGCACCGACGCGGAGGGTGTCGAGCAGCGATGTGGCCACTCGTTCGACCGCGCCCTGGAATGACTTGGGGGTGTCACTCACGCCGTCCCCGTCCACGCTCGGGTCATCGTCAGGTCGTCATATCCGGACAATGAGGACTAAATGTCCATATACCCGATTGTGCCTGGGGTCAGGCTTGATCACCGCCCACGCGCCGCAGGCGCTCGACGATGTAGCGCCGCTCTTCCGCTCCCCCGTTCAGCCCTTTCGCGCCGGAGGCGCCCCCCGCTCCGGTCCCGCTCAGACGCTCGGCCATGCCGTGCGCCTCGGCGCGGGTGGCGTACCGGCCGACGCAGTAGCGGTTGCCGTTCGCGTCCTGCCGGATCACCATCCAGGGCAGCGCGATCCCGCTGTCGCTCATCGCACGCTCCCCGCACCCCGCGCCCCGTGCCGCGCGCCGTCCCCTGACGATCTACCGGTCCGCATATGCCCGAGCCTACGCCCGGACCTCACTCACCGCATTCGCCTTGGCACAATGCGGCATGATTTCGGCCACGTGTGCGAGTGCCGGAGGGGGCGCGCGAAGCGTCTCAGCGCACGGGGAGGTGGTACACCATGCGGTGCCGATCCGCCGGGACGACCACGTCCGCCGTCTCCACCGGGCGCCCGCCCGCGCGGTACGTCCGCTCGATCACCAGTACGGTGTGCCCCGGCACCCCGCCCAGCTCGATCATCTCCTCCGCCAGCCCCGGACGGGCGCCGACCTCCTCCACCACGTTGTCCACGACCAGGTCGACGGCGGCCATCCTCTCGACCACCCCGCGACCGCCGAGCGGCCCCTCCTCCGGCAGCATCACGGGGGTGCGCCCGGTGATGGCCAGCGGCTCCCACGAGGTGGAGAGCATCGAGGGCTCCCCGTCGACCCGGAACAGATAGCGGGTGCGCATCACCCGCTCCCCCTCCTTGATCCCCAGCCGCTCCGCGATGGCGGCACTCGCCTCCTGCTGCTCGCTGTGGGACTCCCAGGTGCCGCTCACCGCGTCGTCGGCCTGCTCCTGCCGGAACGGGTTGGACTCGCCGACCGCCCGGTAGCCGGTGCGGATCACCCTGCGCGGCACGGGCCGCTCGCGCACGTACGTGCCCGATCCGGAGCGGCCCTCGACCAGCCCCTCGGCCATCAGCACCTTGCGCGCCTCCAGCGCGACGGTGTCCGAGACGCCGTACTCGGCGCGGATGCGCGCTTGCGACGGCAGCCTGGTGCGCGGCGGGAGCGTGCCGTCGACGATCTTCCGACGGAGATCCCCGGCCACACGCAGATATGCGGGCTGCTCACCGAAAGGCACGTGCCCTCCCAACGGCTTGACGGTGAGCAACAGGGTGACAACGGACGGTTTCCACCCGCAACAATCGGCCACGGTTTCACCCGATGTGATGAAGCGCTGCTCAGGACGGATTCCGTTCCCGGGGCCGGCCGGCGGGCCTCACGCCTCCTCCGACGGTCCTCCGACGGTCCTCCGACGGCCCTCGGTCGGCCCGCGCGGACACGGCGCGTCACCGAAGGATTCGCCGGGGCGCGGAGGGGGCACAAGGGCGGGCACACGGGAGCACACGAGGGGCACGGAAGGGGCACGGACGCGTTCCGCGCCGTCGCCGCGCCCCGGGTCACCGCCTCGCCGAGCCGCGGTCGAGCGGCCCCGCGCGGGCCGGGGTTCGCATCGGGGACGGATCCGTGCATATGCCACACGAGCGTACCCATGGGGCGGAATCTTTCCTTCTCCGGAGAAGCTTCAGTCGGCGTCCGCTTATCCGCCCAGTAATTTTCGTCCCGCCTCCCGACCGATCGAAAATCGTGCGGCATTGATCGGATCAACTCGTCGACCCACCCAAACGAAGCATTTCATTCCGCTTCTTCCCCTGCCTTGTTTGTCGCTTTCGTACACCTGTCATCAGGCGTTATGGACGCTTTACGACACGTGATCTCCATGACTCCCGCATTTCACGGGGACAGAATGGGATGGCCAACCGGGCCGCACGGCCCGACAACAAGATCGAACAAAGCGAAAGCGAAAGCGAAAGTGCCGATGAAGTACATCTTCACCTCCTTTGTGTTCGCACTCGCTCTCACCGGCCCGGCCGCCCTGGAGCAGGTCTCCCGGTCCGAGGCGACCGGATACACGGTCACGGCGGGAAGCACTGTCACGAACGACCTGGGCTGGGGCTGAAGAACTCCGCACTCCAAGCGCTCGACGCGAATACCGCTCCCCCGGAACGAGAGGGGAAGGGCGGCGTGACGGCAGTATTCGGCCACCAATCCCACACGAGAACCGAAGGAAAGCAATCACAATGCCCCGATCCCATGCTCCCGTCGTCCTCGTCTCCGAGAAGCTGAGCGACGCGACCCTCGACGTCCTGGGCCCCGACTTCGTGGTGCGGCACTGCGACGGCGCGGACCGCGACGCGCTGCTCGACGCCGTCGTCGACGCCGACGCGCTCCTCATCCGCTCCGCCACCAAGGTCGACGCCGAGGTGTTGGCGGCCGCCGGGAGGCTCCGCATCGTCGCGCGCGCCGGGGTCGGCCTGGACAACGTGGACGTGGCCGCGGCCACGGACGCCGGTGTCCTGGTGGTGAACGCGCCGACGTCCAACATCGTCAGCGCGGCCGAGATGGCGGTGGGGCTCCTGCTCGCCACCGCCCGGAACATCGCCCCGGCGAACAGCGCCCTCAAGGACGGGGAGTGGGCCCGCTCGCGGTACGCCGGGGTCGAGCTCGCGGGGAAGACCGTCGGTGTCGTGGGACTGGGGCGCATCGGCGCGCTGGTCGCCGAGCGCCTCGCGGCCTTCCGGATGAAGGTGGTCGCGTACGACCCCTACGTGAAGCCGGAGCGGGCCACGGAGCTGGGCGTCGAGCTGCTGGACCTCGACAGCCTGTTGGAGACGTCGGACTTCGTCACCGTCCACCTGCCGAAGACCCCGGAGACCATCGGACTGATCGGGGAGGAGGCCCTGCGCAAGGTGAAGCCGAGCGTCCGGATCGTCAACGCGGCCCGCGGCGGCATCGTGGACGAGACCGCCCTGGCCCTCGCCCTGAAGGAAGGCCGCGTGGCCGGCGCCGGCATCGACGTCTTCGAGTTCGAGCCCACCGTGGAGTCGCCGCTGTTCGACTTCGAGTCCGTGGTCGTCACCCCGCACCTGGGCGCCTCGACCTCCGAGGCCCAGGAGAAGGCCGGCGTGTCGGTCGCCACCTCGGTGCGGCTCGCGTTCGCCGGCGAGCCGGTGCCGGACGCCGTGAACGGCTCCTCCTTGGCGGACATGGGTCGATGACGCGCCCGTCGCCGTCCGGCCCCCCTTCCGTCCACGACGTCGTGGGCGTCGGCTTCGGGCCCTCGAACCTCGCCCTGGCGGTCGCGCTCCGGGAGCACAACGAGGGAGCGCGCCCCGGTGACGACGTCACCTCGGTCTTCCTGGAGCGCCAGGAGCGTTTCGGGTGGCACCGGGACATACTGATCGACGGCGCCACCATGCAGGTCTCGTTCCTCAAGGACCTCGCCACGATGCGCAACCCGATCAGCCGCTACGGATTCCTGTCCTACCTCCACCACAAGGGCCGCCTCGTCGACTTCATCAACCACCGGGAATTCTTCCCCAGTCGGGTGGAATTCCACGACTACCTGGAGTGGGTGGCCGCCGAATTCGCCGAAGAGGTCTCCTACGGGGAGGAGGTCGTCGAGATCCGCCCGGTGCACCGGGGCGACGAAATCCCGTTCCTCGAAGTGGTGTCCCGCAACACCCGGGCCCACGGCACGACCACGGTCCGCACGGCCCGCAACGTCGTACTGGCCACCGGATTGGTGCCGTGTCTTCCCCCGGACGTCACCGAATCCAAACGTGTATGGCACAGCAGCACCCTGCTGTCCTCGCTGGACACTCTGGCGAAGTCGGAGGTGCGGCGCTTCGTCGTGGTCGGCTCCGGGCAGAGCGCCGCCGAAGCCGCGGAATTCCTGCACCGCGACTTTCCCGGGGCGGAGGTGTGCGCCGTGTTCGAGCGGTACGGCTACAGCCCGGCGGACGACAGCCCCTACGCCAACCGCATCTTCGACCCGAAGGCCGTCGACCTCTACTTCGAGGCCGACGGCGACCTGAAGCGCCGACTGCTGGAGTACCACCGCAACACCAACTACTCCGTGGCGGACCTGGACCTCATCGAGGAGCTCTACCGACGCGCGTACCAGGAGATGGTCCGGGGCGAGGAGAGGCTGCGGATCCTCAACGTGTCGCGCGTGGTCCGCGTCGAGGACACGGGCGACCACGTCGACGTCACGGTGCGGAACCTCGCCTCCGGCGAGACCGTCGACCTCCGGGCCGACGCGGTGGTGTACGCGACCGGGTACCGCCGGCCGGACACGGGTCCGCTGCTCGCCGGCGTCGAGGAGCACGTCGAGCACGACGAGCGGGGCCTGCCGCGGGTCGCGCGCGACTACCGGGTGGTGTGCGCGGAGCGGGTACGGGCCGGGCTCTACCTGCAGGGCGGCACCGAGCACACGCACGGCATCGCCAGTTCCCTGCTCTCCCTCTCCGCCGTACGGGCGGGGGAGATCCGCGACTCCGTGCTCGAACGGCGTCACGGCTCCCCCGTCGAAGCGGCCGCTCCGCGGTGAGCGCCGCCCCACCCGGCGACGCGTACCGCGCGGTGCCGGTCGGCGGGGAGGACGGCCGCGGCGGCGAGGGCGCCGGCGCGGCCGGGATCGGCACGCGCGGGCTCGTCGCCTTCTACGTCACCAGCCTGATCGGCGCCGGCGTGCTCGGCGTTCCGAGCGTGACCGCCTCCGTGGCGGGCCCCGCCTCGGTCCTCGCCTGGCTGGCCCTGGCCGTCGCCTCGTACCCGATCGCCGTCATGTTCGCGGAGATGTCCGCCCGCCACGTCGACTGCTCGGGCATCAGCGCCCTGATCCGCAGCGGCCTCGGCGGACGCGCCGGCGACACCGCCAACGTCCTCCTGGTCCTGGTGTACGTGGTCGGCAACCCGGTCATGGGCGTCATCTCGGCCCGCTACTTCTGTCATCTGGTGGGGGCGGACGAGACGTGGGTGATGTACGTCGCCATCGGGTTCATGGCGCTCTCGGTCGCCTTCAACCGGATGGGGATCGTCATGGGCGCCCGGGTCCAACAGGCGGCCCTCGTCGTGCTGTTGCTGTGCCTCGCGGGCGCGGTCGTGCTGGCCGCGCCCGCGATGTCCGCGGAGCCGTTCACGCCGTTCGCCCCCCACGGGTGGGCCGCCGTGGGCACGGCGGCCGTCATCGCGTTCTTCTCGTTCCTCGGCTGGGAGAACGTCTCCGCCGTGGCGGAGGAGGTGCGCGACCCCGCCCGCTCCTTCCGGCGCGCCATCCGTGTCGCGGTGCCCGTCGTGGGGCTGGTCTACGTGGCGGTGGCCGCGGCCTACCTGGCCGTGCCCCGGCCCGCCGGGACGATGGTCCTGTCCGCCCTGCTCGAACCGGGTCTCAGCCGGACGTCCGTCGTCGTCGGCGACCTCGTCGCCCTGACGATCGTGGTGGTGGCGACGAACGCCTGGGTCCTCGGCGCCTCGCGGCTGACCCTCGCCGCGGCGCGCCAGGGCCTGCTGCCCTCCGCCCTCGCCCGGGTCGCCCCGCGCACCGGGGCGCCGGACCGGGCGCTGTTCGCCCTCGCCGTCGGATACACGGCCGTCCTCGCCGCCATGGGCCTGTCCGGCCTCGGGGAGGACCGCATCGTCGTCCTCACCAGCGCCGTCTTCCTCCTCCTCTACATCGCGTCCGCCGTCGCCGCGCTGCGCGACCGCCCCACCCCGGCCATGCGGTACGGCTCCCTGGCCACCGGTGCGCTCGCGGTGTTCTTCCTCCCCTTCACCGGCGTCGCGCTGCCCGTCGCCCTCCTGCTCGCCCTGGCCGCGTGGCTCGTCGCGGTGCGCCGGCGCAGATCGCGGACCGTGTCCTCCCGTGCGAAAGAGGCCAAATGATCACGAAGCTGCGAATCGACCAGACCGTGGCCCGGGCCGAGTTCGGCATGCGCTGCCAGCGGCTCGTCCCCTGGAGCACCGCCGGGGACGAACCTCCCCTCGGGGCCATGGCGTGCTTCCTGGAGCCCGGTGCGAGCTCGGCCCCCGACTGCCACGACCAGGACGAGGTCATGATCGTCCTGTCCGGCGACGGGACCGTGGAGCTGGCCGGGGAGAGCACGCGGATCGGCACGGGCGAGGTCGTCGTGCTCCCCCGCAACCGGGAGCACGTCGTCCACAACCCGGCCGCGCCCGGGGCCACCACGCTGACCTGGGTGTCCGTCTACTGGCCGCTGCACGAGCCCACGCCGGGGGCCGCCTCGTGAGCGCCTCCGTGTGGATCACGGCCACCCCTCCCACCCCCAACGGCGACCTGCACGTCGGACACCTGGCCGGCCCCTACGTCGCGGGGGACGTGCTCAGCCGCTTCCTGCGCGCCGAGGCCGTGCGCGTCCTCTACACCACCGGGCTGGACGACCACCAGAGCTACGTCCCGGTGCGCGGGACCAAGGACGGCGACCGGAAGCCCGAGGAGGTCGCCGACGCGTACGGGGCGTCCATCGTCCGCACCTGGCAGGCCGCCTCCGTCGCCTTCGACCGGATCGTCCGGCCCCGCCGGGACGCCGGGTACGAGCGGGCCGTCCAGGACTTCTTCCGCGGCCTGTACGACGCCGGCCGCATCGTGCCCCGCACCGCCCCGCTGCCCTACTGCGTCTCCTGCGCACGGTGGCTCTACGAGGCGTACGTCGTCGGAGGCTGCCCCCACTGCGGCGCGTCCTCCAACGGCAACGCCTGCGAGGCGTGCGGCCGTCCCAACGACTGCGGGGACCTGACGGACCCGCACTGCGTGCCCTGCGGGGCCCGGGCCGAGTCGCGCCGGTGCGAGCGGCTGTACTTCCCCCTGTCCCCGTACGCGGACCGGCTCGCCTCGTACTGGGAGGAGGTCCGCATGCCCCCGCGCCTGCGGGCGCTGTGCGAGCGGATGCTCGCCGACGGGCTGCCGGACGTCGCCGTGACGCACCCGGCCGACTGGGGCGTGCCCGTCCCCGTGCCCGGCTTCGAGGACCAGCGCCTCCACGTCTGGTTCGAGATGGCGCCGGGCTACCTGTTCCAGGCCGCGGAGCTCGCGGACGGCGGTGCGGACACCCGTCCCGTGCAGTTCTTCGGGTTCGACAACGGCTACTTCCACGCCGTGCTCTTCCCCGCGCTGTTCGCCGCGTGCGGGCGGACCGGGGCCATGGCCGCCGGGTTCGAGGTGAACGAGTTCTACCGGCTGGAGGGACGGAAGTTCTCCACCAGCCGCCGGCACGCCGTCTGGGCCGACGAGGCCGTCGAGCGGTGCGGCGGCGACGTGCTGCGCTACCACGTCTGCGCCGACCGCCCCCGGGGCCGGGAGACCGACTTCGACCTGCCGGCGCTCGACCTCAGCCGCCGGCGCCTGCACTCCCTGTGGAACGGGTGGCTGGAGAGGCTGTTCGACGCGGTCGACGGAGCGTGCGGCGGACGGGTCCCGGAGGAGGAACCCGGCGGTCCGGGGTGGGAGTCGCTGCGCGGACGGCTGCTGCGCGCGCTGGCGGAGCTGCGCGAGGCGTACGGCCCCGGCGACTTCGACCCCCGGCGGGCGGTGGCGCTCCTCGACGAGATGATCGCCTGCGTCACCGACTTCTCCCACGTGCACGCGCACGAGAGGAACCGCCCCGGAGGGGACGCGTCCCACCGTGCCGCCCTGGCCGCCGAACTCGCGGTGGCGGCGGCGGTGTCGGCGTGGGCCGCGCCCGTGATGCCCGACGGCGCCGCGCGGCTCTCGGCCGCCCTGGGCCTGCCCGCCGGCCGGCCGGTGACGGCCGAGGCCCTCTCCGTTCCCCGGGCCGCCACGCGCCTCGCCCCTCCCGAGGGACCGGTCTTCGGTGCCCGGTAGCGTCCGCGTCGCGGTGGTGGGACCGTTCAGCGGCCGGCGGGCGGCCTGGGGCGGGCCGCTGCGCGACGCCATGGCCCGGCACGCGGCTCCGGCACTGCGCTGGGAACCGTTCGACGACGTCGGCGACGCCGACGAGGGACCGCGCCGCGCCCGGGAGATCACGGCCGACGGCGGTTACGCGGCGGTCGTCGGGCACTTCAACAGCGCCGGCGCGCAGGCCGCGCTGCCCCTGTACCGGCGGGCCGGACTTCCGGTCCTGCTGCCCCTGGCCACCCGTCCGGGGCTGCTGGACGGCGCCGACGGCTGGGCGCTGCGCTGGTGTCCGGACGACCACGGCCAGCTCCGCGCGCTCGCCCGGGCCGCGCACCGGCTCGGGCGCCGCCGTCTGCTGGTCGCGCACGACGGGAGCGACTACGGCCGCGCCCTCGCCGAGTCGTTCGCGTCCCTCCCCGCCCCGCCGCTTCCCGTGGCTCCGCTCCCGGCGCTCCCGGCGCCCCCGACCGTGCCGCGCCGCGGCGGTGGCCCCGCCCTCGACGGAGCGACCGCCGTGGCGGTCTGCGGCACGCACTTCGGGGTGGCGGCCGTCGCCCGGGAACTGCGCGGGGCGGGCTTCGACGGTTTGCTCCTGGCCACGGACGACTGCGCCGTCGAGGAGTTCGCCGACCTCGCGGGGCCCGCCGCGCGGGGGATGCTCGTGGCCAGGCTGTCCGGGGGCGCGCCCGGGCGGGTCGAGGCGGCCTTCGCGGCCCTCGCGACGGCACTGGCGCGGGACCCCGCCGCCAGGGGCGCCCGACTGCTCGCGGCGGTGCGCGCGGCCTCCGGTACCGCCTTCACCCCGGCGGGTGAACCCGTGTTCCCGGACGGGGGAACCGGCGGCTGGGAGGTCGTACCGGTCGCCGTGCCCGACGACCGTCCGCGTCCGCCGTCCCCGCCACCGGCCGGGGGCGGGGCGGACTTCTTCGACGTGGCCGTCGTCGGGGCCGGCGTGGTCGGCTCGGCCGCCGCGGCGGCGCTCGCGGAGGCGGGCGCCTCCGTCGTCCTGGTGGACGCGGGAGCCGCCGTGCCGCCGGCCACGCACTGGTCGGGCGGGCTCGTCCGGGCCTACGACCCCGACCCGGCCGTACGGGCCCTGGCGATCCGCAGCCACCGGCTCCTGTGGGGGCTGCCGGCCGAGCGCACCGAGGCGTACGGCTTCCGGCGCACCGGCTCCCTCGTCCTGCTCGGCCCCGGTGACCTGGAGGAGGCCCGGCGGGGGATCGACGAGCTGCGGGCGGGCGGCGTCGAGGCGGAGCTGTTGACCGCCGACGACGTCGCCGCGCGCTGGCCCGGACTGGACGCCCGGCACACGGCCGGCGCCGTGTGGGAACCCGGCGCCGGCCACGCCGACCCCCGGCGCGCGGTGGCCGTCCACCGGGACGGCGCGAGACGCCACGGCGCCTCGGTGCGCGACGGGTGCGCCGTCCGCGACATCGCGCCGTGCCCCGGCGGGGCCGTGCTGACCACGGACCGCGGCCCCCTCACGGCCCGGGCGGTGGTGGTCGCGGCCGGGTCCGGAACACCCGCGCTGCTCGACCGTCTCGCCCCGGCCGGGAGCGCCCCGGCCTCGTTCGTGACCAGGCGCATCCGGTACGGCCACTTCGCCGGCGGGCACCCCTCGCCCGCGGTCGTGGACCTCGTCACGGGGGTCTGGGGGCGTCCCGCCCCCGAAGTCGCGGACGGGGCCCTGCTCGCCGGGCGCCCGGTCGACGAGTGGGGCCACGAGCCGCGCGGCGGGGACCGTCTGACGGAGGACCAGGCGGCGTACATCCGCGCCGGGGCCGCCCGCGTGTGGCCGTGGCTCGCCGAAGCCCCCTGTCTGGGCGGTCGTCACGGCACGGATCTGTACGGCGAGGGCGGGCCGTTGCTGGGGCCGGTGCCGGGGCGGATCCGGACGGTCGTGGCCGCTCGCTGGTCCGGGGGCGGCTTCAAGACGGCGCCCGCCGCCGCGGAGTACATTGCACACGCGGTGCTCGGCGCCGCCTCGCCCGCTCGCCCCGAAGAGAACGACGAGGAGCCCCGATGAGCACCACCCTCTCCGTACGGACCGCGACGGTCGCCGATCTGCCCGCGGTGACCGACCTGTTCCTGCGGTACCTGGAGTTCTACGGGGTCGCGGTCCCCGACGAGGAGCGCCCCGCGGCCTTCCTCGCGGAGCGGCTGAAGAACGGCGACTCGGTGGTCCTGCTCGCGGAGACACCGGCCGGGCCCGTCGGTTTCGCCCAGGTCTACCGCACGTTCTCCTCCCTCTCCATGGGGACCGTGTGGACGCTGAACGACCTGTACGTGCGGGAGGAGGCCCGGGGGGCGGGGGCGGGCCGCGCCCTGGTGCGGGCCTGCCTGGAACACGCCCGCGCCGCGGGGGCCGTCGGCATCCAGTTGGAGACGGCGCCGGACAACCACGTCGCGCAGTCCCTGTACGACTCCGAGGGCTTCGAACGCGAGCGGTTCGTCGCCTACCACCGCTCGCTGGACGGCTAGCCGGCACGGCTCCCGGGGCCGCCCCCGCGGGACGTCGGACGGCCCGCGGGTCGCGGGCCCTACCGGTCCCCGTCGCGCGCGGACACCGTTTCCGGGGGCGGCTCCGTCCCGGCGCCCGTCCCGGCGCCCGGTCCGACGTCCGCGCCGTCGCTCCGGGCGGGCACCGACCGCGCAAGGGTGTCGTCGTACTCCCGCAGCAGGTATCCGGCGTGGACCCGGCTCTTCGCCCCGATGCGCTCCATGATCTTCGCGATGTGGCGCTGGCAGGTCCTGACCGACATCCCCATGCGACGGGCTATCACCTTGTCCGGCTCGCCGAGGACGAGGAGCCGGATGATGTCCTCCTTGGTCTTGTCCGAGGCCAGGATCGCCTGGTCCCTGCCGAGGTTCTCCGGGAACTTCTCCCCCTGCCCCCACATGAGCTCGAAGGCGGAGACCAGGAAGGCGACCACGTTGGGCTCCCGGACGACCAGCGCGCCCCGCGGATTGTCCTTCAGCTCGATCACGGCGGTCTCCCGGTCGAAGGCGATCATCCGCATGAAGCCGTCCCCCAGGGTGCGCACCTCCGCCCCCAGTCGGGAGACGATCTCCACGTAGGCGACCGTGCTCGCGCTGAACTGCGCGGTGTGCTGGTAGAGGGTCCGCATCCGCACGCCGCGCTTCAGCAGTTCCTCGGTTCGGGCCATCGCCTCCTGCAGGACCTCCTCGGTCCGTCCGCCGCCGGGCTGCGAGGTGAGCACTTCGAAGCGCGCCTCGGCGGCGAGCCTGTCGAGCTGCTTGCGCACCGCCGTCACCTCGTGCAGCTCCTCGAAGGGCGGGCGGCGCAGCCGGCGTTCGAGGCCGCTCTCGTAGACCGGCAGGAGTTCGTCGCGTAACCGGTCCGCCGCGTGGCGCACGACCCGGGCGCGGTTGGCGATCGGCCGGGCCAGCTCCTCGGAGGCGGCGTCGGGCGGGACCGCGACGTAACGCAGCCCGCCGTCGCGCACCGGCAGCAGGAGCCGGCGCTTCAGCAGGCTCCGGACGGCCGCCTCCGCCTCGTCGGGCGCGACGACGTCCAGGTGCGGGACCTCTTCCCCGTCGATGCCGGACTGCTCCACCGCATATGCGTAGACGGTGAGTTCGGCTTCTGTCAGCGGGGAGAGCGAGGCGAGCTCCGGTACATCTGATATGTCCAATTTGTTCACCCGTCCTAAT
The DNA here is from genome assembly GCF_039533145.1 of Streptomyces macrosporus. NCBI lineage: Bacteria > Bacillati > Actinomycetota > Actinomycetes > Kitasatosporales > Streptomycetaceae > Streptomyces > Streptomyces macrosporus. The sequence goes on from NZ_BAAASZ010000051.1 coordinate 362,502, forward strand.
GGGCACATGCATATTCAGTATGCATGGCGCAGGTCTCTTTTCCGGAGGCGAAGTGACAGAGTGAACACGTCCCGCGCAGAGGCTCCCCGACGAGCTGAAGCCCGAACGAAAGGTACGGTTGGGCCGACTGTCATGGACGTTCAAAGCACACTCTTCGCCTCGTTCCTGTTGGCCGCGACGGTCGTCTGCGTCACACCGGGGCCCGACATGCTGTACGTCATGTCCTACGGGGTGTCACAAGGGCGTTCCGGTGGGGTGTCCGCGGCCGCCGGGGTCGCGGGCGGCATGTTCGCCCATGCCGTTCTCAGCGCCTTCGGCGTGGCTCTGCTCGTCTCGCGCCACCCCTCGCTCCTGACCGCGTTCAAATTCATCGGAATTTGCTACCTGATCTACCTCGGAATCTCCATAATCCGCGACCGATCAGATATGGCCGTCAATACGGCGAGATCTCGCCAAGCCTATGCGAAAATCGCCTACAAGGCGATGATCGTGAACCTGACCAATCCGAAGGTGATCGTCTTCTACGTGGCCTTCCTGCCGCAGTTCACCACACCGTCCGGCTGGCCGGTGTCGGCGCAGCTGTTCGTGCTGGGAACGATCTTCGTCGCGATCGGCTTCGCGGCGGACGCCGTCGTGGGCCTGGCCAGCGGCGCGCTCAGCGAGCGCTTCGCCTCCGACCAGGGCCTCGCGCGCAAGGTCAACGTCGGCTGCGGAATCGTCATGTTCCTGCTGGCCGCGGTGCTCGCCTTCGACATCTGAGATTCCCGGGCCTCCGCCTCGCCCTCCCGCGGTCCCGGTCCGCCGGGCGGTCCGGCCCGTCGTCCGTGGGCTCCCGGCGTGCCGTCCGGGCACCGCCCACCCGCTCCCGCACGCCCGTATCCGCCTCACCGACCAGAGGAATGCCGTGTCCGCAGCAGAATCCCCGTCACCGCCCGTGCCCGAGGACGTCAACGCCCTGCACCCGGGGCTGTGGCCGACGACCGCGGCCCTCGACGACCACGGCGTCCTGACGATCGGCGGAGTACCCGTCTCGGAGATCGCCGAACGCCACGGCACCCCCGCCTACGTCTTCGACGAGGTCGACTTCCGTGCCCGCTGCGCGGCCTTCCGCGAGGCCTTCCACGACTTCGACGTGTACTACGCGGGCAAGGCGTTCCTGAGCCGTACGACGGCCCGCATCGCGGAGGAGGCCGGCCTCAGCCTGGACGTCTGCACCGAGGGCGAACTCGCCTACGCCCAGGCCGTCGGATTCCCCGCCGAACGCATCCTGATGCACGGCAACAACAAGTCCGAGGCCGAGTTGGCCGCCGCGCTCGAATACGGGGTCGGCCGCATCGTCGTCGACTCCTTCGAGGAGCTGGACCGGCTGCACGCCTTGGTGCCCCACTTCCCCGGCAGCAGGCCGCGCGTCCTGCTGCGGGTCACCGTCGGCGTACGGGCCGACACCCACGCCTACATCGCCACCGCGCACGAGGACCAGAAGTTCGGCTTCTCCCTGGTCGGCGGGGAGGCCGAGACCGCCATCCGGCGCGTGCTCGACGACGGGCTCCTGGAGCTGCGCGGCCTGCACAGCCACATCGGCTCCCAGATCCTGGGCACGGCCGGCTTCGAGGCCGCCGCCAAGCGGCTGCTGGAGCTGCGGGCGCGCATCGCCCGGGAGGGCGCCGAGCTCCCCGAGCTGGACCTGGGCGGCGGCTTCGGCATCGCCTACACCCCGGCGGACGAGCCCACGGGACCCAAGGAGATGGCCGACATCCTGCGCACCGTGGTGGCCCGGGAGTGCGCGGCGCTCGGCGTCGGCGTGCCGCGCCTGGCGATCGAGCCCGGACGCGCCATCGCCGGCCCCAGCGGGGTGACGCTCTACCGGGTCGGAACGGTCAAGCACCGGCAGGGCATCCGCACGTTCGTCGCGGTCGACGGCGGCATGAGCGACAACGTGCGCACCGCGCTGTACGACGCCTCCTACTCGGTCAGGCTCGCCGGCCGCGTGTCGGACGCCGCCCCGGTGCTGGTCCGTGTCGTGGGCAAGCACTGCGACGCGGGCGACGTCGTGGTCCGGGACGACCACCTGCCCGGGGACGTGCGCCCCGGCGACCTGCTGGCCGTGCCGGGCACCGGCGCGTACTGCCGCAGCCTCGCGCACAACTACAACCAGATCCCCCGGCCCCCCGTCGTCGCGGTCGCCGACGGCCGGACGCGGGAGATCGTCCGCCGGGAGACCATCGCCGACCTGATGGGCCTCGACGTCGGCTGACCGCCAGGCGACGACGGACACGACAGCCCCGCACCGCATCGAGACCGGTCCCAAGGAGCGAGAGCATGACGAAGCGCCGCAGCGAAGACGCCTACACCAACAGCATCGAATCGCCGACCTACCAGAGCGCCTCGTACTACTTCGACGACGCGGAACACGTGAAGGCCGGACTGCACGACCTCTCCGTGCCCGCCGGCCGGTACGGCCGCTACTCCAACCCCACCTGGATAGAGGTCGAGAACAAACTCAGCGAGCTGAGCGGCGCCGACGGTTCGCTGGTGTTCGCCTCCGGCATGGCCGCGCACGTCACGGCCTTCCTCTCCCTCCTCAAGGAGGGTGACGAGGTGGTGCTGCCGTCCGAGTCGTACCGGCAGGTCCGCAACGTCTTCCACCACATCCTGCCGAAGTTCGGCGTCACGGTGCACGAGTTCTCGATCCGGGACCCCGAGAAGTTCATCGAGAACACGGCCGCCCTGCGCGGAAGGCTGCGGCTCGTCCACCTGGAGATGCCCTCCTCGCCCCATATGTACCTCATCGACGTGGCCCGGGTGCGCGAGGCCGTCGGTCCGGACGTGGTGATCACCCTGGACAGCTCCTTCTCGCCGCCGCCGAACTTCTACGCCCTGCAGTGGGGCGTGGACCTGGTCCTCTTCAGCGCCACCAAGTACCTGAGCGGCCACGGCGACATCGTCGCCGGAGTGGCCTCCGGCCGCGGGGACCTCATCGAGAAGCTCCGCTGGTACCGCGACACCACCGGCCCGATCACCGACGGCAACACGGCCTTCCTGCTCCGCCGCAGCCTCTACACGCTGCGGCTGCGCATGGAGCGCGTGAACGCGATGGGCCTGGAGGTCGCCCGCTACCTGGAGAGCCACCCGAGCGTGGCCCGCGTCTACTACAACGGCCTGTCGAGCCACCCGCACTTCAAGCTCGCACAGCAGTACCTCAACGGCTACGGGGGCGTGATCACCTTCGAGCTGGACATGACGGAGCAGCAGACGGCGCAGGTCGTCGACCGGCTGCGCGTGCCCTTCATGGCCTCCAACTTCGGCGCCCCGCACACCCTGGTCGAGCAGAGCACCTTCTTCACCTACTTCGAGTACTCGGACCGGGAGCTGGAGAGCATCGGGGTCCCCCGCGGAACGGTGCGCCTCGCGCTGGGGTACAGCAACGACACCGCGGACATCATCCAGGACCTGGACCAGGCCCTGTCATCGGTCCGGTGAACACCGCGGTCTGCGATCGGGCGTACGAGGCGGGCCCGGCACGGCCCTTCCTCACCCTTCCCGGCTTCCACCCGGGATTCGGCACCACGCTGAAGCTGGAGGCGCTCAACCCGTCCGGTTCGATCAAGGTGAAGACCGCGCGGGAGATGCTGACGGCGGCGGAGAGGCAGGGCCTGCTGCGCGCGGGAGACGCCCTGATCGAGTCGACCTCGGGGAACCTGGGCATCGCGCTCGCCATGATCTGCGCGGCCAAGGGATACCGGATCACGCTGGTCACCGACCCCAACACGCAAGCGCAGAGCGTCCGGCACATGCGGGCGCTCGGTGCCGAGGTCGTCGTCGTGGACCGGCGGGACGCCAACGGCGGCTATCTGCAGACCCGCATCGACCTGATCCGCGAACGGCTGCGGACCACGCCCGGACTCGTCTGGCTCAACCAGTACCGCAACCCCGCCAACGCCCGGGCCCACCGCAGGGACACCATGGCGGAGATCCTGGAGGGGTTCGGCGTGCCCGACTGGCTGTTCGTCGGCGTGGGCAGCAGCGGCACGCTCATGGGCTGCCTCGGCGCGGTGCGCGAACACCGCCTGCCCACCCGGGTGGTCGCCGTCGACGCACAGGGCTCGATCACCTTCGGCGGCGAAGGCGCCTCCCGGCACCTGCCGGGCCTCGGCAGCAGCAGGCGCCCCGAGCTCTTCCACGACGACGGCACCTTCGAGAAGGTCCGCGTCTCCGAACGGGACACCGTGCGCACCTGCCGGCGCGTGGCGCTCCGGTACGGGCTGCTCACGGGCGCCTCCACGGGCACCGCGCTGCACGCGGTCACCCTGCTCGGCGACCGGGTCGAACCGGGCGGCCGGGTGCTGGTGATCGCGCCGGACTCGGGAGAGCGCTACCTCGACACCGTGTACGACGACGACTGGGTCGCCCGCACCCTCGGGGCCGGGGCACTGGCCGACCGGGCCCCTCGCCCGCGCGGCCGTGCCGGCGCCCCGCTCCGCGGCGAAGCCCTCCACGGCTGAGACGGCGATTCCCCACGTGCGTGGTTTCCCGGTACCGGCAGGCGAAGGCCGAGGGCCGGCCGACGACCGTGCCCGGCTTCTTCGGGGAGACCCGCCGCCGGTGACGGCCGCCGCGGGACGCCCCCACCCCACCCCCACCCCGACACACCCGAGAGAGGACGACACATGACCGTCGCCGACGCGAAACCCCGGACCACCGAGTCCGCCGAGGCCGTCGAGAAGCGCGTGCTGGAACTCGCCGAGTCGGTGTACCGCCACCCCGCGCTGAACAACGCCTTCTACGACCTGTGGTGCTCCACCGAGCTGTCCGTCGAGGGGGTGGAGACCGTCGCGCGGAACTTCTACGCCCAGGTGTCCCCCACGGTGAACCGGCTCGCCCTGGTCTTCCTCCGCATGTCGCCCGACGATCTGGTGGCACGCGCCGAGACGGCCGAGAACATCAACGACGAGATGGGCAACGGCGATCCCGAGAAGGTCCACACCGTCCTGCTGAAGAACTTCTTCTCGGCCCTGCTGTCCCGCATCCGGGGCCACGAGGTCGACTTCGACGACATCGACCCCACCGTCCTCCCCGCCACGCGGCGTCTGGTGGAGGAGGGCGCCAGGCTCTTCGGCGACGAGAACGTCAAGGTCGGATGCGGTGCGCTGCTGGCCCAGGAGTGGCACGCGTACGCGCAGTTGGTCCGCCTCTACGAGGGGTCCCGCAACTACATGCACCACTTCCCCCTCGAAGAGTTCCACGAGCACTGCGAGTTCTTCTACCTGCACATCGGCGCGGCCGAGAAGGAGCACAAGCTGCACGCCGTGTCCAGCTCCGCCGCCCTGTGCGGGAACGAGGAGGACCTGGCGGCCCTCGAACACGGGTTCACCCGCTACCTGGACCTGCTCGCCGACTTCTGGAACGAACTGGCCGACGCCGTGCGGGAGACCCGGCTCTCGGCCTGAGGCGGCGCCCCTCACGAGGCGGGCCCGCACCGGGCCCGCCTCCCGAACCGAACGGGAGAGTGAACCGCACGTGACCGCCGTACCCCGCGCAGTCGTCGTGATCGTCGACCCGCTGCGCGCCGGCACCAAGCTCGCCCAGCTCTTCAACGGCCTCGGCCACCGGTGTGTGGCCGTCCTGTCCGAGGAGAGCGACTCGGACTTCTGGAGGGCGTCCTTCCGTCCCCGGGACTTCCTGCTGACGCTGGAGGAGGCGGACGGTTTCGACGCCCTGCTGCGCGGCCTCGGGGAGTACGAGGTGGCCTGCGTCGTCCCCGGCGGGGAATCCGGTGTCGACCTGGCCGACCGGCTGACCCCGCACTTTCCGGGCATCCCGGCGATGGACCCCAAGACGGCCCACGCGCGGCGCGACAAGTACCACATGGCCGAGGCCCTGACGCGCAACGGCATCGCCGCCATCCCGCACCACCGCACCTCCGACGCGGCGACCGCCCTGGCGTGGTACCGCGACCACACCGACGGCCACGCCGTCGTCAAACCGCTGGCCGGCACCTCCGCCGAGGGCGTGCGCTTCTGCTCGTCGGAGGAGGAGGTGGTGGACGCCTTCGCCGAACTGCGGGGAACCGTCAGCCTCTTCGGCCGGGTCAACGACGAGCTGCTGGTGCAGCAGGACATCGTCCGCGACGGCGGGGTGGAGTTCACCGTCAACTCGGTCAGCTCGCGCGGCCACCACCACGTGACCGACGTGTGGCGGATGCGCCGGCGCATGATCGGCTCCACCGCCGTGTGCGTCCACTCCGAACTCGTCCACCCCGACGAGCACGAGTACGGCACGCTCTGCACCTACGTCCAGGACGTGCTGTCGGCCCTCGGCATCGACAACGGCACCGCCCACAGCGAGATCATGCTCACCCCCCGCGGACCCGTCCTCATCGAGACCGGCGCCCGCGTCGAGGGCGCCTGCGACCCCGGGATCGCGCTCGCCCTCTGCGGGTACAGCCAGAACTCCCTGCTGCCGATGAGCTACCTGGACCCCGAGGGCTTCCGGCACGCGATCCGCCGCCCCCGCCCCCACCCCCCGCTGCACGCGCGGCACGTCTACCTGCTCAGCCCGGTCGAGGGCAAGGTCGTCCGCGCCCCCGACCTGAGCGGCGTCCGCGGCCTGCCCACCTTCCACGGGATGGAGACCACGCTGGACACCGTCGCCCACCTGGAGCGCACCGTCAACCTGGCCACCTGCCCGGGCAACCTCTACCTCGTCTCCCCGAGCCTCGACCGCATCGAGGAGGACTACGCGGCTCTGCGGGCGCTGGAGACGGAGCTCTACGCGAACATGCTCGCCGACTGACCGATTGACCGACCGATCGACCGACCGGCCGACCGACCGACAGGGGACGATCCGTGGACACCACCACCGCTGCGCTCACCCGTCCCGGCGCGTCCGCGCCGGCGGGACCCGCGCCCGGACCGGGGGCTCCCGCCGCCCCGGACCGGGCACGGCGGCCTCCTGCGACGCGGGGAGCCCGGTGAGGTGGAACGGTACCGCCGGTTGCTGAGGATTCCCGGGACGCGGACCACCGTGGTCCTCGGCTTCCTCGTCAAGCTGCCCGTCATCGCGATCCCCATCGTCCTGTCCCTCCGGATGACGCTGGGCCTCGGACACGGGCTGGACTCCGCCGGGCTCGCGACCGGGGCCTGGATGCTGGGCGTGATGGCGGGGGCGCCGCTCCTGGGCCGGGCCATGGACCGCGTGGGGCTGCGGCCCGTGCTGCTCGCCGCCGCGGCGGCGCAGGGCGCGTTCTGGGGCGTGGTCCCCCTGCTGCCCCACCACGCCCTGATCGTCGGCGCGCTGGTGTCGGGACTCCTGCTCGTACCGGGCTCGACCGTCTCCCGGATGGTGCTGTCGGCGCAGGTGCCGCCGGAGCACCAACAGGCGGCCTTCGCCCTCGACGCGGTGACCAACCAACTGTCGTACGTGGTGGGGCCCGCGCTGGGCGCGGTGCTGGCGTCCCGGATGTCCACCGGGACCGCCTCGCACGTCCTGGGGTGCCTCCTCGTGCTGGGGCTGACCGCCTTCGCGCTGCGGGCGCGGCCGACCGCACCGGGCGCGGGGCGGCGCGCGACCGCCGACGCCGGCTCCGTCCAGGGCCTCCTCCCGATCCTGGCCTGCGCCTTCGCGGCCGGCGTGGTGGCCTCGGGCTTCGAGATCTCGCTGCTCGGCGTGGTGCGCGCGCGAGGCGACACGGCCTGGATCGGGCTGCTCGTCGCGGTGTGCGGGTGCTACGCGGTCGTCGGGGGCCTGCTGTACGGCGTGCTCCCCTTCGCCGTGCCCCCGTGGGCGCCGGTGCTGCTCCTCGGTCTGACCACGGTCCCCCTCGGGGCCGTGGAGGACTGGCGGGTCCTGCTCGTCGCCGTCATGCCCGCGGCGATGCTGTCGGCGGCGTCCTTCGCGGCGACCTCCACGGCGAGCAGCAGGGTCGCGACGGAGGGGAACCGCGGCCGTGCCATGGGTCTGTACGGCGCCGCGGTGGCCGGGGGCAACGCCGCCGGCGCGCCGCTGTCCGGTCTGGCGAGCGGCGCGGGGGGAGCGGCCGCCGGATTCGTGGCGGTGGGCACCGTGGCGACCGCGGTGGCCCTCGGGGCGTGGCTGGTCCGGTCCCCCGCCGGGGCGGACGAGCCCGACACCGCGGAGAAGACTCCCCCGGCCGCCGCGCGGCCCGTACCCCCCGTCCGTTCCGATGCCCAGTGAGAGGGTTGAGATACCGGTGCCACCCACCGTCGTCGTCGTGGATTCCTACGGCCTGTCGAAGTCCCTGGTGGACGAGTTCCGCAAGAACGGGGCCTCCGTGGTCAGGGTGCAGAGCACCCCGGAGGTGCCCGCGGTGTACCGGGGGCCGCTCGACCTGTCGGAGTACGCGGACAACATCGTCCACGGCGGAGACCTCGCGGCCACCGTGCGGGCCGTCGCGGCGCACGGTCCCGTGGCGGTGGTCGCGGGGGGCGAGATCGGCGTCGAGTTGGCCGACGCGCTCGGCGAGGCGCTCGGTCTGCCCACCAACGGCACCGCGCTGAGCGCCGCCAGGCGGGACAAGTACGTCATGATCGAGACGATCGGGCGCGCCGGTGTGGCGGCCGCCCGCCAGAAGCTCGTGGAGTCCGAGGACGACGTCGCCGAGTGGCACCGGTCGATCGGCGGCCGCGTCGTCGTCAAACCGCTCAGGAGCGCGGCCGGGAACGGCGTCTTCTTCTGCGACACGCCGGAGGAGTCGGCGGCGGCCTTCGGACGGATCTCCGGCGCGGAGAACGTCTTCTCGATGCGCAACGTCGGCGCCGTGGCGCAGGAGTACCTGCGCGGCACCGAGTACATGGTGAACACGGTGAGCCGCGACGGGGTGCACCGCGTCTGCGAGATCTGGCGCACCACGCGCATCACCGCCAACGGCGTGGCGGACCTGTCGGACACGGCGTACCTCATGCCCCGCGGGGGCGAGGTGCAGGACCGGCTGACCGAGTACGCCGGGCAGGCGCTCGACGCGCTCGGCATCCGGCACGGCCCCGCGCACGTGGAGATCAAGATGACGGCGTCCGGGCCGGTCCTGGTGGAGGCGGGCGCGCGGATCGGCGGCGCCGACCTCCCGCACTACGCGCAGATCGCCCGCGGGCGGTCCCAGCTCGACTGGACGGTGGAGGCGTACCTGCGCCCCGAGCGCTTCCTGGCGCACCACGCGGACGACGATCCGCTCGGTTCGCACTGCGCCTTCGTGGGACTCGTCTCCCCCGTCTCCGGAACCCTGAGGCGCTACCGGGGGGTCGAGACGATCCGCGCGATGGAGAGCTTCCACGAGATGCGGGTGGCCGTCGCCCCCGGGCAGCGCATCTCCCGCACGGTGGACGACATCACCTATCCGATGGTGGTGGTCCTCCTCCACGAGAGCGAGGAGACCGTGCTCCGGGACGCCAACACGATCCGGTACCTGGACGGCCCCTCCTTCTACGACGTGGCACCCGACGACGGCCCCGACGCCCCCGACGACGCCCCCGACGACGAGGCCACCGGCTCCGCGTGAGCGGAGAAACGGCCCTCCGACGTCCCCCGCTTCGCACAGCACCTCCGCAACAGGCACACGCAGGGAGTCCCCGATGACATTCGCCTACACGCAGACCGCGCGCCGCTGGGTCGAGCGCTGGGACCGACAACAGGAGACCTTCCTGCCCGAACGGGAGGCGCAGTTCACCGCCATCGTCGACGTGGTCGAGGAGATCGCCGGACGCCCGGACCCCCTGGTGGTCGATCTCGGCTGCGGGCCCGGCTCCATCGGGGTGCGGCTGCTGCGGCGCGTCCCGGGCGCCACGGTGGTCTCCGTCGACGCCGACCCCCTCCTGGTCGAGCTCGGGCGGGCCGCGTACGGCGACGTCCCCGGGCTGCGCTTCGTGGACGCGGACCTGCGCGCCCCCGACTGGGTGGACGCGCTCGGCCTGGACCGGCCGGTCGACGCCGTGGTGAGCAGCACCGCGCTGCACTGGCTGGACCCCTCGGTGCTGGTGTCGGTGTACACCGACCTGACACGGGTGCTGCGCCCCGGAGGAGTCCTGCTCAACTGCGACGAGCTGGTGCGGGACCGCGGGACGTCGCCGGTCCTGACGCGCCTCGACCGGGCCCTCCTCCGGCAGGAGAGCGTCCGCACGCTCCCGGCGGGGCACGGCGAGGACTGGTACGGCTGGTGGGAGGAGGTGCAGGCGGAGCCGGCGTTCGCGGACGCCGTCGCCGAGCGCAGGCGCCGGGGCTACGACGGCGAGCACCACAGCGACCTGTCCGCGGAGCTCTCCGTCCACCTCGACGCCCTCCACCGGGCCGGGTTCGCGGAGGTCGGCACCCTCTGGCAGCGCGGGGAGGTGCGCCTGCTGTGCGCGGTGGTCGACTCGCCGGACGACGCCCTGCCGGACGACGAACCCCACGCCCACAACCGCGCGGCCGGAGCGGACCGGTGAGCGGGGACGCCATGAGGCTCCTCGGCCCCACCGAGCGGAACAGCTGGCGCGCCTCGGGACGGGAGGTGGACCTGCGGCGGCCCGTGCCGGCGCCCAGGCCGGTGACGGTCCCGGCCAGACCGCAGCGGCTCACCCTCGACCTCTCCCGCACGGCCCTGATCGTCGTCGACATGCAGAACGACTTCTGCTCCCCGGACGGCTGGCTCGCCTCCATAGGGCTGGACGTCTCGGACGCCGGAAGCCTGATCGCCTCGATCGCCGCGATGCTGCCCCCGCTGCGCGCGGCTGGCGTGCCGGTGGTCTGGCTGAACTGGGCCAGCCGGCCGGACCGTGTCGACATCCCGCCGAACGTGCTGCACGCGTACGACCTGGCGGGCACCGGCGGCGGTATCGGATCGTTCCTTCCGGGCTCCGACACCCCGGTCCTGGTGGAGGGCGGCTGGGGGGCGGCGGTGGTGGACGGCCTGGAACCCCTCGACGGGGACGTCCGCGTCACCAAGCGGCGGATGAGCGGGTTCTTCGACACGCCGCTGGACTCCGTCCTGCGCAACCTCCGTGTGGACACCCTCCTGTTCACGGGGGTCAACGCGGACCAGTGCGTCCTCGCGACGCTGACGGACGCCGCCTGCCTCGGCTACGACGCGGTGCTGCTGGAGGACGGCGTCTCCACCACGTCCCCCGAGTTCTGCATGCGGGCCACGCTCTACAACGTCGAGCGCTGCTTCGGGTTCGTCTCCCGGGGGGCCGACATCGCCGCCGCCGCGAGCGGCGGCGCAGAGGTGTGAACCGCCCGCTCCGGTCCCGCCCCGTCCCCCCGCGGGGACTCGAACCGCCACGACCACGATCCACGAGGTGATCCATGTCCGACATCCGGATTCCCGCAGACATCAAGCCCGCCGACGGACGCTTCGGCTCGGGCCCGTCCAAGGTGCGCCCCCAGGCGCTGACCGCCCTGGCCGCCACCGGCACCACCCTGATGGGCACCTCCCACCGCCAGGCCCCGGTGAAGAACCTGGTCGGCCGGGTCCGCGAGGGCGTGCGCCACCTCTTCGCCCTCCCCGACGGCTACGAGGTGATCCTCGGCAACGGCGGCTCCACCGCCTTCTGGGACATCGCCACCCACGGCCTGATCGAATCGAAGTCCCAACACCTGTCCTTCGGCGAGTTCTCCGCCAAGTTCGCCAAGGCCGCCCGACTCGCCCCCTGGCTGGCCGACCCCTCCGTCATCACCGCCGACCCCGGCACCCACCCCCTGCCCCACGCCGAGACCGGCGTGGACACCTACGCCCTCACCCACAACGAGACCTCCACCGGCGT